>CAZKOF010000009.1:0-53321 GCA_964554335.1 uncultured Bacteroides sp.
TGTACTCACGAATCAGTGCAATGATGCTTTTAGGTTCTGCATTACGCGCTGATAAACCAATTAATAGAACCTACCATATTTAAAGGTACCGAAATGAAACATTTTCTTTGCGCGTTGGCGTTGGCTCTGGCCTCTTCGGTCGCTTCGGCGTCTTCTCTTCCGGATCTCAGATTTGAGTTCAACGACGGTTCTGTCGTGACGTTGCCGTCTGAAGGTCTTTTACTTACTTTCGACAGTAATTTTATGCGTGCGAGCCACTCCGAGGGCACGCTTGACATCGATCTCAATCGGCTGACGAAATTCTATTTCTACGGTGACTTTTCTGCAATGTCATCGTTAGGGGCCGATGAACCGGAGCGAGTGAAAATTTTTTCAGTCACCGGCATTTTTTGTGGCGAGTATGACTCGCTGGAGTCGGCCCGCGCCGCTCTGCCTGCCGGCCTCTACGTTGTCAGGACCGATTTGAGAACCTTTAAAACCGTTGTGAGATGAAGATATTGAAAGCTTGCATGTTGTCGATTCTGACAACTGCTGCGTCGGTGCTGCCGTCACGGGCGCAGTCGCTCAATGTTGCTTTGGGCGACGTAATCTACAGTTTCCCGGCCCCGCAAATGGGTGAGGCGCTATGCAACGGGCCTTCGTCAATCTCGATTATGGGAGCGGACTTTGCGGTTTCGGATATCACGTCGATGCGGGTTGAAGAAGCGGTGTTGGCCGACAACACCGTTGCGGTGGCCTACGACGGAGATAAGGCCTCGGTCACGATTGCCGGAAACATCGCACGACATGTTGCGGCTACCGTAGTCGGCGCCCATGTGTCGATTATTCAGCGCAACACGGTTGGCGATGAAAGCGGCGAGATCGTCTATGTGTTGAGTGGCAGCGCGCCCAACGGCTCATTCTGTCTTGAAGGCTCATATAAGGCTTCGCTGGAGTTGCGCGGCCTGACGCTGACCAACCCCGAGGGCGCGGCGCTTGACATCCGCAACGGTAAACGCATTGCATTGTCGGTCAAGAGCGGCACGGTAAACAACATCTCTGACGGCGCTACCGGATCGCAAAAAGGCGCACTGGTCTGCAAAGGACATCTTGAACTGAAAGGGGGAGGAGAACTCAATGTCAGCGGCAACACGGCCCATGCCATCTATGCCAAGGAATATGTCGAGATGAAGAATTGCACGGTCAACGTTCTTGCTGCCGTTAAAGACGGAATCAACTGCGCGCAGTATTTCATGATGGAGAGCGGCGAGCTGACCATTGCCGGCACGGGCGACGACGGCATTCAGACCTCATTCAAGGACGAGACGGCACCGGAGGCCGACGATATCGGCAGCATCACGATTGCCGGTGGAAAACTGAAAGTCGACGTCACTGCCGCGGCCTCGAAGGGCCTCAAGGCCGATGGCGATATCTGCGTTGCCGGAGGCGATGTTGCAATAACCGTATCCGGTCCCGGAAAATGGGATAGCGAGAATTCCAAGACCAAAGCATCGAGCTGCATTGGAGCTGACGGAAATGTGAGCATCAGCGGGGGCACCTGCGTCCTTTCGGCTTCGGGCAGCGGCGGCAAGGGAATCAGTTGCGACGGGGCGCTCACTATCGGCGGCGGCGAAATCACCGTCAAGACCACCGGCGGCATGTTTGCCTACGTCAACGGTAGGGAATATGACGGCTATACCGGAAATACCGACAACCTCGCCTCGGATGCGAAATCCTCGCCCAAGGGCATGAAAGCCGACGGCGACATGACAATTAACGGCGGCGTCATCCGGGTCAGCACCTCAGGAAACGGCGGCGAAGGAATGGAGAGCAAGGGCGTGATTACAATCAACGAAGGCGAAATCTACGTCTGCTCCTACGATGACGCAATCAACTCGTCGGGCCATATGTATATTAACGGTGGCGACATAACCGTAGTCTCAAATAACAACGACGGGCTCGACTCCAACGGCAATCTCTATATCCGCGGCGGAGTAATCCGCGCTTTCGGAACGACCTCTCCCGAATGTGGCATCGATGCCAACGAAGAAGGTGGTTATTCAGTCTATTTCACCGGAGGCGCGATGATTGCCGTCGGCGACGGAAACTCCGTACCCTCATCGACCGAGTCGACTCAGGCTTATGTCAGCGGTTCCGGCCAGGCCACGGCCGGCAGCGTCATCAGTCTGAAATCGGGTTCCACGTTGCTGGCGTCGTTTACCGTGCCCGATGAATATAAGTCGAGCTCCTCTTCGTCAGGCCCCGGCGGCGGATTCAATCCGGGCGGCGGTAGCGGCATGGGAGGCAGCTCCATATTGATTACATGCCCGGGCCTGACTTCAGGCTCCACATATACGTTAGACAATAACGGCACGACCTCGACGCTGACCGCCACTCTGAGCAGCGGCTCCTCGGGAGGCGGACGCCCATTCTGACGTCTGAGTCAGACGTCGGTGAAGTCGGCCATGAGTTCGGCGACAATGGCGGCTGCCGGCTTTATTGAGCGTATGGTTGAAATGCCGGTATTGACGCTGATGATGCCGTTGGCCGTGTCGCCGTGGAGCATGGCGGGTCCCAGACCTCCCTTGTTCATGATTTCCTCGTGGATTGTTTCGGCCGATTCGCCCGAAAGCAGTCTGCGGTTGTAGTTGCGGGCCGCGGGGGTTGGCAGTGACCTCTCGTTGGGGGTCACGGCGATAATATCTTCTCCGCAGCCGGCAACTATCATCTCTTTGACTTCCCGGGCGGCCGGACATTCGGTCGAAGCGATGAACCGGGTGCCTACGTAGACTCCCTGTGCGCCCAGGGCAAGTGCGGCTCTGACGCCACGGATGTCATTGATCCCGCCGGCAGCCATTACGGGAACGGACTTCACGGCGTCGACTATCGACGGCACGATGGTGAACGTGCCGATGCCGTTCGACGGAATCATGCCGCCCTCGTCAATACCGGTGGCCACGATGATGTCGGCGCCATGTTCTTCGGCAATGCGCGCCGATTCCCGGGTCGGCGTCAGCTCGCGGTGCACAATGATGCCGCCGGCCTCTTTGATTGCCGCATAGACGATCTCGTCGAAGGTGCCGACAAGGCAGTAGACGTTGACGTTGTTGGCCTTTGCGGCGGAAATTGTTTTCATTGCGTAGGCGCGGGTTGCGTCATCGTGGGCTGAGAAAATATTTATGCCGACGGGGGCGGATGTCAGGCGGCGCACCTCGTCGAGTTCGATGCTGATTCGCTCCTCGGTGGGAATCCTTCGGCCGTTGATTTCCTTTGGGCCGGCGTTGGGCCCGAGCACGCCGAGCGCTCCGGCATTTGACACTGCCGCAACCATTTCGGCGTTGTTTATCCAGTTCATGGGAGCCTGGATGAGAGGATATCTGATGCCGAGAAGGCGGCAAACGGGGTTGTTGCTGTTGTTCATTGATTGACGGGGTTGATTCTTATAAGAAAACGGGTAGGGGCACCGTTTGGTTTAGTTGGGCGGGTGTCGCAGAACTCCGAATCCGACATGGTGGGGTATGTCAACATTCAAAATCGCGTCGCGGAGAGGGTGTGTCAAAAGAGGCTGCGCCTATTTTGACACAGCCTCTTGTCTCGTGTTTTCCGATTTGGGTCGGATGGCTTTTTGTGGAGCTGGAGGGGGTTGAACCCTCGTCCAAACGTGGAATTGATGAGCTTTCTACATGCTTAGTCTCGGATTGGTTTTCGTGCGGTGGCAGGGCCGAAACGCCCAACCGCAGCCTTATCTCCTAAGGGTTTCGGAAGCTTGTCGGAGCGCCGCGCTTCCTATACCCGATTTTGCTGCACCGCCGTGTCGAGGAGTCTCGGGTCCAGAACTCTCGGGCGATGTCTCGTCCACGTAACTGTTACGCGGATAAAGCCGATTTACTGTGCTTCAATCAGGCAGCGAGAGCGTAGTTGTTTTCGCCATTTGAATTTTCGATGTCCCAGATTAAAGAGCGTAGGCATCGTTGCTCTGCATGCTTACTGACCACTTCTACACGCTGTCAAAACCGGTCAGCCCCGTTTTTAATGGAGGTGCAAATATACGGAGTCTTTTTGAGATTTGAAAATTTCGGGTGAAAATTATTGTTAATTGCCGGCGAGGCGGGCGGTGTTGGCCCGTGTGGTATAGTCCTGGAGCAGGGCGCGGAGCCAGCGGAGCATGTTGTCGGTCTCGGCGGGGTAGGGGACAGTCAGGGGCGATTGCATCGCGGGGTCGGTCGTGAGGTCGAAGACGTTGACGATGCGTTGGCCGTCGAGGGTCGCCTGGATCGCGAGGTTGTCGGAGAACACGTTGAGCATTTCGTTGCGCATGAGCAGGCCGTAGTGTGGTTTGGCCGGGTCGAACGGGTTGGTGCCCATGTTGACGTAGGGTTTGTCGTATCCGGCGAGCCAGAGGAGGGCGGCGGGGGTGTCGAACTGGGACATGGTCGGCTGAGGGAGCCGGGCGGGTTTGATGGAGTCGTCGGGGGTGTAGAAAATCAGGGGGATGTGGGAGTAGATGTAGGGGGTATTGAGTTTGCCGGATGAGAAGTCGCGGCAGCCGTGGTCGGCGGTGATGACGAAGAGTGTGTTGTTGAACCAGGGTTGGCGTCGGGCGCGGTCGAAGAATTCGCGCATGGCGTAGTCGGTGTATTCAACGCAGCGTTCGAGGTCGCTGGCGGTGGCGGGATAGGTATCGCTTTTCCAGTCGTCGGGCAGTTCGTAGGGACCGTGGAGGTCGAGGGTCATCCAGCAGGCAAAGAACGGCGCGGGCATGTCGGTGAGTGTTTCGGCAACGTGGCGTCCCATGACGTGATCATAGATGCCCCATTGGTTGGTGGTTTCGTGGTCGAGGGGAATGTCGACGTCGTCAATTCCGATGATTTCGTTGAAGCCCATTTGGCGGGCCAGGGCGCCGAGGTGTAGGATTATGGGTTTGGTCCCGATGTAAAAGCGGGTTTAATAGCCCATGTTGCCGAGGAGTTTGGGGGCGGCGTCGATGTCGAGGCCGGCATAGGAGGCGGCGGCCCAGTCCATGACGGAGACCGTCGGTATGCCGCCGAGAATTGCCGCGAGTCCGAGTTGTGAGCGGTCGCTGGTGCAGATGTTGTTGGTCATGACCATTGATTCCGAGGCGATGGAGTCGAGGAAGGGCATGAGGTTGCGTGCGGGGTCGTCGCGGAGCATGGTCAGGTTGTCGAACCATAGCTGGGCGCCGCCCTCCATAACGATGAGCACGATGTTTTTGCCCGTGACGGCGCTCTTGAGAGTGTCGGCGTCGAGGGGCGCTGCGGGGTTTTGGAGGGAGTTGCGCAGGCGTGAGAGTTCGGCGTCGGTGAAGAACGTCAGGTTCTGCATGGGGTTCGTCCGCGAGGTCGAGCGCATGATTGCGAATGGCGAGTTAAGAATCACGTTGATCTCGGCGGGGCGGTCGGCCATGTCGGCGGCGCGGTGGAGACTCAGCGGGCGCCCGACGATGCAGAAGCGCATTGACAGAAAGGTCAGCAGGACGGCGAGCAGCAGCATAATCCACCGCATGGGCCGCCTGCCGGCGATTGTCTGCGGCTTGAAGCGCGTTGCGAGCCAGACAAGCAGGACGATGAATGCAATCATCGCGACAACGGCCCATGCATATTGGCCGACGAACGAGAAGGCCACTTTTATCGTCTCGCCGTTGAGCAGGCCGATGAATGAGTCCATGCGCAGGCGGCCTCCGTTGAAGCGGAAGTAGGCGATGTCGCCGATGTTGATGATGAGCAGGGCGGCGTTGGCGAGGGCGTAGACGGTCATCTCGGCGATGCGCCATCCCCGCCGCAGGGTGAAGTCAAACGGCAGGAAGCGCATCAGGATGAACAACGCGTTGGCATAGGCAAGGACCGAGATGTCGAACGCAGTGCCTTTCAGGGCGAGCACCAGCAGGCGTCCGGCGGTAATCTCGCCGATGACGTCGGCGTTGTAGAAGTAGAAAGCGAAGCGCGTCAGCCAAAGCAGGAGCAGGGCGACGAGCAGTTGGCAGAGCGTTGCGACGTAGGCGTTGCAGTGTAGTTTCATATGGTGCGGCCCGGATATGCGGCGAGGGCTGTGGCGAGGCAGCGCAGGGCAGCGGCGAGGTCTTCTTTGTTGAGCACGTAGGCGATGCGAACTTCGTTGCGCCCGGCGCCGGGAGTGGTGTAGAATCCGTTTGCGGGGGCCATGAAGATTGTGGCGCCTTCATGTTCAAACTCTTCGAGACACCAGCGACAGAATTTTTCGGCGTCGTCGACCGGCAGGGAGGCAACGGTATAGAATGCGCCCATCGGAATGGGGGAGTATACGCCGGGAATGCGGTTGAGACCGTCGATGAGGAACTTTCGGCGCTCAACATATTCGTTGTAGTTCATGAGCATGTAGTCGCGGCCGGCGTCGATCGAGGCTTCGGCAACAATCTGGCCGAGCAGCGGGGGGCTCAGGCGCGCCATGCAGAACTTCATTATGCTCTCTTTCAGTTCATTGTGCTTGGTAATGATGGCGCCGATTCGGATTCCGCATTCGCTATAGCGTTTGCTGACGGAGTCGATTAGCACGACCTGCTCCTCGATTCCGGGGAGGTGGAAGGCCGAGATGTAGGGCGCCCCGGTGTAGCAGAACTCGCGGTAGACCTCGTCGGAGAAGAGGTAGAGGTCATATTTCTTCACGAGGTCGCGGAGCTGAATCATCTCCTTCATCGTGTAGAGATATCCCGTCGGGTTGTTGGGGTTGCAGATGAGGATGCCTTTGGTCCGCGGGGTTATGAGCTTTTCGAATTCTTCGACCGAGGGGAGGGCGAAGCCGGTGTCGATGCTCGAGGGAACGGTGACGATTTTTGCGCCGCAGCTGATTGCGAAGGCCATGTAGTTGGCATAGGCGGGTTCGGGCACTATGATTTCATCGCCCGGGTCGAGGCAGGCCATGAACGCGAAGAGCACGGCCTCGGAGCCGCCGGCCGTGATGATGATGTCGTCGACGTCGACGCTTATGTTGAAGCGGTCGTAGTAGCCTTTGAGTTTGCGGCGGAGCGAGAGCATCCCTTCGGAGGGGGAGTACTCGAGGGTTGTACGGTCAATGTGTTTGAGCGCCTCGAGGCCCTCGCGTGGAGTCGGCAGGTCGGGTTGGCCGATATTGAGGTGATAGACCTTCAAGCCGCGGCGCTTGGCTTCGTCGCTCAGGGGCACGAGCTTGCGTATCGGAGATTGCGGCATGTTCCGGCCGCGTTGTGAAATTGAGGGCATAATTCTTTGGGCGCGGGTAGAGACAATTAGAATGTGAACTGGATGTAGAGGCGGTTGTTGGCGAAACGGCGCTTGTATTTCTGAGTGCCCATGGAGTCATCGTCATCACCGAATATAGATTCGAAGTCTAAGGGCTTGAACTTGCCGTTGCCCCAGCGGGCCTCGTAGCCGATGCCGATTGCGCGGTAGGTCAGTGTGCAGCCCAGGTTCATCATGTTGCAGAAAGCGGTTGAGATTTCAACGTCGCCGTCGTTGCTCTTCAGGTAGAGCTGAAAGGTCGGCGAGTAGTGGAAGTATGCGCTCACACGCAGGGGCCGGAGGCCTTTTATATCAGTCAGAGCAAAGGGCGCCACGCTGACGTTGGGGCCGATGCCCATGGCGAAGCTCGCGCCCATGCATCCGATGTTGAAGTCGAAGTCAAGGTCTTCGTCTTCGTCATAAACTGATGACACGGAGACGAATTCGGAGGTCCACTCCTGAGAGTCATAGGGCGAGTTATATTTGGTGAACTGAGCGTCGAACCATATGGCGTCGATGCCGATTTTGAGCAGGCCGGCAATCGGCTGCTTGGGGAAGCGGTAGGTCGTTCCTTTGGTCAGGAAGAAGCTATATTTGCTTTTTTCTATGGGGCTGAACTCATCGGCGGTTTGTGACCAGGAGTAGCCCAGACGCGTGAAGCGGCCCTTACCCCAGATTTGATTGTTGATGGCCTCGCGGTCGGCTTTGAGGTTCATTTCGTCAATTACTTGCTGCAGGGAGTCAGCGCGAAGGTCGTTGCCGTCAGCCTGTGCGGCGCCGGTGAGGGCACAGGCGCCCATGAAGATTATGGTAAGGAGCTTTTTCATTTCTTTTCGTAGATATAGTTAAACACGAGAGTGTCGCCGTCGCGGTCGGCGAATTTTGCGAGGTCAATAAGCCCGTTTGGCAGGAGAGCATAGGCGTATTGATAGAATTCGTCGCTGGCGCCGTTGCTGAAGACCTCTTCAGACTTGAGGAACTTCGAGGGTGCGGGGCCGAATATGCCGGTGATTGCCAACGGGCCGAAAAAGGCATTTGGTTCCCACTGGCGGTGGATGTTGTCAACATCGCTATATTCAAAAACCACCCATTCGGGGTTGTCTTCGTTCGGGTCATCGGTCCATCCGGTCATCAGATCTCCCTCCCAGATGAAATTGATGCAATCGGTCGATGCCTGATTCGTTTCGAGGATGGTGCCGACCCAGACCTGACGCGTCGGGTGACCATTGACGTAGGTGTAGGTGGCGCGTCCTTTTTCGGTTTCTAAGACTTGGGAATCGTAGGCGTTAACAATCGTTTCCGTGTAATTGTACGTGGCGATTGTACCGTCAGTGTTATATTCTATGTCGGTCCATTCTTCAGATTCGGTGAGTTTGCGCACGTCTCTGTCAGAATCTGAGTCATAAATATAGTCATACTGTTTGCTGACAATGGATGTTGCGCGGTCTGAGTCGTCGGAGTAGGTGAGGGTGTAGATGTTTTCGCCGGAGTAGTTGATTTCGGTGATGCGGTTAAGATTGTCGCGGCTGACGGTCATCATTTTCAGACCATATGCCGTCAACGCCGAGAGCTGCAGCTCTTCGGCGGCGCTATCGGAATTGTCGGGTTCGCCGAGAGTGCACGATGCCAGGGTCAGCGAAGCCGCGGCCAGGCAGCAAGCGGATAAATTTTTCATCATGATTGTGCGGAACGTATAAGTTGGTTTATTAACGCCGCAAAGTTACAACAATTTTGCCACAATGAGAAATTTTTGTAACTTTGCCATATGTCATCCATCCTGATTGTACTGCCGATTTTGAGCCTGCTGATGTTCGATCTCGGACTTGCGCTCAAAGGGGCGGACTTCGCGCTCGTGTTCCGTCGGCCACGTGCGGTGTTTGCCGGCCTGACGGGTCAGATTCTTCTGCTTCCTGCGGTGGTTTTTCTTGTTTGCAGGCTTTTCGGCATCGAGGGGCCGATGTTTTTCGGACTGATGCTGATTGCCTGTTGTCCGGGCGGGAGTTCGAGCAATGTCTTTTCGGGCATTGCGCGCGGCGACGTGGCCCTTTCGGTCAGCCTCACGGCGCTGAGTTCCGTAATCACGCTCTTTACGCTGCCGCTCTTTCTCGGGGCGATGTTCGAGCTGCCGGTTTTCAATCTGGTGATGCAGAACCTGGTACTGGTGCTTCTTCCGGTGGGTCTGGGCATGTTGCTGCGTCTCCGCCGCGAGGCGCTCGCGCTGCGGTTGCATAATGTTTTGCGCCGCCTGGCGTTCCCGCTGCTGATGCTCCTTGCGGCCCTCTTCTTTATCGGCAACCGCGAGGTTATCGAGGCGAACTTCGCAATGCTCGGCGGAGTTATCACGCTGATGATTCTGCTCGCAATGGGCGGCGGTTGGCTTTTGGGCCGCCTTTCGCGCCTAAATAGCCGCGAGCGCCGCACTTTGGTGATTGAGGTCGGAATGCAGAACGCCGCGCAGGCTATTGCCTTGTCGACCTCTCCGCTGGTGTTCAACGAAGCCTCGCTTGCGGTGCCGGCCATAGTCTATGCCCTGATGATGAACGTTATTCTGCTCGTCTATGTGGCGATTATGGCGCGATGGAAGAGTTGATGCAATATGTGTGGCATCATCGCCTTTGGCTTGCCGGCGCGATGAAGACCAACGATGGATGCCCGGTGGCGGTTATAGACGTCGGGCAGTTTAACCGCGACGCCGGCCCCGACTTTTTCAACGCCAAGATTAAAATCGGCAAGGAAATGTGGTGTGGCAATGTTGAAATTCACGTCCGCGCGAGCGACTGGTACCGCCACGGCCATGACCGTGACCGGGCCTATGATTCGGTGATTCTCCATGTTGTCCAGTATGATGACTGCCCGATTCACACGACCGACGGGCGTTTGATACCCCAGCTCGTGCTTCCATGTGCGCGCGACTTCTCCGAGCGCTATGCCGAATTTGTCAACAATCCGGCCAACACATTGGCCTGTGCGGCTGAATTGCGCACGCTGAGCCCCGTACTTGTCCGCGATTGGCTCGACAATCTCGGCTTTGAACGCCTCTATGCCAAAGTCGACGCCATCAACGGGCGCCTGGAGCGTTCGTCGGGCGACTGGGAGCAGGCGGCGTTCATCACCCTGGCGCGCGCCCTCGGAGCCGGAATTAACGGCGATTCCTTCGAGCGCGTGGCGTCGTCGCTGCCTCTGAGGTTGCTCCATAAACATTGCGACTCGCTTCTGAGTCTCGAGGCCATGCTCCTGGGCCAGGCCAATCTCCTCGTCGACGCCCCGCAAGACCCGTATGTAGATCAGCTTACCCGCGAATATGACTTTCTCGCCCGCAAGTTCGGGCTGACGATTCCCCAAGCGCTGACGTGGCGCATGAGCCGCATGCGCCCGGCCTCGTTCCCTCACCGGCGCCTGGCAACGCTGGCCCTGATGGTCTATGGCGGCTTTAGCCTGATGCAGCGGGTGCTTGACGTCCGCACCGAGACTGATGCCCGCGCACTGTTCCGCTTTGATTTAACGGGATTCTGGACCTCTCACTATAATTTTTCATCCTCCGGCGGAGCCAAACCGACAGCTCTCGGCGCGGCTACGGTAGATATGTTGATAATCAACGTCGTGGCGCCGCTGTTGATGGCCTACGGCATGGCAACGGGCGATGACTCTCTCGGCGACCGCGCCATTGACCTGCTGGAACACCTTCCCGGTGAGCGAAACCGCTATACGGCTGACTTCGAGGCCGCGGGTGTTGCCAATGCCAACGCTTTCGTGTCGCAGGCAATGGTCGAGGCTCACCGCAACTACTGCGATGTGCGCAAGTGTCTTTACTGCCGTCTGGGTCATCGCCTGCTCGCCGCCAAAGTGCGCCCTTAGTTTCTTTTTGGACAGGAGAACAGGAGGAGCAGGATTGAAAAGTATCGTATTATCCGCAAATCAAGAATTTATGAATCACCGGTCAGGTAGACAGAAGAACAGGATAACAGTAGTGCCAGAACACGGCTCCTGTTTCTCCTGTTCTCCTGTCAAAAGAATGTAAAGAACAATGACGACGAAAGAGATTGGCGATGCCGGCGAGCAGGTTGCATGCGATGAATTGACAGGCAAGGGTTATGCCATTATTGATCGCAATGTGAGGGTTGGCGGAGTTGAGGTCGATATTCTCGCCCAGGGGGCGGGACGCCTGGTTGTTTGCGAGGTCAAGACGCGTGGCGCCGAACATTTCGACGCCCGGTTCGGCATTGACCGTCAGAAGTTGCTGCGCCTGGCTCGGGCCGGTGCCACGTATGTGAAGATGAAGAATTTGCCTCTTGAGGTGCAGGTCGACGTTGTCCTCGTCACCAACTTTCCCGACGGACGCCGGGAGGTTGAACATCTTGAGGATGTCATGATGCCGCCGCGACGTAGACGGCGATAAACAAAGCGGGGCTTGCCGCCCGTGGGCGCTGCCCCCTCACTCTTATTGGTGAGAGGGGCGCAGAAGGTCGTTGACGGTCTTGACGGGGTTGAAGGTCTCGGCGGGGACTTCAATGAAGACGGTGTTCCAGTCGCTCATCGCGCCGTTCCACAGGCCGGGGAGCTCCAGTGCCTGCAACTCGCGGCCGTGGGCCGATTTTTGCGAGATGAAACCCGTTGCGTTGTCAACGTATGATGGCAGATCGAAAGGCTTGCCGTCGGCGTCTTTGATGTAGCATACGAGGTCGACGGGATTGAAGTGGGTTGCCTTCTCCATCAGCGATTTGAATTCGGGGGCAATCTGATGGCTTTCGAGAATTTGGGGCGACGAGGAGCCGTCGGGGTTGACCGTCAGGAACGGTCCGCCGCCGGGTTCGCCTTCGTTGACAACCATGCCGCAGACGCGCAGCGGGCGGTTGAACTTAGCGAGCAGGAACCCCTCGAGGTCGGCGTCGGAGAGCGCTTTCATGCGCGGATCGCGAACCTGCAGGGTGTCGTGGAGAAAGGCAATCATTTCTCGCTGGCGTTCTATGGGGCAGTTGCCGGAGTGGAGTTCGGCAACATAGCCGGCAATCGTGTCGTGGATTTCGATGAGTTTGCCTGCAAGAATCTTTTTCCATTTAACTGTTGCATCGCGGTGGGCGTCGGGCACGACGTTGTCGATGTTTTTGATGAATACGACCGCGGCATCGATGTCGTTGAGGTTCTCGATGAGGGCGCCGTGACCGCCCGGGCGGAACAGGAGGTTGCCGTCGTCGGTGCGGAATGGCGTGCCGTCGGGGTTGGCGGCGATGGTGTCGGTCGAGGCTTTCTGTTCAGAGAGGCTGACGTCGATTTTGATGCCGTAGCGGGCCTCGGCCGAGGGAACGGCTTCGGCGAGCTTCTGCTCAAAGAGGGTGCGGTGTGCCGGGCTGACGGTGAAGTGGAGATGTAGAGTGCCGCCGGGAGCCGTAGCGGTGGCTGCGCCCTCGGCAATCTGCTCCTCCAGGGGCGTGCGGGCGCCGTCGGGATACATGTGGAAGAGTAGCAGGCCCTTTGGCAGTTGGCCGTAGTTGAGGCCCGTGCCGAGAATTATGGATGAGATTATCTCTTTGTTGCGGCCTTCGGCTTTCAGGTCGGTCGCTGATTTGCCGTAGTTGTGGATGCAGACGGCGTTGAGAGCGTTGTGGAAGGCGAATTTATCGATGTTTTCGATAACCTGTTCGATGTCGGCCGACATTTTGCCTTCGTCAACGAAGTTGAAGAGTGACTTGAACATGCGCGAGGCGGCGCCCGATGCGGGCACGAACTTGCAGGCTTCGCCGCCGTCGGCGAGGAAGCTGTCCCAGCGTTCGAGGGCCGCATGTTGTTCTGCGGGGGTGAGGCGCATGATGCCGTGGCCCGCGGTTGCGGAGTCAATAATCTTGAGGTAGGGGAAGCCGGTCTTGAAGCGGTTGAGCTGGGCTTCGGCCTGAGCGGGGGTGATGCCCTTCGAGGCCAGGGTTTGGAGGTCGTTGGTTTTCATGGTGGTATTTATTCTGTGCGAAGCAGGAAAAAGTTTTTCTTGCCGCGCTGGACAAGGATATATTTGTCGTTGAG
Source organism: uncultured Bacteroides sp. (assembly GCA_964554335.1). Lineage (GTDB taxonomy): Bacteria > Bacteroidota > Bacteroidia > Bacteroidales > Muribaculaceae > UBA3263. Next base: position 13,242 of record CAZKOF010000009.1, read on the forward strand.
GAGCATGGAGGCGTTGGCCGTTGTCATGGGGTCGGTCACTTTCTCCTTGTTGATACTGAGGCCTCCGCCCTGGACCATTTTGCGGAATTCTCCCTTGCTGGGGAATACGGAGCAATTTTCAGCGGTCAGGAGTTCGGCTATCGGGGTGGTGCCGCCGATGACTGCCTCGCGGCTCACGGTGAACTGGGGCACGCCCTCCATGATGTCGAGCAGAGTGGTTTCGTCGAGGTGGTGGAGCGCTTCGGCAGCTTTGGGGTTGAAGAGAATTTGCGAGGCCTCGATTGCAGCGTCGCAGTCGGCGGCAGAGTGGACCATCGTCGTGATTTCGCGGGCCAGACGCTTCTGCAGGGGGCGCTGACCGGGGTCGGCAGCCTGCAGGGCTACGAGTTCCTCAATTTCGGAGCGCGAGAGGGTAGTGAAGATTTTGATGTATTTCTCGGCGTCTGCGTCGCTGACGTTGAGCCAGAACTGATAGAACTTGTAGGGCGACGTGCGCTTAGGGTCGAGCCAGATGTTGCCGCTCTCGGTCTTGCCGAATTTGCCGCCGTCGGCTTTGGTTATCAGCGGGCAGGTCAGGGCAAAGGCTTCGCCCGATTCGGTGCGGCGGATGAGTTCAGTGCCGGTAGTGATGTTGCCCCACTGGTCGGAACCGCCGAGCTGCAGGCGGCAGTTTTTGTTGCGGTAGAGCCAGAGGTAGTCATAGCCCTGAAGCAGCTGGTAGGAGAATTCGGTGAACGACATGCCGTGGGTCGAGTCGGAGCCGAGGCGCTTCTTGACGGAGTCTTTGGCCATCATGTAGTTGACAGTGATGTGCTTGCCGATGTCGCGGATGAAGTTGAGGAAGCCGTAGTCTTTCATCCAGTCGTAGTTGTTGACGAGTTCGGCGGCGTTGGGCGCGTCGGAATCGAAGTCAAGGAATTTTGCGAGCTGGCGTTTGATTGCCTCCTGGTTGTGGCGCAGGGTAGCCTCGTCGATGAGGACGCGTTCCTGGCTCTTCATTGAGGGGTCGCCAATCATGCCCGTGGCGCCGCCGATGAGGGCAAGGGGCTTATGGCCGGAGCGCTGGAAGTGTTTGAGCATCATGACGCCAACGAGGTGGCCGATATGGAGGGAGTCGGCGGTGGGGTCAATGCCGAGATAGGCGGTGGCCATGCCTTTTTTGAGTTCTTCGTCGGTGCCTGACATGACGGTGTGAATCATGCCGCGCCAGGTAAGTTCTTCAATGAAGTCCATTGCTTTTGAGTATGATTAGGAGTGTTTAGTTTTGGTCGCGATTGTAGCCGAGGGTGGTGACCACGTAGATTTTGTTTTCGGGGTCGGCGACTTCTGTGATATAGTAACGGGCCTCGTGGGTGCCGCCGTAGTCCGCATCAAAGTGGAGCGAGAAGTCGGTAATCTTGAAGCGGTCGCGCACGCCGTCGGTCAGTGGAGCGAAATCACAACTGTTAACTCTGAATCCGTTTTTATCGTATTGCACGGCGAGTTTCTCCCATTTGTAGTCGCGGAATTTGAATACTTTTTCGGCTTGGGTAGTGGAGGGAAGCGTTACTCCTGTTGCCGAGATGGTAACGGTGTTGTCCGATGTGTTGAAGTAAATGTCGTAGCGTGGTCTGATGGCGTTTTCGTAGTGAGTGTCACCGTGAGCGTCAGTGACGGTGTTTTTGTTGGCGTAGGTTTGGACATCGTTGGGAAGCGACCATACGCGGGTGCGGTCTGAGGCGAAGTGACACCAGTAGACTGTCGAGAGCCATCCGAAGCGGAAGTTGCGCACCGACAGGCCGTCGGTATAGGCGGCGCCCTGGGTGTTGAAGAAGGTGTAGAGCAGGTCGGTCGTGTTGCCCTGCTCGTCTTTGACATCTTGCAGGTATTGCTGCAGACCGCTGACCGTGAAGTTGTTGAGCGAGGCTTCGGGGGCGAGCTTCACGTCGGTAAATTTCAGGCTGAACAAGTTGGTGCTCAAGTCGGCAGAAACGCTTATGCGGGCGTAGTCGGTTGCCACGCCGATTCCCGAAATCGTGTCTTCGGCATAGATGACGCAGTTGCTATATTCGTCGTATTCCTGAACGGGGTCTATGGCCTTGCATGCGCCAAGAGAGAGAAGGGTAGCGATGGGGAGAAAGAGAAGTTTTTTCATTCAGAGTTAGGGATTACATTATGTAGCGGAGGGTCAAGCCGAGGGTTCGGCGTGAGCCGCGCTGAATAAACTGGTTGTTGATCGATTTGAAGTAAAACGTTGAAAACCGTTTGTTTAGTATGTTTTCGCCCCAAATATCGAGCGAGACCTTCTGCATTTGCAGGCGTATGGATGCGCCGAGCAGGGCATAGAAGTTCTGTTTCAGCGAGTTCTGTTCGTTCCAATAGACGGGTCCGACGCCGCGGCCGTTGACTGCGAAATCAATGCGGTTGAACCACCACATCGGCAGGGGCTGGGAGTATTGAACGGAGGCGAAGGCGGTGTGTTGCGGTGCGTAGGGAACGTAGTTGCCTTTGAAGTTCTCGAGGTTTCCGTTCTCGTCGTAGTCCTGATACTTGAGGAACTTGGCGTTGGTGTAGCCATAGCTCAGGCGTGCGGTCCAGCGGTCGGTGGGGCGCGCGGTGATCGTGGCCTCGACGCCGGCCGAGCGGGTGCGTCCTGCGTTGGTCATCATGCGTCCCGTTGAGCGTCCGTCGGGAAAGACGGTGAGCTGCTGGTTGCGGATGTCTATGTAGAACGCCGCGAGATTGGTCAGGATGCGTCCGCCCCAGCAGCTGAAGTGGGCGCCGATCTCGTAGTTCCAGGAGTATTCGGGCTTGTATGAGGCGGTTTCCTCAACCGTGAAGCGCTCGCCGGTGGCGCTGAGGCCGCTGAGGTCGGGGAGTTGCACGCTCGGGGGCATCATCGGTTTGAGCGACTCGACGAGGCCGGGAACCTGCGCCATCATCGACGACATCAGCTTCTCTTGCATGATGGTGCTGAACATCTGAGTGTTGTAGCCTCCGGCCTTGTAGCCGCGCGAAACCGTTGCATAGAGGATCGACGGCTCAGGCATCGGCAGGCGGTAGCTGACCGAGAACTTCGGGAGCACTTCGAGCCAGTTCGTTTTCAGGTGGTCACGGTCGTTGACCTCGCCGTCGATGTGGCGTTTCATCATCGAGGCACCGGTCGAGACGTCGATTGCGTAGAACATACCTGCTTCTTCGTAGTCCAGGCGTATGGCACCGGTGAATGTCCAGTCGCCGAGGCGGTATTCGCTCTGGTGGTAGATAGCGGCTCCCCAGTTCGGGAGGGTGAATTCGGAGTTGAGATAGAATTGGTCGGTGTCCCAAACGGGGGTCAGCATCGCCATGACCATCGGTGGCATTGTCGGTGGCATTTTTGATTGCAGGCCTTCGACGATGTTGTTGATGATGAGATTCTGTATGCCGTCTTTTTGGAACTGTATCGGGGCATCCATTCGGGCGTGTTTGACGAAACCGAAGGCACCGACCATCCAGTTGTAGTTGCCGACCGAGCCGCGGAAAATGAAGTCTTGCGTTGCGCTGAGTTCGCGGGTTTTCTGCCGGAGGGTGAAGTAACTCTCGGGGGTGAAGTCATTGTCGAGCACCATGTCGTCCGAGAGGTAGCGCAGGCCGGTGATTGAGCTGAATGTGAACTTTTCGTGACGCCACTGCACGGTCAGACCCTCGGAAAGCGAGGTGCGGTTGTAGTAGCAGGTGTCGTTGTAGTTAACCTCGTTTGAGCCGACGAGCTCGTATGGGTAGCCGCCCTGACGGTTGTATGAGAAAGCAATGACGTTGTCGACCGAGATGCTTTCGCGGGGCTGCCAAGCGAGTTTGAGGCGTGCGCCGTATTGTTCGGCCTGGTCGGCTTTGCGCTTCTGATTAGGGAAGAGCGAGCGTGTGTGCAGGTTCGAGGTTTGTCCGGCTGTAGAGTAGGCGTTGATGTCGAGGCCTATGCCGAAGTTGGGTCGGAATTTATGGTAGAGCCCCATTGCCGTGCGCCAGGAGTTGAACGAGGCTCCTTCGAGAAGCAGTCGCATTCCCTGATAGCGCATGGGTGATAGGGTGTAGACGTTAATGAGTCCGCCCATGGTGTTGCGTCCATATAGCGCGCTCTGCGGGCCGCGGAGAACTTCGACGCGGTCGATGTCGAAGAAGTCAAAGTCGTAGTCGTTCTTGTTGAGCACCGGGATGTTGTCGACGTTCAGGCCCATGACCGGCTGATCGATGCGCGCGCCGAGGCCGCGGACATAAATGCTCGAGGTCATGCGTGAGCCGTAGGCCGGAATGAAGACGTTCGGCACGAGTTCCGAGACTTGTTTGACGTCGGTGATGTTTAGGCGTTGAATCGTGTTTTCGTTGAGCGTGGTGCTCGAAAGGGGCTCGGTTTCGAGGTCTTCGGCGAGTTTGATTGCGGTCACGCTTACTTCGTGAAGCCTCATGGTGTCGGGCGCTTCATGAATGGGCATGAGGTTCGCGCGGGCGGGCGTGCACGCAACGGCAAGTAGTACTATCGGGAGCAGATGCTTCATAATTGGAGGTCTTGGATGTCGTTGAGCCAAAGGGTCGCTTCGGCGTCAGAGGGGGCACGCCAGTCGCCTCGCGGACTCAGGCAGACCGAGAATACTTTCGGCCCGTCGGGCATGCTCGAGCGCTTGAACTGCTGGGCGAAGAAGCGTCGAATGAACGTCTGCAACCATTTCTTTACCGTCGGGCGGTCGAAGCGGCCTTCAAAGGCGCGTTCGGCGAGCATCAAGATGACCGAGGGCTTGCGGCGCAATGCCAGAAGCTGGTAGAGGAAGAAGTCGTGGAGTTCATAGGGACCCACGAGGTCTTCTGTTTTCTGGGCAATGCTTCCGGAGGCGTCGGCGGGAAGCAATTCGGGCGACACCGGCGTCGCGATGATGTCGGCGAGGGTGTCGGCAAGGTCGGGCCATTGAGAGGCATACCATGCGACTTGCGGGCGGATGGCCGTTTTGGGAATGCCGGCGTTGATGCCGTACATGCTCATCTGGTCGCCGTTGTAGGTCGCCCATCCGAGGGCGAGTTCCGACAGGTCGCCCGTGCCGAGCACGAGGCCGTTGACCTTGTTGGCGAGATCCATGAGTATGAGGGTGCGCATACGGGCCTGAGCGTTCTCGTAGGTGACGTCGTGAACCTCCGGGTCATGGCCGATGTCGCTGAAATGTTGTTCCACGGCAGCGCCTATGGGAATTTCGCTGATGGTGACGCCGAGGGCCTCCATGAGCTTCATGGCGTTGTTCTTGGTGCGTCCGGAGGTGCCGAATCCCGGCATGGTGACGGCGTGAATGCCGGTTCGCGGAAGGCCCATGAGGTCGAATGTGCGGCAGGCAACGAGCAGGGCCAGTGTCGAGTCGAGGCCGCCGCTGATTCCGATGACGATTGCCCGTGAGCGGGTGATTTCGAGGCGTTTGGCCAGGCCGAGGGTCTGGATGTTGGCGGTTTCGACACACTGCTGCTCCAGCGTCGCCGGGTCGGAGGGCACGAAGGGCATCGGGTCGATGCGGTGACGCAGCCGGGTGTCGGTCTTGGCGGGCGCCGAGGGGGTGACGTCGATGTATTTCCAAGCCTCGGGGCCGTCTTCGCGCACGCGGCAGTCGGTAAACGAGCTGTTGACCACTCTCTCGGAGCGGATCAGCTGCACGTCGAGGTCGGCGCTCTCGTAGTAGGCTTCGCGTTGCCAGCGCGGGGAGTCGGCGAGGGTGCGCCCGAGTTCGGCAATAATCGCTTTGCCGTCGAAGACGAGGTCGGTGGTCGACTCGCCGTAGCCCGAGGCGGAATAGATGTAGGCGCATCGCAGGGCCGACGACTGGTGGGTTACCAGTTCGTGGACTTTCGCGCGCTTGCCGACGAGGTCATTGCTCGCCGAGAGGTTCACGATGATTTCGGCGCCGGCGAGGGCCTGGTGGGTCGATACGGGAATCGGTGCCCAGAGGTCTTCGCAGATTTCAACTCCGAAGCGCACGCCGTCGAGAACGTAGAGCGTGTGTTGGGCGCGGGCGTCATGGCGGAACCAGCGTTTTTCGTAGAATTCGCCGTAGTTGGGCAGGTACTCTTTTGTTTGCACACCTTTGATTTCGCCCGAGGAGATGACGGCGCCGCAGTTGCGCAGGGCTCCGGCAATCATCAGCGGGAGGCCGACGACGAGCACCATCGACATGTCGGCGGTTTCGCGGGCAATGCGGTGGAGCTCCTCGAAAGCGGAGTCGATCAGGGTCGGTTGCAGAAAGAGGTCACCGCACGTATATGCGGTGACGCTCAATTCGGGGAATACGGCCAGGCGCACGCCGTCGGCGTTCATTTTGCGCGCCAGGTCAATGATATGGTCAGCGTTAGCCCTGCAGTTGGCCACTTCGACGCGCGGCACGGCGGCCGCGACGCGAATAAACCCGTTGCGATTCATCAGAAAGGCAGGTCTTCAGCGGGACCGGCGGCGGGCAGGTCGGCGGGCGCCGGGGGAAAGTCGCCGGGAATGGCAGAGGCGGGAGCTGTTGAGGCGGGAGCCGCTGCGGCCTTGTCTACTTTGTAGGCACGCACGTCGGTGTACCAACGTCCGTTGAATTCGCGGCTTTCGAGGTCGAAGCTGACGGTCACTTCCTCGCCTACGGTCATGGGATATTGGTCGATGCGGTCGCCGAAGAGGTTGAAGCATACCTTCTTGGGGTAGGTCTCCTGGGTCTCGATAACGTATTCGCGTTTGCGCCAGGCGTTGCCGGCTTTCGATGTGCCGCCCTGTTCGGGGAGGGCAGCGATGATTTTTCCTTTGATTTCCATGTTTTATCGGCGCTCTGCGCCGGGGTTATTGGCGCCGTTGGCGCCGGTTGATGGGTTAGGGGTTATTTTGTCAGGGAGGCGATGTAGGCCTTCATTTCGGGGGTGTGGGCCTCGACGCTCTGCAGGAGTTTGAACTGGGCCTTTGAGCGCACGAGGTTGTGTTCGGGATATTGAATCTTGTAGTATGTGTCGCCGTTGATGTAGTCAGCGAGGAAGCGCACGGTCTGCATGTAGGGGAAGAGAGCGGCGGCGTAGGGGAGGTTGTCGATTTCGATCGGGAGCAGGAAGCTGCCGGCAGTCGAGAGGTAGCCTTCGGTGAAGGCTTTGAAAATCTCCATGTTGAAGTTGACGTTGTCGAGGTTTTTGTCGTCTTCGAGGCCGGTGTTGGCTCCGGTGCGCATGAAGTCGCCGAAGTCGGAGAAGATGAAGCTGGGCATGACCGTGTCGAGGTCGATTACGCAGAGAACCGTCTTGCCGTCTTCGTCGAACATCATGTTGTTGACCTTCGTGTCGCAGTGGCAGATGCGCTTGGGGAGCTTGCCCTCGCGGCCGAGGCGTTCGGCTTTACACATCTCGTCGGCGCGGGCCTCGAGCTCGTCGAGGAGCCATTTCACCTCGGCTACGCGACCTTTGGGATCGGCGGCGACTGCCTCGCGGAGCTGGCGCAGGCGGAGCTCCATGTTGTGGAAGTCGGGAATGGTTTCAACGAGTTTCTCGGGAATGTCGACGAGCATTGCCTGGAAACGGCCGAATGCGCGGCCGGCGTCGCGGCTGCTCTCGGGGGTAACGGCTTCGAACGTTTTTGAGCGCGGAATGAACACCATTATGCGCCAGTAGCTTTCGCCGTCGAAGTAATATGTTTTGTCGCTATCTTTCAGGGGAATGAAAGTCAGCACCTTGCGGTCGATGTCGGTTTCGCCGGCGGCTTCGAGCTTGCGGCGGATGTGGCGGGTGACGGACTCGATGTTGCCCTGCAGGCCGTCGACGTCGGTGAAAATATGGTGGTTGATGCGCTGGAGCACATAGTCGGGGGCGTCGGTCTCGGAGGTGCGGACCACGAAAGTGTCGTTAATCAGGCCGTTGCCCAGGGGCTTCACGGCCTCAACGGTGCCTTTGATGGCAAATTTGTCAATGATGACGTTGAGGTCTTTCATGTTTGTCGGGTTAGAAATGGTTGATTATTTTCGATAACGCAAAGTTAATGATTTTTTTTGAAGTGACAAATTTGATGAGGCGGAAGAGTTCGCGCATCCAGACAACGAGCGACGACAGGGCGACAATCAGAGCCAGGTCGCGGGCGCCGGTCGGGTTGAAGCGTCCGTCGGGGGTGTGGAGCATCGGGGTGACGTTGAAGAACTCGTAGGCAACTTCGGTGATGAGCAGCTGGCCGCCGATGATGATGGCAACGATGGTCAGAAATCCGGAGCCCGGAGGGAGAGAGAAGATACTCTTGCCGGTTTCGAAGCTGCGGGCGTTGAACATGTACCAGAAGTGGGTCCACACGAAGATCGAGAAGAGCAGGGTGTCTTCGTAGGGAGACATGTGGCGCGGACCTCCCATATCGGCTGAGAAGATGCCGGCGAGCGAGGTGACGTCGGCGTGGGTGAAGACCCAGTAGAATCCGAGGGTCAGGAGGAAGAAGAAAACGCCGACTCCGATGAGTTCGCGAAGCATCGGCGGAGTCAGAATCGCGGAGTTGCGGCGTCGCGGCTTCTCGTTCATGACCGAGGCCGACGGGGGAAGCGACGCCAGGGCCATGGCCCCGAACGTGTCCATTATCAGATTGACCCATAGCATCTGGGTGACGGTCAGCGGCGGTTCGATACCGATGAATGAGCCGACGAGCACGAGCAGACATGCCGCAACGTTGACCGTCAGCTGGAAGAGCAGGAAGCGCTGAATGTTTTTATATAGCGAACGCCCCCACATCACGGCGCGGCCGATCGAGGCGAAAGAGTTGTTGATTATGGTGATGTCGGAGGCCTCTTTGGCAACCGTGGTGCCGTCGCCCATCGAGAGGCCTACGTGGGCGGCTTTCAGCGCCGGAGCGTCGTTGGTGCCGTCGCCGGTGACGGCCACCACCTCGTTGCGGCTTTTCAGGGCCTCGACGAGGCGCTTCTTGTCGAGCGGGCGGGCGCGGGCAATGATTTTGAGGTCATCGACACGCTGACGGAGCCCGGCGTCGGAGAGGGCGGCCATCTCCTCGCCGGTGATGATATTGGCTGGGGAGTCTGTTGCGTCGTTCCAGAGGCCTGTACGTCGGCCTATTTCACATGCCGTCGCGGGGGTGTCGCCGGTGACTATCTTGACCCGGATGCCGGCGCCGAGCACTTCGCCGACGGCCTCGGCAACGTCGGGGCGCACGGGGTCGGAAATCGCGGCGACGCCGAGAAACGTCAGCCCCGGGGCTGCGATTCGGTTCCCGGAGATGGCAACGTCGCCGTCGGCAAGCTCGCAGAATGCAAATCCCAGGGTGCGCATTGCCCGGTTCTGATAGCCGGAAAGCAGGGCATTGAGTTGCCCCGGGGTGATTTCGGGAGCCGGAGAGCACATTGCGAACACAATTTCAGGCGCCCCTTTGACGTAGAGCATACGCTTGCCTGAAAAGGGGGAATATGCCTCGGTTGCCATGTATTTGCGCTCGGTCGAGAAGGGGAGTTCCGAAAGCCGCTGCGAGGCGGCGCGCAGCGCCCGGTAGTCAACCCCTTTCGAAACGAGCATGTTGAGCAGGGCGCCCTCGGTCGGGTTGCCGATGGTTTCGTTGTTTTCGCCGAGCTCCGCGATTGTGTTCAGGGCTATGCTCTCGTTGATGAGATTGTCGGGGCGGTCGCCGAAAAAGTCAGTGCTGAAGACCTCCATGCGGTTTTGGGTCAGCGTGCCGGTCTTGTCGGTGCAGATAACCGTTGTGGCGCCCATGGTTTCGCAGGCGTGCATGCGGCGCACCAGGTTGTTGGTCCGGAGCATGCGGCGCATGCTGTAGGCCAGCGAGAGGGTTACGGCCATCGGCAACCCCTCGGGCACGGCGACGACTATGAGCGTCACGGCAATCATCAGCGTCCGGAGCGTATGGCCCAGCAGCAGGGCCCACGAGGAACTGTCGGCCCCCGGAGTGACCAGGGCGAAGATGCCGCAGACCATTGCGAAGAAAATGACGAAAAACGCGGTGATTGCCAGAGCGCATCTCGTCTTTGAGTAGTCGGGAAATTTGCGGACGACGAGCATGAAGAACGCTCCGACGGGGAGAATGAGCGTGTAGCCCGGCAGGTTGCTCCAGCCGAGGAACTTTATCAACTGGGCGAGGATTATCAGTGCGGCGCAGCCGTAGCTGAGCATGGTAATCAGGCGCCCGAGGCGTTCAAGTTGCTCGTTCAGAGGGGTTTTGACCGAGTCGTCGAGCCTGACCTCGACGAATACTTTGCCCGTCTCGGTGGCATCGCCGACGAGGTCTACGCGCATGATGCCGTGGCCCTCCATTACTTTGGTCCCGCGCATGACGCGGTTGCCCGGATATGTCGCTTCAGCGTCTGCCTGAGCGGGGTCTGTGGTCTTATGGCATATCGGTTCGCCGGTCAGCGACGATTCGTCAACTCCGAGGCTGACGGCTTCGATGAGGTTGCCGTCGGCGGGAATTTCGTCGCCGGGACTGAGGAACACGATGTCGCCGACAACGATGTCGCGGCGCGGAACCGTTGTTGCCCGCCCGTTGCGGAGCACTCTGACAGGCTCGTCATCGTTGACGCGGTTGAGGATTTTGAACGCCCGGTTGGCTTTATTCTCGAAAATGAATGCCAACCCCGTGGCCAAGGCGATGGCCATGAATATGCCGACGGGTTCGAAGAATACTTCGCGCCCGAGGCCGAGGCCGTAGAACTCATAGAGGGCAATGCCTACGGAGAGGACTCCGGCAACCAGCAGTATGATAATCAGAGGATCGGAGAACTTTGACAACAGCTCTTTCCACCAGGGCGTCCCGGCCGGAGGGGTCAGGACGTTCTGCCCGTGCAGGCGGCGGCTTTCGGCGGCTTCGGCGTCGGTGAGGCCGCCGAGGGTCGGATGTTCGGTCGGTAGGGTCACTTGAATGTGTCGGGCAGATCGTTTTCGTAGAGTATGGAGGCGCCGGGCGTGGCGATGCGGGTAAGCAGGGCCTGGGCGGCGGCGAAGGTGTCGGCCGTGTGCACTTCGATGTCGGCGCCGTCGAGGCCCTCGAGAATGGCGTCGCGGTTGTGTTGGCCGACGATGATGGCCACGTCGGCCGACCCGGCGATTTTGCGTCCGAAGGCGGCATTGAGGGCATGTTGCTCCTCTCCGAGCTCTATCATTCCGGGGGTCACGACGATGCGCTTGCCGCCCGACAGGGAGCGGAGCACGTCGAGGGCCATCGCCGAGCCTGCGGGGTTGGAGTTGAAGGCGTCGTCGAGAATCGTGATGCCTCCGGGGGTGCGCTTGATGCTCAGGCGGTGCTCAACCTGCTCGATCTGCTCCACGGCGTAGGCAATCTTTTGGCGGTCAACGCCTAAGTGGAGAGCAACGATGACGGCGGCCAGGAGGTTGGAGACGTTACATTCGCCGACAAGTCGCGTATGGAGTTCGAAGTCGCCGTCGGGGGTCAGGATAGTGAAGCGGGTGCCTGATGCGGAGTAGTCGATGGCCCCGACGGCGAATTTCACCTCGGGGCGGGGTTTGATTCCGTAACGTATGGCGGCGACGTTGCCGACGGGGCGGTTGGCGACATGTTCGAAGTCATCGTTGAGCACGGCGAGACCTCCGGCGGGGAGGGCGTCGATGAGCTCGAATTTTGTGCGCCGGACGTTTTCGATTGATTTGAACGACTCGAGATGCTGCGGGCCGACGGCCGTCACGATGCCGATTTCGGGGTGGACGAGGTCGCAGATTTCCTTTATGTCGCCGGGTTGTTTGGCTCCCATTTCGCAGATGAATATGCGGTCAAAGGGCTTGAGGTGCTCGCGGATGGTGCGCACGACCCCGAGCGTCGTGTTGAAGCTCCCGGGGGTCATGCAGACAGGGAACTCCTCGGCCAGGATGCGATAGAGATAGTGTTTGGTCGAGGTCTTGCCGTAGGAGCCGGTTATTCCGATGACGCGCAGGTCGGGCATGGAGGCGAGAATGCGGCGGGCGTCGTCGATGTATCCGTTGTTGATATGTTTTTCAACGGGCTGCAGGAGCCATACGGCCACTTCTGCAAAAGCAGCGGAACCGAACCAAAAGAGCAACGACAACGAGGCCATCGACGATGCAAACGTCACGCCGTAGATCGGAAGCAGGCTGACGCCGACGCCGAGGGCCGTGGCCGCGGTCAGCATAACGGCGAAGATGCGCCGGGCGCGAGGGGTCCATACGAGCGGATGCTTGTAGGTTCGCTGCAGGCGCACCTGGCGCCACACCAGCAGCAGCGACGTCACGCCGGCAATCGACAGGGCGATGACGGGATCGGTCTTGATGCTCATGCAGACGAAGAACATTGCGGCGGTCAGCAGCTTGGGCATCGAGGTAGTCTCGCGCGAGGTGCGCAGATAGCGGTTGTAGCGGTCGATGCGGTAGGAGTTTTGCTGAACCATCATCAATGTGCGGCTGAATTCGGCCACGAGGGCCACAGCGCAGCATATCAGGGCGATTATCTCTAAATATATCATGATTGCAGGAATGAGGTCAGAACGGCGGCGAATTGCGCCGGGCGGTCAAGAAAAGAATAATGGCCCGCGCCGGGGAAGCTGACCAGGCCGGCGTCGGGAATCAGCCGCTCCATTTTTTTTGCGTCGGCCAGGGGGGTCGCCGTGTCGGCTTCGCCCCAGATGAGCAGGGTGGGGGCTTTGATCAGGGGCATCACCCTGCAGAGGTCTTCGTTGACGACTTTACTGAGAATCGAGCGCATTCGCGGCGATGCGGCGGCATAGTCGCCCGAACCGGCGCGGGCGCGCAGTCGATTAAGCGCCTCCTCGGCTCGGGCTCGGCCGAGGAACAGTCGGAGCAGGTGTTTTTTTGTCTTGAAACTATAGACTTTCAAATAGTAGCGGAGCGGACGGCGGGGCTTTACTCCGGCGGCGTCGACGAGAATCAGTTTGCCCAGAGGGTTGCGCGAGGCGTAGAGCAGGCCGACGCGCCCGCCGAACGAGTGTCCGAGCAGCGTTGCGTCGGCGCCGATGCCCTCGCGGCGCATCAGCTCTTCGAAGGCGGCGGTGTAATCCTCTATGCCCCAGACCGTCGGGGGGTCGGACGAGTCGCCGAAGCCCGGAAAATCAACATTGATGACGGGGCGCCCGAGCGCGAGCACGGTTTTCTCTATCGAAGCGAGGGTTGCACGTGAGCAGCCCCAGCCGTGCATGAGCACGACCGGGGCGCCCTTGCCCTCGTTGCGAGAGTAGGCAAAAGAGACTCCGTTGATTTCGGCGGTCTTGTTCATTCTTCGGCGGCGATGACCTCTGCTTCTTCGGTTTCGGCCGAGGACTTGATGTTGGGCTCTTCGAGTCCGAGGTGGTGCTTGCGGTCGATGACTTTGAGCCATAGGCCGATGAGCAGCGCGGCGACGCCGAGGCAGGCGAGCATCACCAGGGCCCACGTGTAGTCATAGCTGACCGACGCCTCGGCCTCGCTGATGGCTCCGTCGGCAATGGCGCGTACAATCTCGGGGTTCGTCGAGTCGAGGACTTTGCCGATCAGCAGGGGGAAGAGCCAAAGGCCGATGTTCTGAATCCAGAAAATCAGCGCGTAGGCCGAGCCGATGATTTTGCTGTCGACCAGCTTGGGAACGCTCGGCCAAAGCGACGCCGGAACCAGCGAGAACGATGCGCCGAGAACCAGGATGGTCAGGTAGGCAACGATGACGCCGCCGACGGGACTCCCTTTGAAGACCGGGAGGATGAAAGCGAAAGTCAGGTGGCAGGCAATCAGCAGCAGCGAGCCGAAGACGAGCATCGAGGCGGCTTTGCCCTTATGGTCTACGAACTTGCCGAGAATCGGGGTGATGCCGACGGCGAGCAGTGGGAAGACGGCGAAAATCGCAGCTGCCGACTGGCGCATGTAGCCCATCCAGCAGTATGTAACGAGCGCAACGACCGAGAGTGTCAGCATGCCGGCGCGCATTGCGGGCTTTTTCGAGAAGTTGCTGATGAAGGCCGTTGCCGCACATAGGAGCATGATGATGTATTGAAGCACGGTGACGTCCTGGCCGGCCCAGAAACTGTCGGGGGCCGGGGCGGTCAGCGTAAGGTTGCACTGAAGCATGTTGACGGCATATTTCTGGAAGGGGAAAATCGCCGAATAGTAGAGCACGCAGAGCAGGGCGACGAGCCAGAAGCCTCCCGAGGTCAAAATCTTTCCGAGGTCCGAGATGCGGAAAGGATCGTCTTTCTCTTCGGCGGCGTGGGTTTGGCTGTCGAGCTTGCGGTCCATGAAGAAGTAGACGATGAACATGATGAGCGCGATTATCAGCATGACCAGGCCGAAAGCAACGGAGTTGCTGACCTTCGGGGTGCCGGTGATGTCGGCAAACAGGGGAGAGAAAATCATGCACGTCGCAACACCCAGACGCGCCAGGGCCATTTCCGAGCCCATTGCGAGGGCCATTTCGCGGCCTTTGAACCACTTGACGATGCCGCGGCTGACCATGATGCCGGCCATTTCGACGCCGCAACCGAAAATCATGAAGCCGATTGCCGAGAATTTGGCCGATGCGGGCATGCCTGCGTAGAAAGGCGAGACGCCGAGCTCGTCGAAGCCGGGAATATAATTGAGGTTTTCGGTGAACCAGGTGTGAAGCCCCGAGGCGGCGAACATGTCGGTCGTGGCATACCAGTTGACCGAGGCGCCGATGACCATCACCGCGCCCGAAAGCAGCGCGGTGAAACGCACGCCCATCTTGTCGAGGATGATGCCCGCAAAGATGAGGAAGAAGATGAAGACGTTGAGAAACGTCTCGGAGCCCTGCATCGTGCCGAAAGCGGTGTTGTCCCAGCCGAGCTGGCTCTGCACGAGGTCTTTGATGGGCGACATCACGTCCATGAAGATGTAGGCGCAAAACATTCCGAGCGCCAGCAGCAGCAGGGCGGTCCAGCGGGCCCAGGCTTTGTCGCTGAGCACCACGCCCTTAGTCGTTGAATTTGTCATTTTGCAAAATGTGTGGGTTAATATCGGCGCAAAGTTACGCAAAAAACAACTAAAATCCCTGTTTTTGCCAAAAAATGACCTAAAAAAGTGGCGGCTACCCTCACGGGCGGCCGCCTCCTGTCCATATGTATCAATTAAACTATATGTATGTATAGCTCTTATTTAATTAGCACTTTCTTGCCATTGACGATGAAGATGCCGCGACCGGCCTTGCTGACGCGACGGCCCTGCAGGTCATAGATCTCTGTAACGGCAGCGTCGTCGGCGTTTTCGATTTCGGAAATCGAGTCGGTCACGAAGTCGCCGATGGTGTAGCCTTCGGCGTTGGCGCTTTCGGTATCAACTGTCAGGTAGGCGCTGAAGCCGGGGATGTAGTCGCCTTCGTGGGCGCCGAACTTGTTGCCCTGCGCGGTGAAGTAGTTCTTGCCCTCTTCCTTGTCGGTTGCGAGAAATCCGCCTTTCAGGTCGCTGACTTTAGTGTCGGCTGCGGGTTCGTCGGTTGTTTCGTCGGCCTGAGCTGCAGCGGCATCTGTCGGGTAATTGACGGGCAGATAGACGCAACCGTTGCTGAGGCCCTGGACGTATTTCAGCAGTACCGGGGTGTTGGCCGGAATGGCTGAGGTTTCGGTGTCGTATTTGCCAAAGGTGTTGCCCTGAATCGTACCGTAGTAGGGGGTGACGCGATTATCTCCGTTATAACCCAGACCGAGTTCAACCGGGGAGAATACGGTGAAGTAGTCGGTGCCGTCGTGGGGAATCGGGAGCCAGGTTACTTCGGTGATGTTCCAGCGATAGCCTTCGCTGCTATCGGTTCCGTTGCCGGCGTCAATTTGGGCGGCTGCGTGATAGAGGTAGCGTGATCCGAGTTTGATATTGTAGTCCCCTTTGGTAACGGTTGAGGCCTCGAAAGTTACCGCGCCTGCATATGCGCTGGTCGAAAGCACTCCCTTGTAGGCTTTGTCTTTGTTGTTCGTGTCGAGGTTGCCCATTACGAGGCCTTCAGGGAAGGTTACCAGGTGGGTGCCGTCGAAGAAGAAGACGGTGGTGTTGTTAAGGTTGTCGGCATTGCTTTCGCTGACGATGGTGAAACGGCTGTCTGAGTTAACCTCGGTTGACATGTAGGCGTTGCCATAGTGGAAACGATAGTAATGGTTGGCTTTCGGTTGGTTGATTCGCAGAGTGTTGACAGCGATTGATGCGAGAGCGTTGTTAATCTCTTCTTCGGTAGCATTGTCGTTGTTTGCGAGAGCTTCGGCGTTGGCAAGCAGAGTTTCGAAGTTGCATGCCTCATTGTTGAATTGGCCCAAGCCCTGACCGATGGGATATTCCTTAGCGTTTGCGATTGCAATAATCAGAGGATTCTGATTGTAGGCGTCAAGAAGAGCAAGAATGCTTTCGGGAGTCGGGTTGGCTTTGGCTGCGTTGATGTCTTCAGCAGATGCAACATAGCTGAATTTTGTATAGTCCTCTTCGGTCAGAGAACTCAGGCGAATGACTGACGCGTCATTGGTGCCGGCTGAGCTTTTCCATGAGGAGAAGTAGCCGCTTCGGTCGTTTGTGAAGTTTCCATTATTTTCACCGAAAGAGAAGACAAAATCACCGGGTTGTTTGTTTCCCCAGATTGTTGCAGTAAGGGTGAGTTCGGTAGGGGTCTCTGACAGAGTCGGTGAGTTACCATCGTTGTTGTCTTCAAACAGCAGGCCCCTTTCCGTGTCGGCAAGGGTGTGCATGGTCATCACGGGATATCCGTTTTCGTTGTAGCGAACCAATTTGAAGAACCAGAAACGGTTGGCTTCGAGCTCGGTGCCATTGCCGGTGTTGGTCGTAACCGTACCATTGGCTGTGTTATAAGTTACTACTGAGTTGCCGTTGGTAGACGGTTTACAACGTACGCGATATGTATTGTTAAATACCATAGGGAAATTCCATGTTCCCTGAATGTTGAACGTTACGTTGCCTTCGCCGACTGTGGTGTTGCTTTCGGCCAGATCGGTAGGAGTAAAGAACGCGTTGAACTGAAGGTTTGAAATTGACCCTGATGCGTTTGCACCGTCTGCGAGTTGCAGAACCTGAGATTTAACGGTGCCGTCGCAGAATGCATAGTTATAGGTTACGTTCCAACCGTCGTAGCGGGCGAGCTCATAGCCGTCGGTATTAGCCACGGCTTCATAAAAATGGATGTCGTGGCCTGCGCCTTCCCAATATACCATGGGGTTATTGCCGCCACCATTTCCGTCCCAACGATAGCCGGTGCCGTGAATTTTAACTTTGAAGACGCCGTCCTTTCCGCTTACGGGTTCGAGGTCAAACGAGCCGTAATCGCTCTCGTTGGAAGTAGACTGCGCGGACTCTTGTGCGAGGTATCTGCCGGTAGCGACGTTTTTAAATTGCCAAGTGTTGTCTGAGCCTTCCAGAGCCTGCCAAACGTGCTTGTTCTCGAGTTGGTCGGTGATGTTTATTGGCTTAATATGAGTGCCGTAGATGTCTGCAGTATCGGCTTCATTATTGCCGGAGTCGAAGCGGAATGCGTAGCGGCAATTATTGCTTGCGTCTACTTCTGTTGCTGATCCGTCGTCGGCGTTGGCATCATAAATGTAATAGAAACCTTCGTTTGAGAGCGATGTTACAGGTGCTACGACAGAGGCGTCGTATGCGGCTGCGGTCGGAGCCGAGAGCATGGCAATTAGGCCTGCTGCGGCTAAAAGTAGATGTTTTTTCATGTGAGTAATTTGGTGATTATTGAGTTGATTTTATGTGTGCCGGAGGTGGGGTTGGAGTATGACGAAGTGCGCCGCGGCGTTAGGGCCACGGCGGGCGGTACGCATATGAAAAATGCGTCCCCGGGTTATATGTTGCAGGGAATTCTGACCCGTTTACGACATTACTGCGTCGAAACGGGGGGGGGTAATTTGCTGAGCTACAATCATTTAGCTTTTTGTGATGCGACAACTGCGCGTTGCAAATATACGACCTTTTGCGATAATTTGCAAATTTAAAATTTATTTTGGCGGGAGAATGTCGGTTACGATAGTTCGCCCTCCTATTTATATAATATGTGCGGATGTGTAGGGGCGCTCCGCGGAGCGTTGTAGGTCGAATCGTTGCGAAATCCGCTTTCTGTCTGAAATTCAATGAAGAAAAGTTTTGCCATATCGGAAAATTTTCGTAACTTTGCGGCTGGAAACGAGGCATGGTGCGTCGCAACGTAGAGTCAACGTCTTGAAGATGAGGGCGAAACGTGTGGCGTATATGCTGCGGTGAATTGTAAACAACAAGTGTAATTTTATAAACCAAAAACATTAACTTTATTAAAAACTAAGATGCCTACTATTCAGCAATTAGTACGAAAAGGCCGCGTGGCTCTGACCGACAAGAGTAAGTCGCCCGCTTTGGACAACTGCCCTCAGCGTCGCGGCGTATGCGTTCGCGTCTACACCACAACCCCTAAGAAACCTAATTCGGCAATGCGTAAGGTGGCGCGTGTGCGTCTGACCAACGGCAAGGAGGTCAACAGCTATATTCCCGGTGAGGGCCACAATTTGCAGGAACACAGCATTGTGCTGGTTCGCGGCGGACGCGTGAAAGACCTTCCCGGCGTGCGTTATCACATTGTACGTGGCACTCTTGACACCCAGGGCGTTAAAGACCGCACTCAGCGTCGCTCGAAGTACGGCGCCAAGCGTCCGAAGCCGGGTGCAGCTCCCGCCAAGGGTAAGAAGTAAGAGTCTCCGCAGTTTTAGAGTACTAAACAATCAAACAAACCGAACAAGAAAAAACCAGTCGTTCGTTTCGTTTGGTCGGCTAAATAAATATCGGTTGAGTAAATGTCCGGCAGCGGCCGGCGTTGAAGCCCGCGGGGCATGAGCCCCGAACCCCTGACAGCCAACCCCGAAATCAGAAGACACAATCAAATCAACAACAATGAGAAAGGCAAAGCCTAAGAAGCGGGTAGTTCTGCCCGATCCCGTGTTTCACGACGTGAAAGTCACCAAGTTCGTGAATCATCTGATGTATGACGGCAAGAAGAACACTGCGTTCACCATTTTCTATACCGCACTCGAAACCGTCAAGGCCAAGATGCCCAACGAGGAGAAGACCGCCCTGGAAATCTGGAAGCAGGCCCTCGACAATGTTACTCCTCTGGTCGAGGTGAAGAGCCGCCGCGTCGGCGGTGCCACCTTCCAGGTGCCCACGGAAATCCGTGCTGACCGCAAGGAGTCGATTTCTATGAAGAACCTTATTATTTACGCTCGTAAGCGCGGCGGCAAGACCATGTCCGACAAGCTCGCAGCCGAAATCGTTGACGCGTTCAACGAACAGGGCGGCGCATTCAAGCGTAAAGAGGATATGCACAAGATGGCTGAAGCGAACCGCGCGTTTGCTCACTTCCGTTTCTAATCCATTTGAACGACGAAGACAATGGCAAAAAACGACGAACGGCTTAATCTTACCCGCAATATCGGCATCATGGCCCACATCGATGCCGGCAAGACCACGACTTCGGAGCGTATTCTGTTCTACACGGGCCTGACTCACAAGATCGGTGAGGTACACGACGGCGCCGCAACCATGGACTGGATGGAGCAGGAACAGGAGCGTGGCATCACAATCACTTCTGCCGCAACGACCACTTACTGGAAGTATGCAGGCAACCAGTACAAAATCAACCTCATAGATACTCCCGGACACGTTGACTTCACCGTTGAGGTCGAACGTTCGCTGCGTGTGCTCGACGGCGCCGTCGCGACGTTTTGTGCCGTCGGAGGCGTAGAACCCCAGTCCGAAACCGTATGGCGTCAGGCCGACAAGTACAATGTGCCCCGTATCGGCTACGTCAACAAGATGGACCGCTCGGGTGCAAACTTCTTCGAGGTGGTGCGTCAGCTCCGCGACGTTCTGGGCGCAAATCCCTGTCCCATTCAAATTCCTATCGGCGCTGAAGAAACTTTCAAAGGCCTCGTTGACCTTATCTCCATGAAGGCGTACTTCTGGCACGACGAAACCATGGGCGCTGAATATAGCGTTGAGGATATTCCTGCAAATCTCGTGGCCGAGGCCGAAGAGTGGCGCGACAAGATGCTCGAGAAAATCGCCGAGTTCGACGACGCTCTCATGGAGAAGTATTTCGACGACCCCTCGACCATTACCGAAGATGAAATCCGCCGCGCCCTGCGCAAGGCGACCCTCTCGATGGAGGTTGTGCCGATGACCCTGGGCTCGTCGTTCAAGAACAAGGGCGTGCAGTGTCTGCTCGACAATGTCTGCGCTTACCTGCCCAGCCCCCTCGACGGTGGTGCCGTTGAAGGCCACGCCGTTGGCAATGCCGACGAGATCCTGACCCGCGAACCCTCGAGCGAGGCTCCTCTCTGCGCCCTGGCGTTCAAGATTGCAACCGACCCCTATGTCGGTCGCCTCTGCTTCTTCCGCGTTTATTCGGGCGACATGGTTGCCGGCAGCTACGTTCTCAATAGCCGCTCGGGCAAGAAAGAGCGTGTCAGCCGTCTGTTCCAGATGCACTCGAACAAGCAGAACGCCAAGGAGGTAATCGGTTGCGGTGATATCGGTGCAGGCGTAGGCTTCAAGGATATCCGTACCGGCGACACTCTCTGTGCCGAGGATGCCCCCATCGTGCTCGAAGCGATGGAATTCCCCGAACCCGTTATCGGTATCGCAGTCGAGCCCAAGACTCAGAAAGACCTCGACAAGCTCGGCGTCGGCCTGCAGAAGCTCGCTGAAGAGGACCCGACTTTCCGCGTTGCAACCAACGAGGAGACCGGCCAGACTGTTATTTCCGGCATGGGTGAGCTTCACCTCGACATCATCATCGACCGTCTGCGTCGTGAGTTCAAGGTCGAGTGCAATCAGGGCCGTCCGCAAGTTACCTACAAGGAAGCCATCACCAAACCCGTTGAACTCCGCGAGGTGTTCAAGAAGCAGACCGGCGGCCGCGGTAAGTTCGCCGACATCATTGTTCGTGTAGAGCCCGTTGACGAAGGCTTCGAGGGCACCCTCCAGTTCGTCGACGAGGTCAAGGGCGGCAACATTCCCAAAGAGTTCATCCCCTCGATTCAGAAGGGCTTCCAGACCGCAATGAAAAACGGTGTGCTCGCCGGCTTCCCCGTAGAGCATCTGAAGGTTACGGTGATCGACGGCTCTTTCCACCCCGTTGACTCCGACCAGCTCAGCTTTGAACTCTGCGCCATCAGCGCTTTCAAGAAAGCCAGCGAAAAGGCCGGCCCGACTCTGTTGGAGCCGATCATGAAGATTGAGGTCGTTACTCCCGAAGAGAGCATGGGCGACGTGATCAGTGACCTTAACAAGCGTCGCGGTCAGGTCGAAGGCATGGAAACCAGCCGCAGCGGCGCCCGCGTCGTCAAGGCAAAGGCCCCTCTCGCCGAAATGTTCGGCTATGTGACCGCCCTGCGTACCATCACCTCGGGCCGCGCAACCTCGACGATGTCGTTCAGCCACTATGCAGAGGTAAGCTCCTCGATTGCGAAGAACGTGCTGACCGAGTGCCAGGGCCGCGTAGACCTGCTGAAGTAAACCCCAACATACTTGAATAAACAATAAGAAACAAATATGAGCCAAAAAATCAGAATCAAACTGAAATCTTACGACCACAACTTGGTTGACAAGAGCGCCGAGAAGATCGTCAAGACCGTCAAGGCTACCGGGGCCATCATCAGCGGACCGATACCCCTGCCTACCCACAAGCGCATTTTCACCGTCAACCGCTCGACTTTCGTCAACAAAAAGAGCCGCGAACAGTTCCAGCTCTCCTCGTTCAAGCGCCTGATCGACATCTACAACGCCACGAACAAGACTGTTGACGCTCTCATGAAACTCGAGCTTCCCAGCGGCGTAGACGTTGAAATCAAGGTCTGATAACCACCCCGTTTGTTAACAGACCGAACAATATAAGAATAAACCAACCACACAATAACTAACAAAAACTACAAAGAAATGCCAGGTTTAATTGGAAAGAAAATCGGAATGACATCCGTTTTCAGTGCCGACGGCAAGAACGTGCCGTGCACTGTTATCGAAGTAGGCCCTTGTGTAGTTACCCAGGTCAAGACTGTTGAAAAAGACGGTTATGAAGCTCTTCAGCTCGGCTTCTGCGAGAAGAAAGAGAAGCATACCACCAAGCCCATGAAGGGCCATTTCGACAAGGCCGGCGTAGCTCCCCAGCGCCACTTGGCCGAGTTCTCGGGTTTTGCAGGCGAACATGCCCTCGGCGACACGTTCACCGTTGAGCTCTTCGAAGAAGGCTCATTCGTTGATATCGTCGGCACCAGCAAAGGCAAGGGCTTCCAGGGCGTTGTGAAGCGCCACGGTTTCGGCGGTGTGGGTCAGAGCACCCACGGCCAGCACAATCGCCTACGTAAGCCCGGTTCGATAGGTGCCTGCTCCTACCCCGCAAAGGTCTTCAAAGGCATGCGCATGGCAGGTCAGACGGGCAACCAACGTGTAACCGTTCAAAACCTTCAGATTCTCAAGGTTATTCCCGAACACAACATCCTCATGATCAAAGGCTCCATCCCCGGTGCCAAAGGTTCAATCGTAATGGTAGAGAAGTAAGAAATGGAACTCGCAGTTTATAACATCAAAGGTGAAGACACCGGTCGTAAGGTCACACTTGACGACAAAGTCTTTGGCGTTGACGTGAACGAACACGCCGTTTGGCTCGACGTGAAGCAATTTCTTGCCAACCGGCGTCAGGGCACTCACAAGAGCAAAGAGCGCAGCGAAGTTTCCGGCTCAACCCGCAAGCTCCACAAGCAGAAGGGCGGCGGCGGTTCGCGCATCGGCGACATCAACTCCCCGGTGCTCGTCGGCGGTGGCCGTGTATTCGGTCCGCGTCCCCGCAACTACTCTTTCAAGCTCAATAAGAAGGTCAAGCAACTGGCCCGCAAGAGCGCGCTGACCTCGAAGCTCGCCGACAACCAGATTATGGTGGTCGAAGACTTCTCGTTCGCAGCACCCAAAACGAAAGAATTCACCGCAGTGCTCTCCGCCCTCAAGGTCGACGGCAAGAAGGTGCTTCTGGTGATGCCCGAAATGGACAAGAACGTCAACCTCAGCCTCCGCAACGTGCCGGGCGCCCGCATGATGGCAGCTTCCGACCTCAACACGTATGCCATTCTGAACAACAACATGCTTCTGTTGTCGGAAAAGAGCGTCGACGTAGTAAACAATCTTTAACCCATAAAGCTAACAACGAAAAATGGAAATCAGCATCAAACCCATTGTGACCGAGAAGGCTACCAAGCTCACCGAACGTCTCAATCGCTATACCTTCCGCGTTTCGCCCAATGCCACGAAGCCTGAAATCAAGGCCCTGGTCGAGGAGCTCTATGGCGTCAAGGTTACCAAAGTAAACACAATGATTGTCCGCGCAAAGCGCAAACAGCGCTACACCAAAGGCGGCCTGATCAAGGGCACCACCGCAGTGTGGAAAAAAGCTCTCGTCAGCGTTGCCGAAGGCGAGGCAATCGACTTCTTCAGCAACATCTAACAAGTTCGATAAATGGCAGTAAGAAAATTCAAGCCCACAACTCCCGGGCAGCGACACAAGGTTATCGGCGTGTTCAAAGGTACCATCACTGCTACCACGCCGGAGAAATCTCTTACAGTCGGTAAGAAATCCACCGGCGGCCGCAACGCCGAAGGTCACCTCACCACCCGGTACATTGGTGGCGGTCACAAGCGCGCTTACCGTATAATAGACTTTAAGAGAAACAAAGACGGAGTTCCCGCAGTAGTAAAGAGCATCGAGTACGACCCCAACCGCTCGGCCCGCATTGCGCTTCTCTACTACGTTGACGGCGCCAAGGCGTATATTATCGCGCCCAACGGTCTCGAAGTCGGCTCAACGGTCGTTTCCGGTCCTGAGGCAGCTCCTGAGGTAGGCAACTGCCTGCCGCTCGGCCGTATCCCCGTCGGCACTCTTATCCACGCAATCGAACTCCGCCCCGGTCAGGGAGCCATGATGGCCCGCTCGGCAGGCACGTTCGCCCAGCTCGTCAGCCGCGAAGACGACTACGCTATCATCAAGCTGCCCTCAGGCGAAACCCGTAAGGTCCTTGCCACCTGCAAGGCAACTGTCGGCGTGGTGGGTAACAGCGAGCACTCGCTCGAGAGCTCGGGTAAAGCCGGCCGCAGCCGCTGGCTCGGACGCCGCCCCCACAACCGTGGCGTAGTGATGAACCCTGTAGATCACCCCATGGGTGGTGGTGAAGGCCGCGCATCCGGCGGACATCCCCGCTCGCGCAAGGGCCTCTACTCGAAGGGCCTCAAGACTCGTGCTCCCAAGAAGCATTCGTCGAAGTATATCATCGAAAGAAGAAAGAAGTAACCTTTTAATTATTGACAAATCAGCATGAGTCGTTCATTAAAAAAAGGCCCCTTCATCAGCGTTAAGCTCGAAAAGAAAGTCAACGCAATGGAGGAAAGCGGCAAAAAGTCCGTAATCAAGACCTGGAGCCGCGCTTCAATGATTGCACCCGAATTCGTGGGTCACACTTTCGCCGTTCACAACGGCAACAAGTTCATCCCCGTTTACGTGACCGAGAACATGGTGGGCCACAAGTTGGGCGAATTCGCCCCGACCCGCACTTTCCGCGGCCACGCCGGCAATCGCAAGAAGTAAACGAGAGAGTTAACCCAATCATCAAACGCAGTTTTACAACACAACATACCAACCTATGGGTGTAAGAAAAAGAAACTCAGCAGACCAGAGGAAAGAGGCCAACAAACAGATTGCCTTCGCCAAGCTGCTCAACGTTCCCACCTCCCCCCGCAAGATGCGCCTCGTCGTTGACATGGTGCGCGGCATGGAAGTGAACAAGGCACTCGGCGTCCTCAAGTTCTCCAATAAGGAAGCCGCAGCCCGCGTAGAGAAACTCCTGCGCAGCGCGGTTGCCAACTGGGAAGCCAAAAACGAGCGCAAAGCCGACGCCGGCGAGCTCTATATCTCCACGATCTTCGTGACTCCCGCTCCGATGCTCAAGCGCCTGCGCACCGCCCCCCAGGGCCGCGGTTACCGCATCCGCAAGCGTTCGAACCACGTCACTCTGATAGTGGACACTATCGATAACAAGAACGCCTAACCTCATCAACCCCAAGACTCAATAAACAGAATGGGACAGAAAGTTAATCCTATCAGCAATCGCCTCGGCATCATCCGCGGCTGGGACTCCAACTGGAACACCGGCCACAAGTATGGCGACAACTTGCTTGAGGACTATAAGCTCCGCAAGTATCTGAACGTCCGTCTTGCCAAGATGAGCGTTTCGCGCATCGTCATCGAGCGCACACTTAAACTCACAACCATCACCATCTGCACCTCCCGTCCGGGCCTGATTATCGGCAAGGGTGGCGCCGAGGTCGACAAGCTCAAGGAAGAGCTCAAGAAGATTACCTCGCGCGACGTCCAGATCAACATCTTCGAGATCAAGCGTCCCGAACTCGACGCCGAAATCGTTGCTGCAGGCATTGCCCGTCAGATTGAAGGCAAGGTAGCATACCGCCGCGCCATCAAGATGGCGATTGCCAGCACCATGCGTGCCGGAGCCGAAGGCATCAAAGTCCAGGTGAGCGGCCGCCTCAACGGCGCCGAAATCGCCCGCAGCGAAATGTTCAAAGAGGGCCGCACTCCGCTCCACACCCTCCGTGCCGACATTGACTACGCATTGGTCGAGGCTCACACTAAAGTGGGAGTCATCGGCGTGAAGGTTTGGATCTGCCGCGGCGAGGTCTACGGCAAGCGCGACCTGGCTCCCCAGTTCGCAGCAGTCAAGGAGCAGGGCCGCTCGGGCCGCGACGGCGGCGACCGTCCCTCGCGTCGCGACCGCGGTTTCCGTAAGCCCAAGAACAATCGCTAATTCTTAACCATTTGAATCAACAGCAGAAATGTTACAACCTAAAAAAACCAAGTTCCGCCGCTCGCAGAAAGGCCGCATGAAAGGCGTTGCCCAGCGCGGCAACCAGCTGGCCTTCGGTTCATTTGGCATTAAGACTCTTGAGTCCAAATGGATCACCGGCCGTCAGATTGAAGCCGCCCGTATCGCCGTGACGCGCTACATGCAGCGTCAGGGTCAGATTTGGATCCGCATCTTCCCCGACAAGCCTATCACCAAGAAGCCTGCCGAAGTCCGCATGGGTAAAGGTAAAGGTAATCCCGAAGGCTTCGTTGCTCCCGTAACTCCCGGACGTATCCTCATCGAGGTCGAAGGCGTTCCCTTCGAAGTGGCAAAAGAGGCTCTGCGCCTTGCAGCCCAGAAACTCCCGGTAATAACCAAATTCGTGGTGCGTCGTGACTACGACCCCTCTCAAAACGTCTAATAGCGTCGAATCATGAAGAAAGAAGAAATAAAAGAGATGACCACGGCCGACCTGGAAGAACGTCTGGTCGAGATGGAGAAGGCCTATCGCCAGCTCGTTGCTAACCACACGGTCAGCACCATCGACAACCCCGCTCAGATCACCAAGGACCGCCGCATGATTGCCCGCGTCAAGACCGAGCTCCGCGCCCGTCAGCTCCGCGGCAAGTAATCGCCCCATAATCTCAGTTAAGTAACTAATCAAACCGAACATTCAATGGAAGAAAAGAGAAATCTTCGCAAAGAGCGTGTGGGAGTGGTTTCGAGCAATAAGGGCGACAAAACCATCACCGTCACCGTCAAGTGGAAGGAGAAACACCCCATTTACGGCAAGTTCGTGAACAAAACCAAAAAGTATCACGCACACGACGAAAAGAACGAGTGCTCCGTAGGCGATACCGTTCGTCTGATGGAAACCCGCCCTCTGAGCAAGACCAAGCGTTGGCGCCTGGTCGAGATCATCGAGAAGGTTAAGTAACCCGCCCGCGAGCTCTCAACAACGTAAAAGTTAATTCCAACTCACGTCATTAACAGAATTTTTAGACAATGATACAGACTGAAACCCGCTTGACCGTCGCTGACAATTCCGGCGCAAAAGAAGCCCTGTGCATCCATGTCCTCGGAGGCACGGGCCGCCGCTATGCGTCAGTCGGCGACATTATCGTGGTGTCGGTGAAGAGTGTAATCCCTTCATCCGATATAAAGAAAGGCACCGTGTCGAAAGCTGTGGTCGTCCGCACTAAAAAGGAAGTACGTCGCCCCGATGGGTCTTACATCCGCTTCGACGACAATGCCTGCGTACTGCTCAACAACGCCGGCGAACTTCGCGGCACGCGCATCTTCGGCCCCGTGGCCCGCGAGCTCCGCGCCACTAACATGAAAATTGTTTCCCTGGCACCCGAAGTGCTGTAATCCATCCAAGTAACCCCATCAAAAAATGAGCAAACTCCATATCAAAAAAGGCGACACCGTCTACGTCAATTCCGGCGAAGACCGCGGCAAGCAAGGCCGTGTTCTCAGTGTTGACGTCAAGAAGCAGCGCGCCATTGTAGAGGGCCTCAATATGGTCAGCAAGGCCACCCGCCCCAACGCACAGCACCCCAACGGCGGCATCGTCAAGATGGAAGCCCCCATCCACGTTTCTAACCTCAACCCCGTAGACCCCAAGTCCGGCAAGCCCACCCGCGTCGGCTACACCGTGAATGCTGAAGGCAAGAAGGTCCGCGTGGCTAAAAAATCAGGAGAGGAGATTAAGTAATGAGCGCAACCACTTTGCAGAAGGACTATAAGGAACGCATCGTTCCCGCCCTCGAAAAGCAGTTTAACTACTCGACGGTAATGCAGGTGCCCCGCCTGAAAAAGATTGTCATCAATCAGGGACTCGGCGCAGCTACCCAGGACAAGAAAATCATCGAAACCGCCATCAACGAGCTCACTGCCATTACCGGTCAGAAAGCCGTTGCAACCCTGTCGAAGAAAGACATCGCCCAGTTCAAGGTCCGCAAAAAGATGCCCATCGGCGCAATGGTAACCCTGCGTCGCGAGCGCATGTATGAGTTCCTCGAGCGCTTGGTGCGCATTGCCCTTCCCCGTATCCGCGACTTCAAGGGCATCGATTCGAAGTTCGACGGCCGCGGCAACTACACCCTTGGCATCACCGAGCAGATTATCTTTCCCGAAATCAACATCGACACCGTGTCGAAGATGCAGGGCATGAACATCACCTTCGTGACCTCGGCCAACACCGACGAAGAGGGCTTCGCACTGCTCAAGGAATTCGGTCTCCCCTTCAAGAAGAACAACTAACCCCCCGAAAAAGCAATATGGCAAAAGAATCCATGAAAGCCCGCGAGGTGAAGCGCGCTAAGCTCGTGGCCAAGTATGCCGCCAAGAAGGCCGCCCTCAAGGCCGCCGGCGACTACGAGAGCCTTCAGGCCCTGCAGCTGCTTCCGAAGAACGCCTCGAGCGTGCGTCTTCACAACCGCTGCTCCATCACCGGTCGCCCCAAGGGTTATATGCGTCAGTTCGGCATTTCGCGTATCCAATTCCGCGAAATGGCATCGAAGGGCCTGATCCCCGGCGTGCGCAAAGCCTCCTGGTAAGCTCCCGGCTGAAAGCGCTGCGGCGCGGCCCCGGGGTTCTCGCGAGACTCCCGGGCGCCAAGCCAACCTTCATTATCCAAAACCACTTTCTCGACAGACGAGTGATAATTAAATATTGTTCGGAAACTACCGAATCAATTTAACCAACAAACAACAATGACTGATCCCATAGCAGATTATCTGACAAGATTGAGGAACGCCATCAAGGCCAACCACCGCGTGGTTGAAGTACCTGCCTCAAACTTGAAAAAAGAGATCACCAAGATCCTCTTCGAACAAGGCTATATTCTTAACTACAAGTTTATAGAGGGTGAGACCCCCTGCGGCACCATCAAGATTGCCCTGAAGTATGACCCCAAGGACCGCGTCAACGCCATCAAGTGCCTCAAGCGCGTCAGCCGTCCCGGCCTCCGCCGGTATACCGGCTACAAAGACATGCCCCGTGTCCTCAACGGTCTCGGCATCGCGATTCTCTCCACGTCGAAGGGCGTGATGACCAATAAACAGGCCCTCGAAGAAAAAGTGGGCGGCGAAGTTCTCTGCTACGTTTACTAATCAATAGGAGGAAACATAATATGTCACGTATAGGTAAAGCTCCCATTGCACTTCCCGCCGGTGTCACCGTCAACGTTGCCGGCAACGTAGTAAGCGTAAAAGGCCCCAAGGGCGAACTCAAGGAAACCGTTAACCCCGACCTCACCGTCACGATTGAAGACGGCCACATCCACATTGCCCGTCCGACCGACGACCGCGAACATCGCGCCCAACACGGTCTGGCCCGCGCGCTGATCCACAACATGGTCGAGGGCGTTGCCCACGGCTACAAGAAAGAGATGGAACTCGTCGGTGTCGGCTACCGTGCCAATGCCGAGGGCCAGGTTCTCGAACTCTCTCTGGGCTTCTCTCATGCCATCTATATCAAGCTTCCGAAAGAAATCAAAGTTGAAGCCAAGAGCGAACGCAACAAGAACCCCCTGATTATTCTCGAGAGTGCCGACAAGCAGCTTCTGGGCCAGGTGTGTGCAAAAATCCGCTCTCTGCGCAAGCCGGAACCCTACAAGGGCAAGGGCATCAAGTTCGTAGGCGAAGTAATCCGTCGTAAGTCCGGCAAGAGCGCCGGCGCCAAGTAATCCGCCTCGGCGTTAACCAAGTATAAACCGAAAGAATAGAACGCAACTATGATTTCCAAGATTGCAAGAAGAAATAAAATCAAGATGCGCATCCGCGGCAAAATCGCCGGCACCGCCGAGCGTCCGCGCATGACCGTCTTCCGCTCCAACAAGGGCATCTACGTCCAGATTATCGACGACCTCGCCGGCAAAACCCTCGTCAGCGCCTCCTCAAAGGGGATCGAGGGCGGAACCAAGAGCGAAGTTGCCGCCAAAGTCGGCGCTGAAGCTGCCCGCAAGGCTCTCGAAGCCGGTATTTCAACCGTCGTTTTCGACCGTAACGGTTACCTGTTCCACGGTCGCGTTAAATCACTGGCTGACGCAGCCCGCGAAGCCGGCCTCAAATTTTAAGCAAAGACTATGGCAAATAATCAAAACCGCGTAAAATCCACCAACGACCTGGAACTCCAGGATCGTCTCGTTGCCATTAACCGCGTAACCAAGGTTACCAAGGGTGGCCGCGCTTTCACTTTCGCCGCAATCGTGGTTGTAGGTGACGGCAAGGGCATCGTCGGATGGGGCCTCGGCAAGGCTAACGAAGTTCAGGCAGCCATCGCCAAGGGCGTTGAAGCCGCAAAGAAGAACCTCATCCGCGTGCCCGTTCATAAGGGCACCATCCCCCACGAACAGGCAGCCAAGTTCGGCGGTAGCCGCATCATCCTCAAGCCCGCCAGCCACGGTACGGGCGTGAAGGCTGGCGGTGCAATGCGTG
Source organism: uncultured Bacteroides sp. (assembly GCA_964554335.1). Lineage (GTDB taxonomy): Bacteria > Bacteroidota > Bacteroidia > Bacteroidales > Muribaculaceae > UBA3263. The sequence goes on from CAZKOF010000009.1 coordinate 43,507, forward strand.
CCGTTCTCGAGAGCGTGGGCATCACCGACGTCCTCGCAAAGAGCAAAGGCTCGTCGAACCCCCACAACCTCGTGAAGGCCACTCTCGCAGCCCTCGGCGAAATGCGCTCTCCGGCGCAGGTTGCTGCCCGTCGCGGTGTATCGGTTGAACAGGTGTTCAATGGTAAATAATCCTTTAACGCTACTAACGACACAATGGCACAAGTAAAAATTACCCAGATAAAGAGCCGCATCAACGCGCCCAAGACTCAGAAAGAGACTCTCGACGCTCTCGGCCTCCACAAGATGCACCATAGCGTAGTGCTCGAAGACACCCCCTCAATCATGGGCATGGTCAAGAAAGTGCACCACCTGGTGAAAGTTGAACCCGCTAACTAATCTGACCAACAACAGTTATGGAACTTAACAATCTGAAGCCTGCAGTAGGCTCCACCAAAAATAAGACCCGCAAGGGTCGCGGCCCGGGCTCGGGCAAGGGCGGCACGTCAACCCGCGGCCACAAGGGCGCAAAGTCGCGTAGCGGCTACTCGCGCAAGATTGGCTTCGAAGGCGGCCAGATGCCTCTGCAGCGTCGTCTGCCGAAGTTCGGCTTCAACAGCCTCAACCGCGTAAGCTACAAGGCCATTAACCTCAGCGACCTCGAAACCCTCGCAGGCAAGGGCGTCGACACCATCTCTCCCGAAGTTCTCGTCCGGCACGGTCTGGCATCCAAGGGTGAACTGGTGAAGATTCTCGCCAAGGGCGCCCTGACCCATAAGATCAGCGTCCAGGCCAATGCCTTCTCCGCTGCCGCCAAGTCCGCGATAGAGGCTGCCGGAGGCGAAGCAACCGAGGTTAAATAACTCCACTCTCCTTTTCCCACCCAACTTCCCCAATGAGATTCATTCAAACACTCAAAAACATCTGGACCATTGAGGAACTGCGTCAGCGCATCCTCGTAACAGTCTTGTTGGTACTCATCTACCGACTCGGCTGTTACGTCGTGTTGCCGGGTATCAATCCCGAACATCTGATTGCGCTCGAGCGATTTTCCGATTCGTCGGGCCTGATGCAGCTTCTCAACATGTTCTCCGGCGGCGCATTCTCCAACGCCTCCATCTTCGCCCTCGGTATCATGCCGTACATCACGGCGAGCATCGTTATCCAGCTCCTGGGCATGGTGCTTCCGAGTTTCAAGAAGATGCAGAGCGAAGGTGAGAGCGGACGCCAGAAACTGACGCAATATACCCGCTATCTCACAGTGGGCATTCTCTTCGTTCAGGGTCCCGCTTATCTGCTCAACACCGAGCATCAGCTCAATGCCGCAGCCGCATCAACCGGCGCGAGCATCGACATGGGCGTCTGGACCATCATCTACCTGACGATTATCCTCGCCGCAGGCTCGATGTTCATCATGTGGCTCGGTGAGCGCATAACCGACCGCGGTATCGGCAACGGTATCTCCTTCATTATTCTCGTAGGTATCATTGCCCGTCTGCCCCATGCTCTTGGCTACGAGTTCGTTGCCCGCATGCCCGGAACTACCTCCGGTGCCGGCGGTCTCGTCATGTTCGTTGTCGAGCTTGTGTTGCTCTTCGCCGTAACCTGCGGCGCCGTGCTTCTGGTGCAGGGAACCCGCAAAGTGCCCGTACAGTATGCCAAGCGCATCGTCGGCAACCGCCAGTACGGCGGCGCACGCCAGTATATTCCCCTGAAAGTGAATGCCGCCGGCGTGATGCCCATCATCTTCGCTCAGGCAATCATGTTCATACCTCTGACCCTTTCGGGCTTCAGCGCCAATGGCACGGGCGGCGGCTTCTTCGCTACCTTCTCCGACGTCAATGGCTTCTGGTATAACTTCGTGTACTTCGTACTGATTGTTGCGTTCACCTACTTCTACACCGCCATCACCGTAGACCCCAAGCGCATTGCCGAGAACCTCAAGAAAAACAATGGCTTCATCCCCGGCATCAAGCCCGGCAAGGCCACTGTTGACTATCTCGACAGCGTAATGTCGCGCATCACTCTGCCCGGCTCCATCTTCCTCGGTATCGTCGCCATTCTCCCGGCTTTTGCCCGCATCTTCGGCGTGAGCGCCAACTTCGCCCAATTCTTCGGCGGCACCTCGCTGCTGATTCTTGTCGGCGTCGTTCTCGATACCCTGACCCAGATTGAGTCGCACCTGATGACCCACCACTACGATGGCCTCATGAAGGACGGCAAAATCAAGGGCCGTACAACCGGTTCGGCTTATTGATAAACCGTCGACGCCAATATTCAAGGAAAGTTTATTGCTGACTGAATGATTTATCTGAAGACAGCCGACGAAATACTCCTGATGCAGGAGGCAGCCACACTGGTCAGCCGCACACTTGGCGAAGTCGCCAAGTGGGTGGCTCCCGGCGTGACTACACTCAAACTTGACACGATCGCCCGCGAGTTCATGCTCGACAACGGGGGCCGCCCTGCCTGTCTGGGCTATTCGGGCTTCCCCGGCACCCTCTGCATAGAGGTCAACGACACGGTTGTCCACGGTTTTCCGTCGGACTACGTCCTGCGCGACGGCGACATTGTCGGCGTCGACACTGTTGTTGAACTTAACGGCTACAACGGCGACTCGGCCTACACTTTTTCCGTCGGCGAGGTCGACCCTAAGGTTCTCCAGCTCCTGCGCGACACGAAAGAAGCCCTCAACCGCGGCATCGCAGCCGCAACCGAAGGCGCCCGCATCGGCAATATCTCAAATGCCGTGCAGAGCTATTGCGAGCGTCGCGGCTATAGCGTCGTGCGCGACTTTACCGGCCACGGAATCGGTCGCTCGATGCACGAATCGCCCGAGGTCCCAAACTTCGGACGTCGCGGCATCGGCCCCGTGCTCAAGGCGGGCATGTGTATATGCATCGAACCGATGATCAATCTCGGTTCCAAAAACGTCACCATCGCCCCCGACGGCTGGCAGGCCCGCACAAAAGACGGACGCCCCTCGGCCCACTATGAGCACACCCTCGCCATACTTCCCGGCGAGACACGTGTGCTGACAACGTTCGACTACATTAAGGACGCCCTCGGCGACCGCTTCATTTAACCACCATCGCCACTCAACAGTAAACCAATCAACGTCAATATGGCAAAACAATCAGCAATCGAACTCGACGGCACCATTGTCGAAGCCCTGAGCAACGCAATGTTTCGCGTCGAGCTGGAAAGCGGCCACGAAATCATCGCCCACATCTCCGGAAAGATGCGTATGCACTACATCAAGATTCTTCCCGGCGACAAGGTAAGGGTTGAAATGAGCCCCTATGATCTCACCAAGGGCCGCATCGCATTCCGCTATAAATAAGACAAAATAACCCAACCACAACACTTAAGACAGCAGTTATGAAAGTAAAAGCATCCGTCAAGAAGCGCACTGCCGACAGCAAGATTGTGCGTCGCAAAGGCCGCCTCTACGTAATCAACAAAAAAAATCCTAAGTACAAAATGCGCCAGGGTTAAAATTTTTTCGTACCTTTGCACCCGAAAATTTCTGAATAACTTAAATTTATATGGCAGTAAGAATCGTGGGAGTTGACCTCCCCCAAAACAAAAGAGGTGAAATATCCTTGACCTACATCTACGGCATCGGCCGTAGCGCCGCGCTCACCATTCTCGAAAAAGCAGGTGTTGACGCCGGCCTCAAAGTACAGGACTGGACCGACGAACAGGCAGCCAAGGTTCGTGAAGTGATCCAAAACGAATACAAAGTAGAGGGTGACCTCCGCTCTGAAATCCAGCTCAACATCAAGCGACTGATGGATATTGGTTGCTATCGCGGCATTCGCCACCGCAACGGCCTCCCCGTCCGCGGCCAGAGCACCAAGAACAACGCCCGCACTCGCAAGGGTCGCAAAAAGACCGTTGCCAACAAGAAGAAAGCAACCAAGTAAATAATCTCTCAGACTACCTAAAAAGAAATGGCAAAGAAAGCAGTCGCAGCAAAGAAACGCAACGTGAAGGTTGGCGCAGAAGGCCAGCTTCATGTGCATAGCTCTTTCAACAACATTATCGTGTGTTTGGCCAACGCAGAAGGTCAGGTGATTTCCTGGTCGAGTGCCGGTAAGATGGGCTTCCGCGGTTCGAAGAAGAACACGCCCTACGCTGCCCAGATGGCCGCACAGGATTGCGCCAAAGTCGCATTCGATCTTGGCCTCCGCAAAGTAAAAGCATACGTCAAGGGCCCGGGCAACGGCCGTGAGTCCGCTATCCGCACCGTTCATGGCGCAGGAATCGAAGTAACCGAAATCCTCGACGTTACTCCGCTGCCCCACAACGGTTGCCGCCCCCCGAAACGTCGTCGCGTATAATCCCGGCCCCTGCGGCGCCGCGATGCATGCGGCCGCAAGTCCGCACTTCGCGGAACCGGGATAGGAGAAACAATCCAAAAACAACTGCCCAAAGCGGGTCATCAGCTTTCGAAAAAATTTTGACCATACACAGATGATATCACACTTTCCCTCTCAATGGTCGCGGCTGACTCGAAGGCTACCGGCCCCCACCGCTCCCCGGACCTTGTTCCGTCGGCCGGCGGCGATGTTTCTGCCTCCCGAAGTCCCCGAAGACGCGCAATAAGACGCTGCAACAACCGGAAACCCTTCCGCTCCCCTCCAAACCAACAAAAATATAAACTTCACTTCAAAAACAAACCAAATGGCAAGATATACAGGTCCCAAGACCAAAATCGCCCGCAAATTCGGTGAGCCTATCTTCGGCCCCGACAAAGTGCTTGAAAGAAGAAACTTTCCTCCGGGTCAGCACGGCCAAAACCGTCGTCGCAAAACCTCGGAATACGGCATTCAGCTCCGCGAGAAGCAGAAAGCCAAATACACCTACGGTGTGTTGGAGCGTCAGTTCCGCAATCTCTTTGACAAGGCCGAACGCACCAAGGGTATCACCGGTGAAGTTCTGCTCCAACTTCTCGAAGCCCGCCTCGACAACGTCGTTTACCGTCTTGGCGTAGCTCCCACCCGCGCAGCTGCCCGTCAGCTCGTTCTGCACCGCCATGTCGTTGTCAACGGTCGCGTTGTCAATATCCCCTCTTACCACGTAGAGGCAGGCGATGTCGTAGGCGTTCGCGAAAAGAGCAAGAGCCTCGAGGTTATTGCCGACAATTTGGCCGGTTTCAACCACGCCAAATATCTCTGGATTGAATGGGACGAAGCCACCAAGAGCGGCAAATACCTCCATACTCCCGACCGCGCTGACATCCCCGAGAACATCAAGGAACAGCTCATCGTCGAACTCTACTCCAAGTAATAATCCGTAAACCCACCATTCCTATGGCTATATTATCATTCCAAAAGCCCGACCGCGTTGTCATGCTCGAAGCTGACAACACTTTCGGCAAGTTCGAGTTCAAGCCATTGGAGCCCGGCTACGGTATTACTATCGGCAACGCCCTGCGTCGCATTCTGCTTTCTTCACTGGAAGGTTACGCAATCTCGTCAATCCGCATCAACGGCGTGAAACACGAGTTCGACACCATCCCCGGCGTTAAGGAAGATGTTACCAACATCATCCTCAACCTCAAAAAGGTAAACCTCAAGCAGATTGTCGAAGACACCGACGACGAAAAAGCGTCCATCACCGTCAGCGGTCAGGACGTGCTCACCGCCGGTCAGCTTGGCAAAGCCCTCAACGGCTTCAAAGTACTCAATCCCGAACTGGTTATCTGCCATCTCGATCCCTCCGCATCGTTCACCCTCGACTTCACCGTCAACAAGGGTCGAGGTTGGACTCCCGCCGACGAGCAGGTCATCTCCAACGAAGACGTGACCATCATCGCCATCGACTCTATCTACACGCCGATTAAGAACGTGAAGTACACCGTGGAGAATTTCCGCGTAGACCAAAAGACCGACTACGAGAAACTTCTTATCGAAATTACAACCAACGGATCCATCCTTCCGCAGGCCGCCCTCAAGGAAGCCGCAAAGATTCTGATCCAGCATTTCATGTTGTTCAGCGACGAGCGTATCACCCTCGAGGCACCCGAGGAAACCGAAAACGACGAGTTTGATGAGGAGGTGCTCAAGATGCGTCAGCTCCTCAAGCAAAAGCTTGTTGACATGGACTTGACCGTCCGCGCGCTCAACTGCCTCAAGTCGGCCGACGTCGAAACCCTCGGAGATCTCGTTAAGTACAACAAGAACGACCTGCTGAAGTTCCGCAACTTCGGCAAGAAGTCGCTCACCGAGCTCGAAGACCTCCTGGCCCGCCTCAACCTCTCTTTCGGCATGGATATCGCCAAGTATAAATTAGACAAAGAGTAAATCCCAAGATGAGACACAATAAAAAATTCAACCATCTCGGCCGCAAGAAGGGACATCGCGACGCCCTGCTGGCCAACATGACCATCTCGCTGATCATGCACAAGCGCATCTTCACAACCCTGGCCAAGGCCAAGGCTCTGCGCGTGTATGCCGAACCCCTGATCAACCGCGCCAAGGAGGATTCCATGGCCAACCGTCGCCTCGTGTTCTCCTATCTCCAGAACAAGTATGCCGTCAGCGAGCTCTTCCGCGAAATCTCGCAGAAAATCGCCGACCGTCCCGGCGGCTACACCCGCATCCTCAAAACCGGCAACCGTTTGGGCGACAATGCAGAAATGTGCTTCATCGAACTCGTTGACTACAATGAAGCTCTGCTCGAAGCCAAGAAGAACGATGGCAAGAAGAGCCGTACCCGCCGCTCGCGCAAAAAGAGCACCACTGCCGCTGCCGAAGCCGCTCCCGTAGAGGCCCCCGCTGCTGAAGAGGCTGCTGCCGAGTAATCGGATTACCACCCACCTGTGATAATTGAGAGTCCCGTGTCGTTCAGGCACGGGACTCAACGTTTAGTCCGGAATAAAGTGTAATTATGGCATCACGCGCCTGATGGCCTGAAGTAAAAGTCTTGCTCAGCTCGGGGGAAATGTGTAACTTTGCGGTCAGAAATTAACGCATCTACAACAATGGATTTATTTAATCAGATAAGCGCTGACATCAAGAGCGCGATGCTCGCCAAGGACAAAGTGCGCCTCGAAGCGCTCCGCGGCGTAAAAAAAGAATTCCTGGAGGCCAAGACCGCAAAAGGCTCAACCGGAGAACTTGCCGACGACCAGGCGATGAAGATTCTCGCCAAGATGGTCAAGCAACGTAAGGAGACGGCCGAACTCTACACGGCGCAAAACCGTCCCGAGTTGGCCGAAAACGAGCTCGCCGAGGCTGCAGTCATCGAAAGCTACCTGCCGAAAGCCCTTACTGACGAGGAGTTGACCGCCGAACTCCGCAAGATTATCGCCGAAGTCGGCGCGACGTCGGCAAAAGAGATGGGCCGCGTAATGGGTGTTGCTTCGAGAGTCCTGGCCGGACGTGCCGACGGCAAGACTATAAGTGCAAAAGTCAAGGAATTATTAGCTTAACCGCAATGTTAACACTTCAACAGATAAAAGAGAATCCCGCGCAGATTGTGGAGCGCCTCGCCGTCAAAGGTTTTGACGGTAAGGAGCCGATTGCCAGAGTGATTGGCGCCGACAATCGTCGACGCGAGCTCCAGCTCAAGAATGATAACCTTGCCGCCGAACTCAACAAGCTCGCCGCCTCGATAGGCAAGCTCATGAAAGAGGGCAAGCAAGAGGAAGCGAACGAAATCAAAACGCAGGTTGCCGCCCTCAAAGAGGAGCAGAAGGCCATTGCCGTCATGCTCGCCGAGGCCGAGACTGAAATCCGCGAAATTCTTCTGACGGTGCCCAATGTCCCCTATTCCGGAGTGCCTGCGGGCAAGAGTGCGGCCGACAACGTTGTTGAAGCGACAGGCGGCCCGATGCCCGAGCTTGGCGACGATGCGTTGCCTCATTGGGACCTGGCCAAAAAGTATAACCTCATTGACTTTGACCTCGGCGTGAAAATCACCGGCGCCGGATTTCCGGTCTACATAGGCAAAGGTGCTCGTCTGCAGCGAGCGCTCATTCAGTTCTTCCTCGACGAGGCCGGCAAGGCCGGATATCTCGAGATCCAGCCGCCCTACGTTGTCAACGAAGCCTCGGGCATCGGCACGGGACAGCTTCCCGACAAGGAGGGACAGATGTATCACTGTCAGGTCGACAATCTCTATCTCATCCCGACCGCCGAAGTACCCGTCACCAATCTCTATCGCGACGTGATTATCCCCGCCGACCAACTGCCCAAGAAAAATTGCGCCTATAGCGCATGCTTCCGCCGTGAGGCCGGCAGCTATGGCAAGGATGTGCGCGGGCTCAACCGTCTGCATCAGTTCGACAAAGTTGAAATCGTCCGCATCGAAAAGCCTGAAGACTCATATGCGGCTCTCGAGGAGATGAAGGCCCACGTTCAGGGTCTGCTCGAAAAGCTCGACCTACCCTGGCACATTCTCCGTCTCTGTGGCGGCGACATGAGCTTCACATCGGCAATCACTTTCGACTTCGAAGTCTGGAGCGGCGCCCAAAAGCGCTGGCTCGAGGTTTCGTCGGTTTCGAACTTTGAAACCTACCAGGCCAACCGATTGAAATGTCGCTACCGCACGGCCGACAAAAAGACCGCGCTCTGTCATACCCTCAACGGCTCGGCTCTGGCCCTGCCGCGAATCATGGCCGCACTGCTCGAGAACAATCAGACGACCGAAGGTATTCGAGTGCCCGAGTGCCTGCATAAGTACACGGGCTTCACCATTATCGACTGATGGCGGTTTATCGCCGCACATACTATCTTGCGGCGGGCGAAGGTACCCCTGAACGTACCATGCCGGTCGGGTTGCTCTTCGCCCGCTGCATTGAGGTGGCAACCGACCATGCCAATCTGCTCGGTGTCGGCTTCGACAATCTCATCCGCCACGGCCAGAGCTGGGTGCTCAGCCGCATGGTCGTAGAGATGACCGCCTACCCGAAAGTTGACAACGAATACACGGTAGAGACCTGGGTTCACAGTTTCAACCGGGCGTTTTCAGACCGCAACTTCCGCATCCTTGACTTCGCGGGCAGGGTTCTGGGCCATGCACGCTCAACGTGGGTAGCCATAGATCTTGAGCGGCGTACGTTGGCGGACATTTCGCGTCTTGACCCTCTTAAGGACTCGATTGTGACCGATATGGAGTGTCCGATAGCGCCTTGCGGCAAGCGCCGCCCTCTCGGGCCGGACGCAGAGGCGGTCCTTACGCGCCGGTTCGCCTATAGCGACATCGATTCGAACCGTCACGTCAACACTGTGCGCTATATAGAAATGCTTATGGACTGCTACGGCGCCGATTTCCACGCCTTGCACCTCATTTCGCGTCTCGAGGTCACTTTTATGCACGAGTGTGTCTATGGCGAGGATGCCGTTATCTGCCTCGGTCCCACGGGGCACGCCGAACTCCGCGTCGCTGCCGAGCCGCGCATACACTTCGCCCTGACCGCCTCCCCGCGCTGATGCGAATGCAATAGAAAAAACTTTTGGGGTGCAGCTCGCGGTCAGAGCCGACGTTTTTTTGTGGAGGAAGTAATGTGGTGGGGGTTAGAGAGTTGTGAGAACGGTTGTTTTTTTTGAGCATTTTTGGACGAAAATATTTGCACAGTTCAAAAACTTGGCGTAACTTTGCACTCGCTAAGGCGCCAAAGAGTTGACCGCCGAGGCAATGAGCTGCCTCTTTAGCTCAGTTGGCCAGAGCACGTGATTTGTAATCTCGGGGTCGTTGGTTCGAATCCGACAAGAGGCTCAAGTCAATGCCGACAGAAAGGCAGTAAGACTAAGAAAAAGGAACGTATTGAATTCAGGGCGAATACCAGAGTGGCCAAATGGGGCAGACTGTAAATCTGCTGGTTTA
>CAZKOF010000010.1:0-51716 GCA_964554335.1 uncultured Bacteroides sp.
AGCCTAATAAGAGCATAAAATTGATTTTTAACAAATTTTAGGAGACACTAGTGATTATACTTCAAATTTTAGCCCCCTGAGAATCGGATATTTTGGAGAAATCACCTAAAATCAGTTGCCTAAAAAATATCCAAATCTCAAAGGGCATAAAAAGAGGCTGCGCCTATTTTGACACAGCCTCATCAGTTTTTATGTTGTTGGGGATGTGAGTTACTTGGGGATGAGGCCGCGGTTGCGGAGAAGGGCGTTTACGTCGGGGGTGCGGCCGCGGAATTGGACGTAGAGTTTCATGGGGTCGTCGGAGCCACCGGCTTCAAGCACGTGTTTCTTGAATGATGCTGCGGTTGCGGGGTCGAAGATTCCCTTTTCTTCAAAAAGTTCAAAGCCGTCGCTATCAAGCACCTCTGCCCAGAGGTAGGTGTAGTAACCGGAGGCGTAGCCGTCGGAGCCGAAAACGTGTTTGAAGTATGGCGAGCGATAACGGAACTGAAGTTCGGCGGGCATCTGCAGTTTTTCGGCAACGGAGCGCTCAAAGTCGAGCACGTTGACACTGTCGCCCTCTTCGAGGTTCAGTTTGCCCCATTCGAGATCAAGAATCGAGGCAGCGGCAAGTTCGCCGGTGGTGAAGCCTTGATTATGTTGCAGGGCGGCCTGCAGGCGGGCAATCAGCTCGTCGGGGATTACTTCGCCTGTTTTCCAGTGATGAGCGTAGCGCTTGAGCATCTGCGGCGCAACGGCCCAGTGTTCATGAATCTGGCTCGGGAGCTCAACGAAGTCGCGGTCAACGTTGGTGCCGGCCTGCGAGCGATATTGCGCGCGGGTCAGCATTCCGTGGAGCCCGTGGCCAAACTCGTGGAAAAGGGTCTCAACGTCGTCAATGGAGAGCAGGGCAGGGGTAGTTGCCGTCGGGCGCGTGAAGTTGCCCACATTATAAATAATAGGAGCGACACGATTGCCGTTTTCGTCACTGTAGGCGCCTTTCCATTCACTCATCCATGCACCCTGACGCTTCGACGCGCGGGGGAAGTAGTCATTCATGAACACGGCAATATGCTCACCGGTCTTGGCGTCGGTAACGTCGTAGACTTTCACTTCGGGGTGATATTTCGGAGCGTCGGGCAGTTCGGTGAAGTTCACGCCATAAAGGGTGTTGGCCATTGTGAAGACGCCGTTGAGCACGGAGTCGACGGCAAAGTACTGGCGCAGCTCATCTTCGTCGAGGTCATATTTCTGCTGACGCACCTTTTCGGCATAGTAGGCATAGTCCCACGGCATGATTTTCTCCGGGGTCAGTTTCTGCATCTCCTCAACCTCTTCATTTACGCGCGTGCGCGCGGCTTCCCAAACTTTCGTCAGCAGCTCCATTGCCGCTTCGGGAGTTTTCGCCATGACATTGGCCGTTGCGTATGACGCGAAATCTGGGTAACCGAGCAGGCGGGCTTTTAGGGTACGTGCTTTGACGATTTCGTTGATGACGGGGCCGTTGTCATACTTGCCGGATGAGGCTAAAGTCGTGTAGCCCTCGTAGATATCGCGGCGCAGTTCGCGGTCAGCGGCATATTGAAGAACGGGCAGGCGGCTCGGGCCGTGGAGAGTGAATGTGTAGGTACCTTCCGGGAGATTGCGTTCGGCGGCGGCCTCAGCGGCGGCGTCGATGACTCCTTTTGGAAGTCCGGCCAGGCGAGCGGTGTCGGTTATATTGATTGCAAACTCATTGGTTGCGGCCAGAAGGTTCTTGTTAAACTTCAGGAAAAGGTCAGTAAGGTTTGCGTTGACGGCTTTCAGCGAAGCCTGGTCGGCATCTGAGAGCAGAGCACCGTTGCGCACGGCGTTGCGGTAGCTATGTTCAACGAGTCGCATCTGAGGGGTTGTCAGACCGAGCTCGTTGCGTTTGTCATATACTTTTTTGATTCTGGCAAAAAGTTTCGGATCCATAGCCATTTCGTCGCTCCACTTTTGGACCTCGGCATAGAAATCGCCGGCAATGGCGTCTGACTCGGGGGAGTTAAGTGCCTCATCAAGACCGGAGAAGAGGAGTGACACCTTCGTGAGCAGCTCGCCACTGTTGTCGAGAGCAAGAATGGTGCTTTCAAAAGTGGGTTCTTCGGGATTTTGCACAATAGCTTTGACCTCGGCCTTATGGCGGCTTATCGCTTCATGAAGCGCCGGCATGTAGTCCGACACTTTGATTTGCTCGAACGGCGGAATTTCAAACGGAGTCTGATATTCCGATAGCAGAGGATTGTTGCGGTTCATACTCGGAAGGGTGTCTTTTGCGGCAACATAGAGCGTCGTGGCACCGGCCAAAGCAACTGCCGTCATGAATAGATGTTGCTTTTTCATCATTTTTTGATTGGTGGATATTTTGCGCAAAGTTACGAAGAATTAGTGAAAGATTGGCTATAAGACTCAAATTAAGTGAAAATAGCACCATTACAATAATTTATGCAAAAAAAATCCACAGAAGTGCAATGTATATCCCACATTTTTCGTAACTTTGCAGTCTATTTACAACTATGATTCTACATACTTGCCCAACAGACTTAATTAAGTTATGAAAACAGCTTTGATTACCGGTATTACCGGTCAGGATGGCAGCTTCCTGGCAGAATTTTTGCTTGAAAAAGGATATGACGTACATGGAACAATAAGGCGCTCGTCGGTTGACTATCGCGAGCGTATCGCACACCTCGAAGGTCATAAGAATTTCCATCTTCATTATGCCGATCTCGGCGACTCGATGTCAATTATTCAGGTGCTGAATAAAGTGCGCCCTGATGAGGTTTACAATCTTGCCGCGCAAAGTCATGTGCAGGTCAGCTTCGATTCGCCGGAGTTTACGGCAGATGTTGATGCCACGGGTGTGTTGCGTATTCTTGAAGGAATCCGCCAGTGTGGCCTCGCGGAGACATGCCGTTTTTATCAGGCGTCAACCTCGGAGCTTTATGGCAAGGTCGAGGAGGTTCCCCAGAACGAGAATACTCCGTTCCATCCTTATTCTCCATATGCCGTTGCAAAGCTTTATGGTTTCTGGATAGTCAAGGAGTATCGTGAGGCATATAAGATGTATGCCTGCTCGGGAATTCTGTTTAATCATGAGTCGGAGCGTAGAGGCGAAACGTTCGTTACGCGTAAAATCACTCTTGCTGCCGCCCGCATTGCCCAGGGTAAACAGGACAAGCTTTTGCTGGGTAATCTGTCCTCGCTGCGTGACTGGGGATATGCCAAAGACTATGTTGAGTGTATGTGGCTCATCCTGCAGCAGGCAGAACCGGAGGATTTTGTAATCGCAACGGGCGAACAACATTCGGTCCGGGAGTTCTGTATGCTTGCGTTCAAGCGTGCAGGCATTGACCTCCGCTTTGAGGGCGAGGGAGAGAATGAGAAGGGCATCGATGTCAAGACGGGGAAAGTGGTGATCGAGGTGTCGCCTGATTTTTACCGTCCCACGGACGTTGTCAATCTATGGGGAGACCCTGCCAAAGCAAAGAATCAGTTGGGATGGGACCCTGCAAGCAAGACCTCGTTCGAGGAGCTTGTCAACATTATGGTTGACGCCGATATGGCGAAAGTCGCCGTTGAGCGTGCCGGAGAGTTGGTAAGGACAAACCTTGTTGAGTATCTGGAGAAAGGAATTGTGAAATGATGGAGAAGAATGCAAAGATATATGTGGCCGGACATCGCGGCATGGTCGGCTCGGCGATTGTCCGCGAGCTGAAGCGGCAGGGCTATACGAATATCATATGCCGGACACATAAGGAACTTGACCTGATCAACCAGCAGGCTGTCAATGATTTCTTCGCCGCGGAGAAGCCCGAGTATGTATTTCTTGCCGCAGCTAAGGTCGGAGGTATCATTGCCAATTCGTCAGCCCCGGCCGATTTCATGTATGACAACATGATGCTGGAGATGAACGTCATCAACGCCGCCCGGTGCAATGGTTGCAAGAAACTCGAGTTCCTCGGGTCGTCGTGCATTTATCCGCGAATGGCGCCTCAGCCCATGCCCGAATCGTGTCTGCTGACATCTGAACTTGAGAAGACCAATGAGGCGTATGCTCTTGCAAAAATATCGGGTCTGAAATATTGCGAGTATCTCAACCGTCAGTATGGGACGGACTATATTTCAGTGATGCCAACAAACCTCTATGGCCCTAATGATAACTATCATCCCGAGCATTCCCACGTGTTGCCGGCACTGATTCGCCGGTTCCATGAGGCTAAGGAGCAGGGGTTGACCGAGGTCACCTGCTGGGGTGACGGCAGCCCGTTGCGCGAGTTCCTTTATGTCGATGACCTGGCTAACCTCTGTGTGTTCCTGATGAACAACTATTCCGGCAATGAGACAGTTAATGCCGGCACAGGCAAAGAGCTTACGATAAAAGAGTTGACGGAGTTAGTCGCATCAACCGTCGGCTATGAGGGTAAAATCCTCTGGGATACGACTCGCCCAAACGGCACACCGCGCAAATTGCTTGACGTAAGCAAAGCGACCCGCCTCGGTTGGACATACAAGACGGAATTGGCCGATGGTATCAAGTTGGCCTATGAGGACTTTCTCAATAACCCTATGCGTGCTGAAAGATGAAGATCATATTACTATCAGGCGGTTCGGGCACACGCCTTTGGCCGCTATCAAACGACGCCCGTTCAAAGCAATTTCTACGCTTGCTCGACGTGGACGGTTCGGAACGACGTGAGTCAATGGTGCAACGTGTAATGCGTCAGGTCCGTGAAGCCGGGATAGATGCAGAAATAACCGTTGCTACGAGTGAGTCTCAGCGAGACTCTGTCATTGCCCAGTTGGGCGATGAAGTTGATCTGGTCACCGAGCCAAGCCGTCGCGACACGTTTCCCGCCATTTGTCTGGCCTGTGAATACCTGGCAAAGGAGCGACACTGTCCTGACAACGAAGTAGTGGTAGTAATGCCGTGTGATCCTTTCACTCAGCTTGGTTACTTCGATTGCATTAAGCGCATGGCCCGGGGCATTGCCGACAACGATGCTGACATGATTGTCATGGGTATCGTGCCGACCTATCCCTCGGCCAAGTATGGCTACGTGGTGCCTGAGGGTGAAGCATCGGCTGACGGAGTGGTGAAGGTCATGCGCTTCATTGAAAAGCCTGATGTTGCAACTGCCGAGAGGCTTATTGCCGAAAAGGCCTTATGGAACGGAGGCGTGTTTGCTTTCAGATTGGGTTATATGACCGCTATTTCGGAAAAGTACGTAAAAGCTCAGACTTTCGGCGAAATTCTTGACCGATACAACGAATTTCCCAAAATCAGTTTCGACTACGAGGTGGCTGAGAAAGCACATAATATCGGAATGGTGAAATATGGCGGTATATGGAAGGACCTGGGCACATGGAATACTCTGACCGATGAACTCCGGACATTTGAGTATGGCAACGTATTGACAGACGGCACAGGAGAGAATACGCATATTTTCAACGAACTTCACCTGCCGTTGCTTTGCCTGGGCACGAAGAATCTTGTCATAGCCGCATCGCCCGACGGAATTATTGTTTCAGAAAAGAGCAAGAGCGAGAATATCAAGAGCTATGCAGCCTCGCTAAAACATCGCCCTATGTATGAAGAACGTCGCTGGGGGACATATACGGTTATCGATACTGTAGAGTTCCCTGACGGATATTGCGCTCTGACCAAGCAGCTCACCCTGAATCCCGGATGCTCCATCAGTTATCAGCGGCATAGTTGCCGGGATGAGGTCTGGACGTTTATAGACGGCGAAGGCGAAATCGTGCTCAACGGCGAGCGCCGCGGCATATGCCGCGGCGAGACTGTTGTCATCACCAAAGGAGTAAAGCATGCTTTGCGCGCGAAAACGTCGTTGACCTTCATTGAAGTGCAAACCGGTTCAAATCTCATAGAAGAGGATATTGAAAGGTTTGATTACACATGGTAATCACTAATAAAAAGCCAACCGAACATGCCCGGTTGGTTTTTTTGCATACTGATGTGTCATTGATTTGCTGTAAACGAACAATTTTTGCCGTAAAATTTGCACAAAAACAAAAAACTATTATTAACTTAGCGCCGTTAAATCATTCCAAGAAACATCTAAACCATTTATTTAGAATATGATATATAACTTTCGTGTGGTCTCTGACGAAGTCGACAATTTTCGCCGCGATATTCAGATTGATGCAGACGCAACGTTTTTAGATCTCCGCAATGTGATATATGATAGCGTAGGCTATGACAAGAATCAGATGTGTTCGTTCTTTATCTGCGACGGCGAATGGGAGAAAGAACGCGAGATTACGCTCGAAGATATGGGCCTCGACGCCTCTGAAGACTCTTACCTTATGGAAGACACGATTCTGAGCGATGAGATTGAAGACGAGGGTCAGCGCCTGATGCTGACGTTCGATTATTTGAACGACCGTTCATTTTATATTGAGATGAAGAAGTCGGAACCCGGCAAGAGCTTGATTGAGCCGCTCGTAGCAGGCTCAATGGGGCATGCGCCGCAGCAGGAGAGCGAACTGGAGCTTCCGGAGGCAGCAAAACCCACGACGGCAAAGAATGCGGTCGATGAATTCGACGATGAATTCTACGGTTCCGACTCTTATAACGACGATGAATTTGAGGCCGGCGGCTTCAGCGACATGACTCTCGAAGAGTAAGCGAACGCCGCACCAACTCAGTAACTATAAATGTGGGGATGCAAAGAAGCATCACCACAGAAAAGAATTCAGGGTAGCCGCACGAAAGTTGCAGCTGCCCTGCAAACATTCCGGGAACCATCAGGCCGAGTGCCATAATTCCGGTAGAGAATGCGTAGTGTGATGTAGTGTATTGCGAATTTTCACAAAATGTCATCAGATACATCATATAGGCCGTGAATCCGAATCCGTATCCGAACTGTTCAATCGCTATGCCTCCGCAAATAAGCATTAAATCCGAGGTTTGAGAGGCGGCGAGATAGCAATAGAACGCGCTCGGCACGGTCAGGGCGAGCGCCATTGGCCACAGGCAGCGCCTAAGACCGTAGCGTGCCATGACAATGCCACCGACAATGCCACCGACAACAATACCGATAACGCCGCAGGTTCCGTTCGCGAGGCCGACCTGCTCGGTAGTGAGGCCGAGGCCTCCGGCGCTGACAGGATCAAGCAAAAAGGGTTGAACCATTTTCCCAAGCAGAGCCTCCGGCAGTCGATAGAGCAGCATGAAGAGCATTGCGATGACAATATTTTTTTTTGTGAAAAAGGTTTTGAAAGTCATGGCAAAGTCGCTCAGGATCTCTCTTACGGTTGACTTTCCGGCGTCGATATCCAGCGCGGGGCGAGGAAGTATGAAGCGGTGCCAAATGGCAGCGGCAAGGAACAATAGTGCCAGAACGGTAAAAATAATCCGCCATGCCGAGGAAACCTCCGTGCCTGTGCGCATAATGTGTCCGGCGAGCCAGACCACACCTCCCGAAGCCATGAGATTTGCCAGTCGGTAGAACGTAGAGCGTATGCCGACGAAGAAAGCCTGTTGCCGCTCGTTGAGCGCGAGCATGTAGAATCCGTCAGCTGCAATATCGTGGGTGGCCGAGCAGAAGGCAACGCCCCAGAATGCAGCAAGCGAGGCTGCGAGCCACCATGAAGCATCAAGAGTCAGCGCGATTGCGGCCATGCCTGCGGCAATCATGACCTGCATAATCCATATCCAGCAGCGCTTGGACCCGATAATATCGACAAACGGTGACCAAAACGGTTTGATGACCCACGGAAGATATAGCAAGGATGTGTAGAGAGCCACGCGGCCATTGTCCAAGCCCATATTCTTGAGCAGGACAACGGCCACGGTAACGACGATGGCGTTGGGGAGGCCCTCGAACAGATAGAGCGAGGGAATCCAGGGCCAGGGGTTACTTTTTGGTTTCAATCCATTTACGGGCATTGATGAATGCGTCAATCCATGGCGTAACTTCGTCAGTTGCGCGCTCTGAGGGGTAGTAGCCACATTGCCAGGGGAAAATTGCTCGTTCAAGATGCGGCATGATTGCGAGGTGCCGACCATTGGCCGAGGTCAGGGCGGCTACGTCATAGTCCGAACCGTTGGGATTGCCGGGGTAGGTCGAGTAGCTGTATTTTGCGGCGATATGGTATTCGCATTCGGGGCGGGTGAGAGCAAAGCGGCCTTCACCGTGTGCCACCCATATGCCGAGCGATCTGCCGGCGAGAGTCGAGAACATCACCGAGTTGTTTTCGGGCACTTCGATGCTCAGGAATGTCGACTCGAACTTATGGGAGATGTTGTGTTCCATCTTTGATCCGTCGCCGAGTCCGAGGAGGTCGAGTTCCATCATGAGCTGACAACCGTTGCAGACGCCGAGCGAGAGGGTGTCCTCGCGGGCATAGAACCGGGCAAGGGTTTCGCGGGCCGTTTCGTTCCATTTGAATCCGGATGCCCATCCTTTTGCGGAGCCGAGTACGTCGGAGTTGGAGAAGCCTCCGCAGAAAACGATCATGTTGATGTCGTCGAGGGTTTCACGTCCACTCATAAGGTCAGTCATATGCACGTCTTTGACGTCGAATCCGGCGAGATAGAGCGAGTAAGCCATTTCGCGGTCGCCATTGACGCCTTTTTCGCGGATGATTGCGGCTTTGATGCCGCTGCGCTCGTGGCGATATGCCAGACCTCGGCTATTCAGCGAACCGTCGAAATCGTTGGCAAAGTTATATTTCACGGGTTGCTTACCATAATTGTCGGCACGCATGTCAGCGCATTCGCGGCCACTCTGAAGGCGGTCGAGCAGATGTGAGGGTTTATACCAGCGCTCCATGAGATCTGCGGGGTTTAGACTGAGGGTGACAACGCCGGTTATGTGAAGCGTTGACTGTTCGGAGGGGCTGACCAGAGCAAGGCCTTCGGCTACGAGCTCAAAACTGCCGAGCACCGCCTCTACGGCCTCAGCGTCGTCTTTTCTAATCTGCATGATGACGCCGGGATTTTCGGCAAAGAGTGAATGCAGCGGGTCTGAACCTCCGTCGAATATGACTTTCAGCGGGGTCTCGGAGCCAAACATCATTTCGAGAACCGTTGTCAACGTGCCGCCGGCCGAGATGTCATGAATGGCGGTAATCAGACCGAGTTTGACCAACTGCTGAACTGCGGCGAATGCTTTCACGAATTTTGCCGGATCGGCAACCGTGGGCGCATCCGAGCCGATGCGTCCGAGCGTCTGATACAGGGCTGAACCGCCAAGCGACGGCTTACAGAACGAAAAGTCAAGACGCATGAGCACGGAGTCTTCGGAGCGCAGAACAGGACCGACAATCTTGCGGACATCACCGGTTTCGGCCGCTGCGGAGATGATGACGGTTCCGGGGGCGAGCACTTTCTTGTCGCCATATTTCTGAGTCATGCTCAGCGAGTCTTTACCTGTCGGGATGTTCACGCCGATTGCACAGGCAAAGTCGCTTGCTGCCTGCACGGCTTTATATAGCGCGGCGTCCTCGCCTTCATTGCGGCAGGGCCACATCCAGTTTGCCGAGAGCGAGACTCCGGCGAGTCCGTCGGCCAGCGGAGCGCCGACAATGTTGGTCAAGGCTTCTGCAATGGCGATGATTGAGCCATTGGCCGGGTCGACGAGGGCAACCTGGGGCGCATGGCCGATAGAAGTTGCCATGCCCTTTGCTCCGGTGAAGTCGAGGGCAACTGCGCCGCAGTCGCTCAGAGGCAACTGCTTCGGTCCCTGACATTGTTGTCGGGCCACTTTGCCTGTAACGGAGCGGTCAACTTTGTTTGTCAGCCAATCTTTGCAGCCAACGGCTTCGAGAGCAAGAACGTTTGAGATGTATTCTTCAATCTTGTCGATATCAAGCTTCGGATTGCGATATTCGTGGACAACGGTCTTGTCAGTCATGATTGTTTTGGGAGAGGATCCGAACATGTCGCCCATTGCGAGGTCAATCGGTTTGACACCATCCGGCTGCTCAAACACGAAGCGGTCGTCGCCTGTTGTTTCACCGACAACGTAGAACGGTGCGCGTTCGCGTTCGGCGATAGCGCGTACACTGTCAATGTGTTTGGCATCCATTACCATACCCATGCGTTCCTGACTCTCGTTGCCGATAATCTCTTTAGCCGAAAGGGTGGGGTCTCCTACGGGCAGGGCACCGATTTCAATTTTGCCGCCTGTTTCTTCAACGAGTTCACTCAGGGCATTGAGGTGGCCTCCGGCACCGTGGTCATGGATTGAAACAATGGGATTTTCGGGACTTTCGGCAAGAGCTCGGATTACGTTGGCAACACGTTTCTGCATTTCGGGATTTGCGCGCTGAACGGCATTAAGTTCGATTGCATTGGCATACTGACCGGTAGCCACGGAGCTTACGGCGCCGCCGCCCATGCCGATACGATAGTTGTCGCCGCCCATGACAATCACCTTTTCGCCCGCCGTGGGGTGGCCTTTCAGTGCGTCGCGTTTGTTAGCAAATCCAACGCCTCCGGCAAGCATAATAACCTTGTCGTAGGCAAAAGTGCGGCCAGACTCGTCGTGCTCAAACGTTAGCAGTGAACCGCAAATCAGGGGCTGACCGAACTTGTTGCCGAAGTCGCTTGCGCCATTGGAGGCTTTGATGAGGATTTCGGCCGGAGTCTGGTAGAGCCATACGCGCGGATTGAGCATAGCCTCCCACGGCTCCACGGCCTCTTCGTGGCGGGGATATGAGGTCATATATACCGCAGTGCCAGCCATAGGCAGCGATGCACGGCCGCCACCGAGGCGGTCGCGGATTTCGCCGCCGGAACCGGTTGCCGCGCCATTGAAGGGCTCTACGGTAGTCGGGAAGTTATGTGTTTCGGCTTTCAGAGAAAGGACAGAGTCGATCGGAGTTACTTCAAAGAAGTCCGGCTGCGAAGGGTTTGCCGGGGCGAACTGGTCGATCTGCGGGCCCTCGACGAATGCGACATTATCTTTATAAGCGCTTACGAGCTTATGAGGATGCTCCAGGCTGGTCTTCTTTATGAGCTTGAAGAGCGACATAGGTTTCTCCTCGCCGTCAATGACAAAAGTGCCATTGAAAATTTTGTGGCGACAATGTTCGGAGTTTACCTGCGAGAAGCCGAATACCTCCGAATCAGTCAGCGGTCGGCTGAGTCCGGTCGATAGGTCACATAGATATTTTTCTTCTTCGGGACTCAGGGCCAGCCCTTCCGAGAGGTTGTAGGCGTGGATGTCGTCAATATATACAACAGGCGCCGGCTTGGCGTCGATTTTGAAGATATCGGAGTCGAGACCTTCATACACTCGTTGAAGCATTTTGTCATGGCGCGGTTCGGCGCTATTGTCGAGCGCGAACTCCTCGATACGATTAACGCCGTTGAGTCCCATGTTCTGGGTAATCTCCACGGCGTTCGTACTCCAGGGTGTGATCATTTCTCGACGCGGGCCGACATAACGGCCCTCAAGTGTTGGTTCTTCTACCGGGCGGGCTCCCGAGAAGAGCCACGAAAACTTCTCCTGTTCGGCGGGCGACAGGGCATGGTCGGCGTCAACGGCATATACCGTCACAGCGTCTTTCCTGAAAAAGCTGATCATCGATTGATTTAATAAAGATAAAATCTCCGTGCAAAGTTACGCAAAAAATCTGAAATTTGGAAGACGGCGATTTTTTTGGTAACTTTGCGGGTAAGATGAAGAATTCCCGATTAGTATATTATATATGTTTTGCGGCAGCTATGGTTATGTCGCTTATGGCGTCAGCCAAGACCGACCTGACGAAATATCACCGCGAAATCACCGAACTTTCTGTAGATGAAAATCTACAGTCACCAGAAGTTCCGTCGAAGCTGATGTCCAGGGCCCAGGCAGACATGGCGACTCTTTCACGACGATTAGAGCATTCAGGTTTCAAGACAGACGTAAGTGAGCGCGAGGGCCTGGTAGTGATGGTAACCGTGCCTGTTGCCGAGTTGTTTAATTCAAATGATACGCTATTGTCGAATATCGCAGACAAAAAGCTGAAAGTGCTTGTTGCCCCGTTACGCACGCCGGATAAGTATAAATTATTGGTAGTTGTGCATAGTGATGATACGGGTTCGGAGGCGTATCTTAGCAATCTTACGCGTGCCCGTGCCGATGCTATCCGCAGGCGAATTGCCGATTTGGGTGTGCCGGTAGATGGTGTTGTGCCTTATGGCCTCAGTTACGACGAGCCGGTGAGTTCGGAAGTCAGCCGCAAAGGCCGAGCCGCCAATCGCAGGGTTGAGTTCTATTATGTGCCCGGTCCAATCATGATTGAAGGGCTGAAGGTGAGGAAGGATTAAGAGTTAAAAATGAAAAATGAAAAGTTAAAAGTTAAAAGTTAAAAGTTAAAAGTTAAAAATGAAAAATGAAAAATGGGGGGGGGGATGTGTGTAAGACAATAAAAACGGGATGCGGAAGCGTCCCGTTTTTGTTATGAGAGGTGGAATGGGATTACATCAGGAAGTGGTGGGCCAGAGCGGTTTGTGTCAGCCAAATCCAGAGCGGGCAAAATCCGATGAAGAGGATGATCGAGAGGGTTAACGAGGAGGTGCCGGTTGAAACGTAGGTGTCGTATTCGTCGGCGATGATGATGCCTGAGAATGCCGGGGGCAGCGCGCAGGCAACAACGAGCATCTGGAGGTTGATGGAATCCATGTGGACCAGGAGGCCGACAATGAGTGCCGCTGCCGGCATGACAATCAGCTTCATAATACTGCCGAGAATTGCCTGCCAGTTGATGACAATTTTGACGGCCGAGAGGGTAACACCGGCGGAGAATACGGCCAACGATGCGTTGGCTTTAGCGATAAGGTTGAACGAGGGGCTTGCCCAGTCGGGCCATTTGAAGCCTACAAGCACGAGGACAACTGCCAAAATCGGCGCCCAGGCAACAGGTTGCGACAGAGCGTGAATCACAGGTTTCCATGCACTTTGTTTTTTGCCGGAGTCCTGAGGGTTGCGCTTGGCAATGTCGGCGTTGAGCAGCGAGAGGCCTACGGGAATGCCGATGGCGTTTACGACAATGCCAACAATGGCAACCACTAGAGCCACGGACGACAGGTGGACGGTGGAGGAAACAAAGATTGGCTCCAGTACCGCAAATCCGAGGAAGCCGATTGTCGGCGAGCCACTGATAAGGGCGCATACCGCGGCGTCGGCTCCGGTATTCTTTTTAAAGCAGTAGCGGTAGATGAAATAAACGAGCATGAAGCAACCCATGATAACCAGCGTTGAGACGACGGTAAGTTTCAGGTCACTGATGAGGTCCCGGCGCGTTGCCGTCACGATTGAAATGAATAAGGCTGCCGGGAGGGCAAAGTCAAGAACCACCTTATTGAACTGCTTGGCATCCTGACCGCTGAACATGCCTTTTTTGCCCGATATGAAGCCTGCGAGCATGACAACGATGATAGGTATGATGGCGTATAGAAGGATGTGTTGCATAATATTTGCGTGATTTAAATTTGCGCATGGACAAAACCACGCGCAAATTTAGGGAAAATTTCTCAGACGATAACGTGTTGGATTGCTTCCGGGTTAAGATAGCCGATATGTCCGCTCTCTTTGCCGGAGTCAGCACCAAGCTGCACGTTGATGATTGCCGGCTTCTTGGAGGCCACGGCTTCGGTGAATGCGGCTTTCAGCTCATCGGGTGTTGTAACATAGTAGGCTGCGGCACCGAATGCTTCGCCAATCTTCTCGTAGCGGGCGTCAATATCGAGGGTTGTGGGAGCCGGGTCTCCGTCCTTCGACATATTGACACCGATGCCGTTGTAAATGCCGCCGTTATTGAAGACGACAATGGTGCAGGGTAATTTAAAGCGACATATTGTTGCCACGTCCATTCCTGAGAATCCGAATGCGGAGTCACCTTCAATGGCAATGACGCTCTTGCCCGTGGCGATTGCCGCTCCGATAGTGGATCCGATGCCCATGCCCATGATAGCCCATGTCGCGCAGTCAACGCGATGGCGTGGCAGTGACATGTTGATGGTGTCGCGGGTGTCATCGAGCGTGTTCGCGCCTTCGTTGATGAGGATAAGGTCGAGATTCGCCTCAATCAGCGGCTTGAGGGTGTTCAGAGCAGTCCAGTGGGTCATTGGCTGAACTGTTGCCGCTGCGGCAAGGCGTTCGGCAAACGTTGCGTTTTTAGTTTTTGTCTCAGCGGCCAGTGAGCTCATCCATGTGGGGTCCATGTTTAGTTTGGAGCCCTGCAGTTTGGCGAGTACTGCCTTTAACGACGTTTCGATATCGCCGACAACCGGTGCGGCAATCGGTCGGTTACAGTCCATTTCGGTGGCCGCGACGTCGAACTGGATGAACTGCCCCTCAGGATTCCACTTGCCCCGTCCGCGCGACAGGAGCCAGTTAAGACGTGCGCCGATAAGCACTACGACATCGGCCTGTCCCATAATGGTTGAGCGACAGGCCAGTGCGCTTTGGGGGTGCGTGTCGGGGAGCAGGCCCTTTGCCATAGACATCGGGAAGAAAGGCATGCCGGTTTGTTCAACGAACTGTTTTACTGTTTCGTCTGCCCGGATAAATGCGGCGCCTTTTCCGAGCACTATTGCCGGGCGCTTGGCGTTTTTCAGAAGCTCTACGGCGCGGTCAATCGATTCAGAGTTTGCATAGGTTTTTGCAACGGGGTCAACCGGAGTGAAAAACCATTTTTCTGCCTCATCGGCGTTGACGACTTCTCCAAGACAGGGTGTCGTGATGTCGAGATACACACCGCCGGGACGACCGGAAACAGCGGCTCGGTAGGCGCGGGCAACAGCTGTCGGAATATCTTGCGGACGGTTCACACGATAGGCTGCTTTCACCAGGCCTTTAGCCACGTTGAGCTGGTCGAGGCCCTCATAAGCGCCCTGGTCAAGGTCGATAGGTTCGCGTTGGCTCGATCCTGAAATCTGAATCATCGGGTAGCAGTTCACCGTGGCATTGATGGTTGCTGTCAGGCCATTGAGAAAGCCGAGGGAGCTGACGGTCAGCAGCACGCCGGGCTTGCCGGTGAGGTATCCGTGGGTTGCGGCGGCCATTCCTGCCTGTTGCTCATGGCGAAATCCGACGAAGCGGATGCCCTGTTCCTGGCAAAGATATGAGAAGTCGGTGACCGGAATGCCGACAAGCCCGTACATCGTGTCTATACCGATGTTTTTAAGGGCTTTGGCAAGTATAAACATACCCGTTACCTGCTCGGGATAGTGGGGTGCCGAGGGTGCCGACGGGGTCAACGTGGGCGTAGGTGTTGTCATAGTGATTATGGGGCTACAGGGTTAAGAGGGTGTTACATCGGTTCTCTGCAACACCCTCGGTTAAATAATGGATTACTTTGAAGGAGCGGCAACGGGGGCGGTTGTTCCGTTTGCTTTCATTGCGGCCTGTTGTTCAGCGGTGTAGCCGAGTGATGTCAGAATCTCTTCGGTGTTGCCGCCGAGAGAGGGGCAGGGGCCATAGTCCGGCCGGTATCCACTGATGGTGAACGGGCAACCGACAGTTACAAATTCACCGATTTTGCCACCCTGATTAATCTTGACGAGGGTGTTGCCGTCGTACAGGCTTTCGTCGCTCATGACCTCCTTTGTCGACAGTACCGGGCCGACGGGTACGCCTGCCTTTGAGAGAATGTCGGTCACTTCATATTTCGTTTTGTCGGCACACCATTGGGAGATTCGAGCAATGACCCTGCCTTTGTTACGGTCGCGTGCATCGGCTGTGTTGAAGTCGGGATCGGTCAGCCAATCATCGAAGCCGAAGGCCTGACATGCAAGAGCGAACTCCTTTTCGGGACGTTGCAGGATGACGTAGACGTAGTTGTTTGCGTCCTGTTCGGTATCCATTGGACCGGAGGGTTTGCATTTGTAGGTCCAGCCGAGCACGCCGGAACCTTCGGTATTGCCCGAGCGGGGCACGCAGTCGCCGAATTTATCATCGGGATACTGCATGAACTGGGTGAGGTAGCCGATACGGTCGAGAGTTAGCTGGTCGCGGGTCTTGACTCGACAGAGGTTCAGGCAGGCGTTGTGCATAGACTGGTATACGTAGGAGCCCTCGCCCGTGCGCTCGCGGAGCTGCAGTGCGGCGAGCAGACCAATAAGCAGGTGCATGCCTGAGTTGGAGTCGCCGAGGGCGGCGCCGCTTTGGGTCGGGATGTTGTCGTTGCCGCTATACCAGCCTGTTGTCGATGCGGCCAGCGCGGTTATTTGGGCAATCGGTTCATATGCTTTCAAGTCCTTATATTTTGATGATAGGGGGAAGCCTTTGATAGTGCCGTAGATGCAACGGGGATTCAAAGCGTGTACTGCTTCCCAGCTGAAGCCGAGTTTGTCGGTTGCGCCGGGATGGAGGTTTTCAACGAAGATATCGGCCTCTTTTATCAGTTTGGTGAGGATTTCCTTGCCGTCGGCGGTCTTGGCGTTGAGGCTTAGTGACTTCTTGTCGGAATTCAACTGAAGGAAGTAGTAGCTTGGACAATCCGGGTCAAACTGTAGTTCATTGCGCGTAGCGTCGCCAACGCCGGGACGTTCAATCTTGATGACTTCGGCTCCGAGCCATGCCAGCATCTGGGTACATGAAGGTCCCGATTGGACTTCGGTCAGGTCAACTACTTTAATTCCTTGAAGGGGTGCGGTGTTCATAGTATAAAGTAAATAAATATTGAAATTTGGTTATTACAACTTATGCACTATCAACACCCGTTGTGTCAAAAAGGTTTTTGTGGCGTGAAAAAATATTGCGGTAAAATTTGGATACGCGCGCGGAATTGGCTAACTTTGCAGTGATATGGAAAGAATGCAGGCTAAGGCACGCGCAAGGTTTGCCTTTTCAGAGTTTCTCGGACGCAGCGGGCGCCGCTGCACGCCCGAGCGTCTGCATATACTCGATCTGGTCATGGAGCAACGTAAGCCTTTCACTGCCGCACAGTTGCTTGCACTCTGTCATGGCCGAGACTCCATTTCCATATGTCGTGCAACACTCTTCAATACACTTCCTCTGCTGGTCGAGGGCGGGTTCATGCGTCGCATGGTCCACGACAAGATTGTCAGATATGAGCCGGTGCATCCCGGAGCCATTGTCAAGCCTCGACTCTACATGATATGCACCATCTGCGGCAAGGTTCATAAGAGCGATGCGCCGTCGCTTGTGGCTTGGGCGAAAGATGTTGCGATGCGCGGATTTGTGCCTAAGACGGAGTCGGCCATTGTCTATCTCGACGGTGAGTGTGCCCGATGCCGGCGAACCCGGATTTCAACCAGAAAATCAGAATAACTTAACTCAACCAAAGCAATATAATGAAAGTCGATGTGCTTTTAGGCCTCCAGTGGGGCGATGAAGGTAAAGGGAAGGTAGTAGACGTTCTGACGCCTCGTTACGACGTGGTTGCGCGATTTCAGGGTGGCCCCAATGCCGGCCATACCCTCGAATTCGAGGGTAAGAAATACGTGTTGCGCTCCATTCCCTCGGGTGTGTTCCAGCACGGTCAGGTCAACGTTATCGGCAACGGAGTCGTGCTTGATCCAGTACTTTTCCGTGAAGAGGCCGAGTCGTTGCGTCTGAGCGGTGTGGACCTGACGAAGGTGCTTAAAATCTCTAAGAAAGCCCACCTCATTCTTCCTACCCACCGACTCCTTGACGCCGCTAATGAAGCCGCAAAGGGCGCTGCTAAAATCGGCACGACAGGCAAGGGTATCG
The DNA here is from genome assembly GCA_964554335.1 of uncultured Bacteroides sp. Classification (GTDB taxonomy): domain Bacteria; phylum Bacteroidota; class Bacteroidia; order Bacteroidales; family Muribaculaceae; genus UBA3263. The sequence continues at coordinate 17,682 of CAZKOF010000010.1, forward strand.
GTCCGACCTACACCGACAAGACCTCACGCAACGGACTTCGTCTGGGCGATTCGCTACTGCCTGATTTCCGCCGGCGTTATGATGCCGCAAAGGAGCGTCATCTCAAAGTTATGGCGGGTCTCGGCGTTACCGATTATCCCACGCTCGACGAAATGGAGGGCAAATGGTTTAATGCCGTTGAGTATCTGCGCCAATATGACCTCATAGATTCGGAGCACTTTGTTAACTCATGCTTGAAATGCGGCAAGAAAGTACTCTGCGAGGGTGCGCAGGGAACGATGCTTGACGTTGATTTCGGCTCATATCCATTTGTGACTTCGAGCAACACAGTGTCGGCCGGCGCATGCACCGGCCTCGGTGTAGCTCCCAACAAAATCGGCCGAGTGTTCGGCATCTTCAAAGCATACTGCACCCGAGTGGGTTCCGGACCATTCCCGACCGAGTTGTTTGACGAAACCGGCAAGCGCATGCGTGATATCGGTCATGAATATGGCGCAGTAACCGGTCGCGAGCGCCGTTGCGGATGGATTGATCTCGTTGCGTTGCAATATGCGGTCATGATCAACGGTGTTACAGATCTGATAATGATGAAGAGCGACGTGCTCGATGACTTCGACACAATACGTGCCTGTACTGCATACCGAATCAACGGTGAGGTCGTTGACCATCTTCCCTACGACCTACAGAGTGTTGAAATCGAACCCATCTATACCGAACTTCCCGGCTGGAAGACTCCGATGTCCGAAACAACATTAGAGGAGCAACTCCCTGAAAACTTTAGGAATTACATCAAATTTATTGAAGCAAAACTTGAAGTGCCGATCACTATACTGAGTGTAGGACCCGACCGCAGTCAGACAATAGTTCGCAAAAACTTTTAACCTCTGCCAACGTTAAACCTGAGTAATCAACCAAAATTCGTAAATCTCCATGAAAGTAAAACCGTTTAAAGGCATCCGTCCTCCGCGCGAGCTGGTTACCGAAGTCGCATCACGTCCTTATGATGTTCTCAATTCCGAGGAAGCCCGCGCCGAAGCTGAAGGCAATCCAAAGTCGCTATATCACATCATCAAGCCTGAGATCGATTTTCCCGCGGGCACGGATGAACATGATCCGAAAGTCTATGACAAGGCAGTTGAGAACTTTCATGATTTCATGTCGAAAGGCTGGCTTATCCGCGATTCGCAGGAATACTACTATATTTATGCGCAGACAATGAATGGGCGCACTCAATATGGCATAGTGCTCGGTGCGAATGTCGATGATTACATGACGTCGCGCATTAAGAAGCATGAACTTACCCGCAAAGATAAAGAAGACGACCGCATGAAGCATGTGCGCATCAATAACGCCAACATCGAACCGATTTTTCTGGCTTTCCACGATAATGCGGTTCTCGCAAAGATAATTCGCGATGTTACTGCAGAAACGCCGGAGTATGACTTTGTTACTCCCGACGGTTTCGGACATCATTTCTGGATTGTTCGTGACGCAGATCGGATTGCGACGATTACCGAAGAGTTCGCAAAGATGCCGGCGATGTATATTGCCGACGGCCATCACCGTTCGGCTGCGGCAGCGCGCGTGGGCCACGAGAAAGCACTTGAAAATCCTGCGCATAAGGGCGATGAGGAATATAACTATTTCCTTGCTGTAGCTTTCCCGGCAAGTCATCTCAACATCATTGACTATAACCGTTTGGTAACCGATCTGAACGGTCTGTCGCCCGATGAATTTCTGGAGAAACTCGAATTCAACTTCATTGTTGAAGACAAGGGCGAGGAGGTATATCATCCCGTCGCACTTCATAATTTCGCCCTCTATCTCGAGGGTCATTGGTATTCGTTGACCGCCCGTCCCGGCACATATGATGACTCGGATCCGATCGGCGTGCTCGATGTAACCATCTCTTCAAACCTTATTCTTCAGGATCTGCTCAACATCGGCGACCTACGCACGTCGAAACGCATAGACTTTGTCGGCGGCATACGCGGTCTTGAAGAGCTCAAACGACGCGTTGACTCGGGAGAGATGGCAGCAGCTCTTGCTCTCTATCCGGTTTCAATGAAGCAACTGATGGATATCGCCGATACCGGCAACATCATGCCTCCGAAAACAACCTGGTTCGAGCCGAAGCTCCGCAGCGGTCTGATAATCCATTCACTTCAAGACTAAACCACTCAAAGATAATATATGAAAACTCAGAAACTTAAAATTCGTGACCTAACTCTGCGCGACGGGCAGCAGTCACTGTTTGCCACACGCATGCCGCAGAGTGAAATAGACAAACTTCTGCCGCTCTACGAAGATGCCGGCTTCTACATTATGGAAGTGTGGGGCGGGGCTGTGCCCGACTCCGTCATGCGCTATCTCGACGAGAGTCCGTGGGACCGCCTCCGCATAATCTCGAAGGCAATGAAAGGCAAGTCCCTTCTGTCGGCTCTCAGCCGCGGACGCAATCTGTTCGGCTATGTTCCTTATCCCAACAGCGTACTCGAGGGATTCTATAAAGAGGCAATCGCCAACGGCTTGAATATCATGCGTATCTTTGATGCGCTCAACGATATCGACAACGTCCGCGATTCCATAAAGATGATTAACTCGCTCGGCGGCATTGCGGACGGTGCGGTCTGCTACACCGTAGATCCAAAGGATGACAGTGAGAAATCATTCTTTGCCAAGCTCTTCGGCTCCAAACCAAAGAAAATCTTCACCGACGAATATTTCGTTGACAAGGCCCGTCAGATGGAGGCGCTCGGCGCAAAAATCATTACGCTTAAAGATATGGCCGGACTCGTCAGCCCGGCAAAAGCTGCGTCGATTATCTCGGCTCTTAAAGCGAACGTAAGCGTTCCTGTAGACTTCCACACCCATTGCACTCCCGGTTACGGTCTCGCCTCCGCAGTCATGGCAATTCTCAACGGGGTGGATATTCTCGATACGAATATCTGGTATTTCGGCGGAGGTTCGGCAGCACCTGCACTTGAGATTATCTACGTGTTCTGCAAAAAGATGGGCGTAGAAGTTGAAGCAAATATGGAAGCAGTCGGCCGCATTCGCGAAAAACTCGTCGACGTTCGTCGCTCGCTGGCTGCATTTGACTTGCAGAAAGACCACTTCCCCCGCGAATTCAATCCTCTGGCAGCAGACTCCATGCCTGCGCATATCGACGCCCTGTTCGACAAGGCTATCGCTGCAGCCGAAGCCGGCAACGAAGATCAGCTGCTTGACTTCTGTCATCAGATTGAGGATTATTTCGGGTTCCCGAAGCCCAATGTGCTCGTCCGCACGGCTGAGGTGCCCGGCGGTATGTATTCAAACATGGTTGCCCAGCTGAAGCAGCTGAAGGCCGACGATCTCCTCGATGACGCGATGCGTCTGATTCCGAAGGTGCGTCGTGATGCCGGTCTGATTCCCCTGGTGACTCCGACGTCACAGATTGTAGGCTCGCAGGCCGTCAGCCTCGCCCTTGACCGTAAGAAGGGCAAGCCTGATTACTCGACCCCGTCCATGCAGTTCACGTCGTTGGTAAAAGGCGAATACGGCCATACTCCCGTACCCGTGGATCCTTCTTTCCGCGAAAAGATTACAGGTTCGCCTGAAGAAGTGGCCTATGATACATCTAAATATAAGGCTCCAGAAAACCCCGAGTTGCCGGAATTCGGTGGGGTGAAACTCGCTCAGAACAAGGAGGAAGAACTTCTTCTTGAACTCCTGCCCGCAGTAGCGACCGGATTCCTCAAGAAGCGTCGTGGCGAGGAGTATGCCGTGGCCCAACAGGCCGCTGCCGAGGCAGCCGCAGCAGCAGCTGCTGCGGCAGAACCCGAAATTGAAGAAGATCCAATTACCGGAGAGGTAATTCAGGCACCTATGGGTGGCACCATTATCAGCATCAATGTAAAACCCGGCGACAAGGTCAATACCGGTGAAATTCTCCTGGTTTATGAGGCCATGAAGATGGAGAATGAGGTCGAGGCCGAACATCCTGCCGTCATCAAGCGTGTCTTCGTTGAGCCGGGTCAGGTTGTCGGTCTTGAAGCAAATCTGATTGAATTTGAAGATTAAGAAATCTCTGATATTCGTTTTTGCAGCTGCCATGCTTATGCTCGGCAGCTGCAAAAATCATTCGCTACCCGAGCGGAAACCGGTGATTACGGTCAGTATCGAGCCTCAGCGCTGGCTACTTGAGCGCATTGTCGGCGACCGCATGAAGGTTCGCACTCTGATGGCCCGCGGAGGTAATCCTGAGAGCTACGAACTTTCGTTCTCGCATCTTGCAGATATGGAGAGCAGTTCCTGCTACATGATGATGGGTAATCTTGCATTTGAGCATGCCATAATTGACCGCATATCGGCTAATCTCCCCAATCTTCCGATTGTCAATAACTCGGATTCGATAACACTGATTGTCGACGACCCCGGCCACGATCATGGGGTTGATCCTCATGTGTGGAGTTCCGCTGCAAATGCGCGTATCATTGCCGCAAATATGCTCCGTGAGGTTATCCGGCTTGACCAGAACGGCGAGCGGATATATCGCAGAAACTACCGTCAGCTTGTACAGACTATTGATTCCGTTGATTCTGTGTGCGCCCACATCCTTGCTCCGCTTCGCGGCTCGACGTTTATTGTCTGGCATCCGTCACTGAGTTATTTTGCACGAGATTATGGACTTCGTCAGCTCTCGGTTGGCTCCGAGGGCAAGGACCACAGCGTTTTGAATACCCGCGACGTGCTGCGTCGTATTGGAGACGAGCGTGCTTCGGTTTTCCTTGTCCAGCAGGACGTTGACGCAACCAAAGCCGCCGCCGTTGTCGGTGGTGTCGATGATTTGAGAGTTGAAACAATCAATCCTTTGAATTATGACTGGAGCTCGGAGCTTTTGCATATCGCCAACGCCATCGCCGGACGTTAATCTGCGTCCGTTGCTGATACGTATGTCGGATGTCTGCTTGTCGCGCGGTCACCGCAACATTCTGCACAACGTCAATCTTTCGATCAGACGCGGTGATTTTGTCGTGATTACAGGTCCGAACGGCGGAGGGAAAACAACGCTCATCCGCCTGCTCCTCGGCCTGCTCAAGCCGACATCAGGCAGCGTAGAAAGGCTGCAAAAGAATGTGCGCATCAGCTATTTGCCACAGAAGAGCAGCATTGATTCCCGTTTTCCTATTTCGGTCCGCGAGGTGATAGCATCGGGTGTTACCAAGAAACCGGAAGACTTTAATAATAGAGTAGGGGAGATGCTTAAACTCGTGGAGCTTACAGCCCATGCCTCGAAGCCTATAGGTGCACTTTCGGGCGGACAACTGCAGCGTGCACTGCTTGCGCGTGCGATTATTTCGCGTCCGGAGGTGCTCGTTCTCGACGAGCCTCTAAGCTATATCGACAAGCATTTTGAGCCTAAGATATACGACATCATAGCCGCTCTGGCAAAGACTGCCACGATTATCATGGTAAGCCATGAAATCACAACTCCGGCGTCTATGGCCAACCGTCATCTGATTGTAGACGGCTCGATAACCGAGTGTCAATCAGCTCACCATTTTGCCCGCATCGCGTTATGCGAACCGTAATAACAACGTTGGCTCTGATGCTTTTAGCGGTGTCGTGCACCACCAGGCAGGCGGAGCCGTATAGTTCTGACACAGACACGCCATCGTCGGGTTCTGTAGGAACACGTCCGCCGGATGAAACTCCGGTGAGCGACACTGTGAAAACTCTGGCATCGACGGTACGGATTTCTCACCATTATGAAGATTTCCATCATACTTTCATAATCCGCTCCGCTGCGGCTACCGAACTACCGGATTGTGAAGTCGTTTACGGTATTGGACATGACCGGGCCTCTTTCCCTTATAATCAGTTTTCGTTTGGTGCCGCTCAGCTGGGGGAGTACTATTACGAATCTACGGAGGGAGATACCCTCGTGGTCACGCTTCGCGCACCTTTCTGGTTTTTATATTCCCGCGTTACGGGGCACGCGGACTATGACAAGAAAATTGCTTGCGAAGATGCTTATGAAGCAGGCGATTACAGTGTTCTTATGATGTATGAGGAAGAGGGAACCAGGTTTTATCATCCTTTCCCCGCCGCATTGGTTAACGGACGGTCAGTGTTTGACCTTTCCACGCCTGCGATTGGATGGGAACATTTTGCGCATTCTAAGTAGGGCGTTGTCGATTGGGTCGGCGGCAACAACTATTGTCGTGGCAATCACAATCAGCAATCCGCCTACCAATTCGCACGGAGTAAGCGTTTGATTTAGCAATAAGACGCTGAGAACCACGGCGGTTACCGGCTCCAATGCGCCGAAAATAGCCGTTGGCGTCGAACCGATGCAGTGTATTGCAGTGGTTGTGCATCCAAGTGACACCACGGTTGGAAGAAATGCGAGTGCAAGGATGTTTACTTTCAGTTTCATTTCAGAAGAGTCTCTACTTTGGCCGTGATGTTGTCTACAGTGAAGCCGAACTTGCTATCAAGAACCTTGTAGGGGGCAGATGCTCCGAAACGCTCCAGTCCGTAGACTTCCCAGCGTCCGGCGTTCAACATGAGAGGGTAGAGCACTGAGGGCAGACCGGCGGTGAGTCCGAAACGTGTGCCTCCTGACGGGAGAACGCTTTCGCGATACTCAGCCGGTCGGTTCATGAACAGGCCGATTGAAGGAATGGAGGCAACGTTTACTTTGACTCCTTTGGATGCCAGACGTTCGGCAACGTCAATCAGCAGCGAAACCTCAGAGCCGTTGGCCACCAACGTGATGTCGGCATCACCATTGCATTTTCTTACGAGATAGCCGCCTTTTTCAGCCTCGTGAGCCTCAATCATACGGTTATCTTTTTGCGCGGGAATGTCGTTGAGGTTCTGGCGTGAGAGAATGAGAACCGACGGGGTGTGTTCATTTTTCATAGCCATGTGCCAGCAGGCAACGGTTTCTGCAGAGTCGGCGGGGCGCATAACGAGAATTGACTGTTTGCCTTCAAGATTATCCACCTGCTCGAGCAGGCGTACCTGTGCCTCATGTTCAATGGGCTGATGGGTAGGACCGTCTTCGCCGACGCGGAAGGCATCGTGACTGAAAACGTATTTCACGGGCAATCCCATCAATGCAGACATGCGCATTGCCGGTTTGATGTAGTCAGAGAAGACAAAGAATGTTCCGCAGGCAGCTATCATTCCACCGTGAAGAGCCACGCCGTTACATATTGAGGCCATTGTCAGTTCGGCAACGCCGCTATGAAGGAAACGTCCTCCGAAGTCTTCAGGGGTGATCGCGCGCGTTTTTTTCAGGAAGCCGTCGGTCTTGTCGCTATTTGCGAGGTCGGCCGATGATACCATCATGTTGCCGACTTTTTCGGCAAGTACAGTGAGCACTGCTGCCGAGGCATTGCGGCTCGCGGAATTTGCTTTGACAACAATGTCATCCCAGTCGATCTCAGGCAGTTTACCTTCAATATATTCATTGAGACGCCGGGCTAATTCGGGGTTGGCTTCTGCCCATGCTTTTTCGTCGGTGTGACGCTTGTCGGTAATAGCTATAAGTTCCTGTCTGCGTGTCTCAAATGCTTCGGCGACATCGCTCCAGATTTCGAATGGAGCTTCCGGATTGCCGCCGAGAGCGCGGATTGTTGCGGCAATGTCTGCGCCGGCTTTGCTCAGCGGCTGACCGTGAGTGCTGACAGCGCCTTCGAGGCTCGAGCCGTCGGTTGCAATGACATTCTTGGCCATGATTGTGTGGCCGATAATGAGGGTAGGGCGCTTGAGTTCGGCGCGGGCCATTTCGAGAGCACCTTTAAGGGCTTCGGGGTCAGAGCCTTCAATGGTGATGACATTCCAGTTCCACGCGCGATATTTGGCTGCGGTGTCCTCGTTGGTCACGGCGTCGACTTTCGTTGAAAGCTGAACGTCGTTGGCGTCATAAAACATTATGAGGTTATTCAGTCCGAGATAGCCGGCAATACGTCCGGCTCCTTGCGAAATTTCTTCCTGGATGCCGCCGTCAGAGATGTAGGCATACGTTTTGTGGGCAACAATCTCGCCAAATTGTGCGGCGAGCATGCGCTCGGCGATTGCGCAGCCGACGGCCATGACATGACCCTGGCCGAGAGGACCCGAGGAGTTCTCAATTCCGCGATCGACGTCAAGTTCCGGGTGGCCCGGGGTAACCGAACCCCATTGACGGAATTCCTGAAGCTCCTCCAAAGAGTAGCTCCCGGTGAGGGCCAGGATGCTATAGATCATCGGCGACATATGGCCCGGATCGAGAAAGAAACGATCGCGTGCTATCCAACGGGGATTGCGCGGGTCATATACCAATTGCGAGCCATAGAGTGCTGCCGTGAAATCCGCACCGCCCATGGCGCCGCCGGGATGGCCAGAGTTAGCTTTTTCAACCATTGCGGCAATCAATACTCTTGCATTGTCGGCCGCGCGCGTTATCATTTTGTTATCCATTGTAGATTTTTTGGTTATTTTCGCAAAGATACTCAATTTTTATATTCTTCTCAAACGGTTTGGGAGACAACTTTTGAACATTCCGAAAACTTTACATAATATATATTATGAGCAAATTATGTGCGGCGTGTCAATCTCAATTCATTCGGGGTTATTTCAATCTTTCGATCCTTATATAGAAAGCCGACGGCTTTTTTGAAATCTTTCTTGCTGCATCCGAAAGCATCGGCAATTTCCTCAGGCGAGGATTTGTCGGTAATCCGGGTGATGCCGCCGTTGTGTTCCATCTGTTCGAGAATTCTATCAGCAACTCCGTGGGCACGCTTTCCGTTGGTGTCTTTAAGCGTCAGGTCAATCTTGCCGTCATCACGCACTTTCTTTACATAAGCCGTTACTGTTTGGCCGATTTCAGGATGAGTAATCAGTTCGTCAACATATATCATTCCGGCATGCAGATTATTGACTATCGCCATATAGCCGATATCGGTTCGTTTGCACACGAGCGCCCGGACGATTTCATGGCGACGATATTCGGGATAGACATTGCCGAGAAACTTTTCTATTTTGGATGATGCGACGACTCGTTTGGTCGCATCGTCCAAATAGGCATATACGCAATATATGCCATTGGGTACCATTTTGTTTTTCTGCTCGTTAAACGGACACAATAGGTCTTTAGCCAGGCCCCAGTTAAGGAATGCGCCAACTCTTGGATGTATGTCAACAACTTGAAGGAAAGCGAATTGGCCAACTTCAACGAACGGTTTCTCGGTGGTTGCAATAAGGCGATCCTCTGAATCGGTATAAACAAATACATCAAGTTCTTCGCCTTCGGACGGCGGCATCGTAAGGTAGCGTGCCGGGATGAGAATTTCAACACCGTTGCCGGCGTCGAGATAAGCACCGAAGTCAGTGAGCCTGCTCACTTTCAAGCGGTTATATTGTCCAATCTTAATCATGATTGCAAAGTTACAAATAATATAATTATAGAACAAAGTTTAAGACGATATTGTTATGGAGATATGGAGGATAATTACGCTATCATAAAGCGAAAAAACATCATAAAAAACGTTATGACGATTAAACCCCTTCGGGGATCATCGGTCTAATAAATAAAGAACCAAAATTCTTAAATCAAAATGAAAAAAAGTCTCATTGCATTACTGGTAATGGCTATTTCCGCCATTTCAGCTCAGGCTCGCGACGAAATCTCGCGCGATGTCACTACCCTACCCAAGTCTGCCCAAACTTTTCTTAAAACGAATTTCAAGGCGCCTGTCAGCTTCATCAAAATTGATAAGACGCTCGGTTATATCAATGAATATGAGGTAGTTCTTACAGACGGAACAGAAATCGATTTTGATAACGACGGCACGTGGGACAAGATTGAAACCCCGGCCGATATCTCTGTGCCCAATAAAATAATTCCGAAGAATATAACGGCTTATGTCGCCAAGAATTACCCAGGTCAGAAAATAGTATCCGTCGACAAAGAGCGTCGCACGTACGAGGTGGAGCTCAGTAACGGTCTCGACCTTATTTTTGATCGCAACGGACAGTTCAAACGCATTGATGACTGAAAAAATTTTGACCATTCTCTTGCAGAACCGAAAAATTCGCCGTAACTTTGCAATCGCTTTAGGGGCCCTTTACGGGCGCTTGGGCAAACGGGATTGTCTTATGGTGTAATGGTAGCACTGCAGTTTTTGGTTCTGCCTGTCTAGGTTCGAATCCTGGTAAGACAACACAAAAAATCGCAACCTATTTAAAGGTTGCGATTTTTTCGTTAACTTTACTTGTTGTATTGAATAAAATCCTCGTAAGCCTCGAGAAATAGTTCAGGATGCTTCTGCAACTGTTTACGTTGTTCTTTATTGCTCTTGAAATATTTCGTAAGGTATTCAACCGCCTCGGGACGTATCTCCTTTAATTTTTTCTTCATGATAGAGGTGTTAAATTCACCGTTTTGAGGAGGATAGTAAAATGGATAGGCAATACTGTCATTTTCAAATCTCATACAGTGAGTTTCGGCAAGTCCCCACTCAGAGAATGTGCCTCGCTGGAAGTTATACCAGGCCGTGTAGGTCAAAACTTCGCCATGCTCGCTTTTGGGACCACATTTTGCTATCCACTTGACAATATTGCCGGTTTTGCCAATGCGTGGATATGGAAGATTGACGGCAACAAATTTCCGTCCATCGGTCATGTCATAAATCGTATCAATCTCATTGACGGTGATTTGCTGCTCCGTGCCGTCAGATTGTTTAATCTTAAAATCGACATTGATTGATTTTGCCGGCCAACGGACCCAGTCTTGTGATAGAATTCCGGAAATGACATTGCCGTTACTCATTTTAACAACGTACTCATGCGGAGGCTCTTTTTCTTTCTTCGATTTCTCTTTCTTGGCCATTGCAGCCGGTGCCAACAGTGTCAGCGTTAATGCAATAATAAGTGTTTTCTTCATGGCTAAATGTTTTTATCGGGTATGACTCATTTTATCCGGTTCGCCGGGATACCACCATCCGTATCCCTTATCCGTGAATGTTCCTGTTGAGGTGCGATAATCATAACGGGCATCATGTTCAAATTCAACCATGCGGTCAAAATGTTCAGGAATCTCTCCACCGAGCCGATTGCCTTGACACCATAGGCGGGTCAGTCTCAATGATGTTAAATCGGCTTCTTTCAGTCGGTTATTGGCACAGTCGAGCCGCTCGAAAATTTCAAGATCCAGACCAACAAAACTTAATCGTTCAAGCCGGTTATAGCTGCAGTAGAGCCAACGCAGATGGCGACAGTTGTTGAAAGAGAGTGTTGACAGATTGTTGTCGCTGCAATGAAGTTCCGAAAGCTCCCTGAATCCGCTGACGTCCAGGAGCTCGAGTCGGTTGGTGAAGCAATATAGCAGAGACACCGCTTCTTTCAAATCCGTCACATCGAGTTCCGTCAGCCGGTTGTCGTAGCAATATAGCCAGCGCAGGCGTCTGCATCCGCCGACATCAAGACTGCCGATTTTGTTTTCGCTGCAATTCAACAGTTTCAACTGCGATGCGCCGTTCAGATTAAGTTCAGTGATGTAGTTGCCATAGCAATAGAGCTCGTTGAGATTTTCGCGATGAGGAATGGTCAACTCCCCGATTAGATTGGCGCCACAGTTTAGCGTCTTAAGTGACACGCACTCACTTAAGTCCAAGCTTTCGACCCGACAGTTGCTTACGTCAAGTGACTCTATAGTCTTGCACCAGCCGATATGTATCGTCCGCAAGCTGTTGTAAGGCGCATATAGCTCGCGTAGAGACAGACAACCCTCAACATCGATTTCCTCCAGCCCGGTATTGGTACATTGTATCTCTGTCAGTAACGGACATCCCGAAACATTGATTTTTTTGATTTGGTTTTTTGAGCATCTCAAGCTGACCAATGCTTTGCATCCCGACAGATCAATCTCCCCTTTCATGTTATGTTCTCCAAGTATCAGCGAAAGTTTTCCGTTCTCATACTTGACTTCGGACCCCCATTGATTGATAGGCAGCTCTGAGCACCAATTACCTCTGAAACGCCAGTTGGGCCCGTCTGTATCGTCAAATAGTCTTACCAGATAGGCTCTTACCTCTTCTTCGCTTGGCAACTCAACGGACACAGCCGGTTGCGTTACAGTAACCGACGCGGATGCCCGGCCTGCTGTTATTTTCAACGTTGTTGAACGCATAGAGCTACCGATATTAGGCAGAGCGGTAAAAGCAACGGTAACCGAGCCTGCCGCGCCGTTGCGATTCTGCAGTACGCCGTTTAACTGTTCGTTGCTTTCGGAAATCTCAATGGTCCATTCCCGGTTTGTTGAAAAAGTAATCATTACCACCCCACCCTCGGCCGGCGCTTCGAGGTTTTGGCCCGTTGACGGCGTGACAAAGTCTGCTTCGGGAGCATCCGGCTCATCATTGGCCGGGTCTGTGCATGCTCCTGTCAGAGATAACAGACATACAACGAATATATGCAGATATTTTGTTTTCATATCTGCAAATTTAGTCTGTTGTCAGGATTTGTTGCGGGACATTTGTCCCATTGCGTAATTTTCTCTGATGCGTTGGAACTGGCGGCGAGAGATGGTCAGGTATGACGCGAGGTCACTGTTGGTTATCGTGTCGATGACGTGTCCGAAGCGATGGCGCAGATCGGAGTAGCGTTCTGCGGGTGTTCGTTTATGCACGGACAGATAGCGTCTATAGGCCTCATTAAGCAAGACGGCGGAAGCGTCACTGCAGTAAGACGGATTTCGTGATATAATATATGGTCTGGCATCAGCTATCGGGACCTGAATTACCTCCGCATCACGTCCGGCAATGATTGATGTCATGGCCGGACGGTTGTACAGAAATGACCGCACGAAGTCGCCGACAATCTCTCCGGCGAATGAAAAGCCGGTGACACATTCTTCGCCGGCGGTACTCAATATGGTATATTTAAAGTAGCCTGATTTGACAATACCGATGTGGCGACACATGCGCCCCTCCTCCACCAGGCGGTCGCCCCGGCGATAGCTTTTTGAGTGGCCATGTTCGCGACAATATCCCTCGAGCATTGACTTGTCAATGCTCGACATGAAATCATTCAGCTTCGCCATGACTCAATAAAGAGGTTAGCCATGGGATGATAACTTCGCTTTTGAAGTAATGGTTCGCAGGATCGACGTTGGCAAGCCTGAAAAACGTATCCCGGTCAATGCCCTCGGGCATCGCCTGAAGATATACGCGGTCAGCAGGGTCAGCATATTTTTCGTAATGGTAGAAGGTGAAATTTTCCGGTGCCCCTGCAAGGTCATAAGCCGATTTGACTATTTCAAAATCTCGGTCCATGCCTCCCTCGGTGCATATTACCGGTCGCGGAGCCAGGGCTGCGACAATGTCAGGAAAATCGAACTCGGTAAGAAATCCGGGAATCAGATGCCGGATATTATTGGGATATGAACGCACTCCGTTGGCATCCGGTTTGTTCATTGTCAGTGCTCGCTCGCGGGTGCGACAGAGGAAATCGTTATATACAAATGCGTATATTGACTCATCGAGTAATCCGAGAACCATCAGCGGTTCAGTACCGAGCGAGAACCCGCTGACGATTATGCGGTCAGCGCGAATATCCGAGCGTGTCTTCATCCAATCGAGAATAACCTTGTCCTGCCATGAGGCAAGGCCGAGCCAACTCCATCCCATTTCGAGCAGAAAACGGGCGGAGGTCGTGTAGTCAAACACTCCGCCGTCGGACAACTCGCCGCTCGAAGGATTATCAACGACCACTGCAATAAGTTCCATGTCAACGAAGTTGCGCCCCATGCCGTTTTCGCCGATAAGTTGTGCCATTGTCTGTCCCGACCCCGGAATGCAGAGTACAGCGGGGGCAGGATTGTCAGCATCTACGCCGTCGGGAATCATCACGCTGAACGGCACGACTGCACCCTCCAGCGGGTATGACAACCAGCGCTCCAAGCGATATCCGTCGGTCAGGATGCTCGATATCTTTGTGGCATCGCGCACCGGCGACTTGGGATGTTTCATCAGAGCGGCCATGGCTGAGCGCATCCCGGCCTGCCATAACGGAAAACTGTCGGCCGACATTTTACCGGCATCAAAATGAAGACGCGGGGGATGTTCACGCATCAAGTTTTCAGCTACTGTTCGTGTTGAAGTCGCTTGTTGCCCGAAAGCAGAGGCAGAGGCAATCAGTAGAATTGCCGTCGCAATGTTTTTTGATATATTCATAGGTGACGCAAAGTTACTAAAAATTCGGTAAAATGTGAGATACGATTGTCAGTTTTGGAGAAGAAATTAGACAGGAGGCCTTATTTTTTTAAGTTTTTTTGGAAAAGTCAGGGATTTAAGGTAACTTTGCGCTCAATGGAGGATAACATTGGTGAACTTTTGGCCGATGCCGATTGTTAACAATGCAGATATTTCATTAACCAAAATTAAAAAACATCAAAAGATTACTCCAATGAAAAACTTCAGCATTTTCCTCGCCGTTATCGGCGGTGCAGCAATCGGCGTAGCCGCAGGTCTTCTTTTCGCTCCCGAGAGCGGCGAGAAAACCCGAGACAACATTAAGCGTTATCTCCGCGAGAAGGGTATATGCCCGGCAAACGACAAAAAACTTGATGAACTCGTAGAAGAAATTGCCGACGAGTTGAAAAAGAAATAAACATTTAATTCCCCTACTCCACCATCGGTTATGACCTCAAATTCCACAACAGGAACAATGGGCGCATTCATTGGCGGCGCCATGATGGGCCTTGTTGCTGCAATATTATTCGCTCCGCAGCCCGGTCGCGACCTCAGACAACGTCTGCGCGAAAAGCTAAGTCAGCATAGCGTAATTCTCAGTGATTCCGAGGTCGACGAGCTGATTGCCCGCCTCGAAGCCGATGATGAGGAGATTTTCTGACCATTTGATTAACTTAATTTCATACCCCCATGGAGGGCGGTGCCCGTCCACGGTCATCGTCTCTCCATCCGTTCTTTAATCAATGGATTTCATCAATAAGACAACGCCATCACAAGAGCAGCCGTCGGCCTACGCCAGAATCTACGAGGAGGGCAAGCGCCTTGTTTCGCTCGAGATTGAAAACGTACGCCTGCTGCTGACCGAAAAGCTTACTTTGCTGCTGGGGCGCATTGCCCTCGTTGCGGTTACTTTCGTCGTTAGCAGTGCGGCGCTGATTTTTCTTTCGATGTCGGTTGCCGACTTCCTTCTGCGTGGACTTGAGCCATGTTGGACCTACTTTATCATCGGAGGCTTTTATGTTGCACTCGTTGTTGTGATAGCATGCTTCCGCCGCCGGCTCATTGTTGACCCCATAGCGCGATATATATCACGCGTCATTCTTGACCCGCCGGCGGAGAAAGAGGTTTCTAACGCCAGTTCAACGGCTATCGCCAAATCTGCAAGCCCTCAATGATGAAAAGCAAGTATAACATTAAGCGCCCGGAAATGGAATGGGACGGATTGACACTCGACGAAATTCGTTATGCGCGGGCTTTGACTGAAACGCGCATCATGATCAGCCGAGAGCTTCTCGGCACCCGAGTGCAGCAGACGCTCAACGGCAAGGGCCTCGGCACCAATGCCCGAACTCTGATGGGGCGTATGCTCGGAACTCTGTCGTGGCTCGATATCGGCTTGATATCCCTGCGTGTCGGCTCTAAAGTCGCCGGCATATTCCGTCATAAAAGATAATCCGTGGTAAGCAATCTTGATAAATAACACTAATCATTTAATAAATAACACTAAACACTTATTCGTTATGACAGTAGAACAAATCGGCACATATGCCGGCGAAGTATGGAAAGCTCTGGCTGAACAGAACTGCAACTCTCTCAAAACCATTAAAAAGGCTACCAAGCTGAAAGACAAAGAAGTTTTTGCCGCTCTTGGCTGGCTTGCACGCGAAGGCAAGATCCATTTGGGCGACGCCGAGGACCCGAAAGACATCGTTGTGGTTCTCGTATAAAACAGATTCTCCATTATCAACCGCATTGAAACCGTCGACCGTTGACAACGGCAGACGGTTTCTTTGAAATTGCTGAACCATATTACATTCAGGATTGTTAATTTCATAGAAATTCACTTATTTTTTTATTACTATGAAATTACATCAGATTTTAGTTGCCGCAGTGATTTCAGCCGGCAGCATTTGCGAATTCTCGGCCGACGCCTGCACGCGTGTGGTCTATTCAGGCGATAGCGTCACCGCCACCGGTCGTACTCTTGACTGGCGCACGCCTATTCCTACTTCCCTGCGTGTGTTTCCGCGCGGTGAGCATCACGTCAGTTTCGATGATCCGTCCGATTGTCTTGAGTGGACCTCGACATATGCGACGGTTATGGCTGTCAGCTATGACATGGGCTTCTCCGAGGGTATGAATGAAAAGGGCCTTGCCGCCAATGTACTTTACCTTCCCGGGTCAGTCTATTCCTATGGCCCCGGCAAGGAGTACCGAAAAAAGATGTCGTCGAGCGTATGGCCGCAATATGTTCTCGATAACTTTGCGACCGTCGATGAAGCGGTTGCCTCGTTGAGCGAAGATAAATTCTATATCTACGCGCCTGAGTTGCCCGACGGCTCTGCCGCCACACTTCATATGGGAATCAGTGACAGCACCGGCGATGTGGCCGTTATCGAATATCGCGACGGTCGTTTGGAAATTACCCACGGCAAGGAGTACAAAGTGCTGACCAATGCTCCGTTTTTCAACCGGCAACTTGCCGTGTGCGACTACTGGGAGAATGTCGGAGGCATGCATATGTTGCCAGGAACAAACCGTTCAAGTGACCGTTTTGCGCGCGCATCGTTCTACGCCTCGCTGCTGCCCGCCACCCTCAGCCATCGCGACGGTCTTGCCGGTGTTTTCGGTGTGATTCGCAACTGCGCCGTGCCGATGGGGATATCCATGCCTGACCAACCCGAAATCTCGACGACACAATGGTTCTCGCTCTGTGACCAGACCGACAAGGTTTACTACTTCCAGCTTACGCAAAGTCCTGCCGTGGTATGGATTGACCTTACCAAACTCGATATCCGACAAGGCGCGCCTCAACTCGCGGTATCTCTGACAACAGACGGCTCACAGATTGGCAATATCAACCATCTGATGACGCCTGCGAAACCTTTTAAACCGGCATTTCATATTTAATCCCTCAATCAAATGCAAACATTCAAAACCATCTTTTACATGGCTGCGGTAGCTGCCTGCGCCATCATGGCGGAATCTTGTGGCAACAATGATTCACGCTCAACAATCGAATTTGAAACCCGTGTTGACTCAGTAGGCTATATGACTCCCGACTATTTCGGCGACACGGTCTTTACGGCGGCGAAATACTCGGTTGTATGGCCGGAAAAAATCGGTCAGCAAGATTTCGAGACGCTGCGTGATTCACTTCTGAGCCTTACATTCGGTTCCGATAAGAATGCTGATTTCGATACTGCGGCAAAACATTTCATGACGGCCGGTATCGACGAATTGCGTCAGGACGGAGATTCGACCGTCACATATAAAGAGGTGAGCTATGATAGCGCATATGTCGCCGACAAGCGTAATTTCAGTATGATTTCGAGCGACGTTACGCTGCTGACTCCTAAAATATTAGTTGTGCAGGTCTATAACTACCGGTATTACTACGGAGCCGCACATGGTATGCACACCATGCGCTATCTGAATTACAACCTTGTTGACCATAAATTGATTACGGACGGCAATCTCTTCAAGCCCGGCAACGAACCCGCGATTCTCGACCTCATCAATGCCTCGGCGAAGGCTCATTATAATGAAGAGGGTGCGCTTTCGCCTGACCCGATTGCTTACTTTGACGAATTCCAGATTACCGAAGACGATATTGTGTTTGTCTATCAGCCCTACGACGTTGCCCCCTACTCCACCGGAGTCGTGCGCATCCCTGTCAGCAAGTATGACCTGTATCGCTTCCTGACTCCGGAGGCCTCAGTCGCCTTGTCCGAATAGTGCTTGGGCGACTACACGTGCTTAGGCTTGAGTATGTAGAGCGGAGTCGCATCGAATCGAGGCAGGACAATAACGTGTAAATCCTCAATATGCTCCCGGAGCCCGTCGCCAATCGACAACTCCGGGTGCTTTATTTTGAAAGCCTCACGATAGGCGTTGAATGCTTTTTCCGGCCGGTTGTTGTCATGACTCAGATGGCACAGAAAAATGTGAGATAACATAGGGGTCCACACTCCGGATGCAAATTCAGCTGAAACGACATTGTCGAGGTGTCCCTGTTCGGCTTCGATACGCGCTTTGAGATAGTCAGGATAAGGACCCGTTCGGAGCATTTCGAGGTCATAGTTGCTCTCGAGAACCATAAAGTTCACCCGCGACATGTAATATGCCGCGCGTTCAGTTATGCACCCCAGGTCAGTGGCAACCGACATTTTTGCATCGCCGTGGATTATGAAGAATCCGCAGTTGTCGGAACCGTCGTGGCTCACTTCGAATGGTGTGATTATGAAATTCCCGATTTTAAATTCAAATTCCTTATATATTGCACGGTGATAGTCGCGGATACGGCGTGAAATAGAGTGGCGGCGCAGAATTCCGTTGATAATCTTTGGGGTGCAATATGCCAACATGTGGCGATGGTTGCGCAAAAAGGCGTAAACATAGCGGACATGGTCGCCATGATCGTGTGTCAGCAAGATTCCGCGCACGTGGGTCATCTCGATTCCGCGTTCGTGAAGCTCACGTTCGACCTTTGACGGGTCAACACCGGCATCGATAAGAAAACCGCCGGTTTTGTCGCCTATATATGAGCAGTTGCCGCTCGAACCGCTGCCGAAACTCATGAAGCATATGGAGTCGTCCTCACGGACCGCAATATGTCCCAACGGGGTTTCGGCGGCAATGCCGGCTTCACCCAACATTTCCTCCGTAAAAAGCCCGGGCGAACCATATTGTTGTATCTTTTTGGCGCTCATGGGTTAGTCGAAAAGGAGGAAAATAGTCGGAATCTTATTATAGTCATAAGTCGCCCGAGACCATTGGCTGAGTCTGCGGGTAATGATCGATTGCTTCGGACCCGTAATATCCGATGCCACGCAAAGGAGCATGTTGCCCGGCAGTTTGCAACATAGTTCCGCGAGCAGACGGTTATTGCGATATGGCGTTTCGATGAAAATCTGAGTCTGTCGTTCGCGTTGAATGCGTTGTTGCATTTCCTTTAACCGTCGGGCGCGTGATCCATCGTCAATTGGCAGATAGCCTTCGAATGCAAAGCGTTGGCCGTTGAAACCGGAGCCCATAAGCGAAAGGAGAATGCTCGAAGGCCCTACCAAGGGGATGACCTTGAAGCCCTCGCGCTGGGCTGCTGCAACAATGTCGGCGCCGGGGTCGGCAATAGCGGGACATCCCGCCTCGGAAATCACTCCGACGGCCTTGCCGCTGCGCAGCGGTTCGAGCATCGCCGGAACCATGTCGGCCGGTGTGTGTTCACTGAGTTCGGTGAGGGTAAGGCTATCAATATCGATAGTGCGGTCTACGCTCTTCAGGAAACGTCTGGCTGAACGAATGTTCTCTACAACAAAATGGCGTACCTGACGCAGCAGATCAAGGTTGCCCTGCGGCAACACCTCGGCGGGCGATGTTGTGCTCAGCCCTACCGGAAAGAGATATAAAGCCGGTTCAATCGTCTCCATTAGAAGCACAAAAGTAAGAAAATTTGCGTAAATTTGCAAATCGTTTAATCATATCGCGCAGATAAAACGTTATAGAATTGTAAATTATTCGCGTTTCAACATGAGAAGATTCCTCTCTATAATATTTATGGTCCTTACCGCTATGACATCTCTATCGGCACGAGAGCAGAAGGTCGGCCTCGTGCTTAGCGGAGGAGGTGCCAAAGGTATTGCTCATATCGGTGTGATTCAGGCTCTTGAGGAAAATGATATTCCCATTGACTATGTCACCGGAACCTCAATGGGTGCCATTGTCGGCGGACTCTATGCTGCCGGATATTCGCCCGGAGAGATGATGGAGCTGCTGGCGAGTCCGCTTTTTGTCAACGCCTCGCAGGGGACCATATCGCCTGACCTGCGCTATTACCTGACAGCGCCACAGCCAACTCCGCAGATATTCAGCTTTCCGATGGGCAATGACTCGGTGGCCAAATCGGTTCCTTTCAGTCTCATATCTCCGACGGTTATGAACTTTGCCTTTATGGAAGTATTCGCTCAGGCCTCGCGGCGATGTGGCGGTGATTTCGACCGTCTGTTCGTGCCGCTGCGAACCGTAAGCTCCAATATAAAAGCTCAGAAACCAGAAATCAACCGCAGTGGCCGGCTTGCCGATGCCGTGCGTGCGTCGATGTCATTCCCGATCGTGTTCTGTCCAATAGAGATTAACGATACTCTCCATTACGACGGCGGAATCTTTGAGAACTTCCCGTTGCCGACAATGGAGGCTGAATTTAATCCTGATGTAATAATAGGGGTCGACGTGCACACTCCCGACTCGATCAAGAGTTTACCGAACGCCATCAATCAGCTTAACAAACTCGTTACGCGAGCGCAGAGCTATGACCTCCCGGCCGACCGCGGTGTCAAACTTCATCTGGACCTACACGAATTTTCGCTTCTTGACTTTCAAAAAGCCGAACAGATATATGCTATCGGTTATAGACGGGGTTTGGAGATGGTCGACAGCATACGTTCGCGCGTACACTCGCGCCGCTCCC
This sequence comes from uncultured Bacteroides sp., assembly GCA_964554335.1. Taxonomy (GTDB): domain Bacteria; phylum Bacteroidota; class Bacteroidia; order Bacteroidales; family Muribaculaceae; genus UBA3263. The sequence continues at coordinate 38,379 of CAZKOF010000010.1, forward strand.
AAGCAGAGGTCGCCGAGCGCCGCCGCGAATTCAAACAGGGTTTTATTGCGCTCAATTTCTCGGAGGTTGTATGCACCGGGGCGACTCCGACCCAAAACGACTATATCGAGTCGCTTTTCCCATCTCGCACGTTCTCAATCAACCGCGCACGTGACGGCTTCTATCGGGCAATCTCCGGCGGCAGGATGCAGGACTTGCAGGCATATGCCGAACAGGCCGATTCAACAACCTACAGGCTACATCTGCGTGCCTATCCCAAGCCGAACTGGTCGGCGGGAATCGGTGGCTACATATCTTCATCCACTTCAAGCATGCTTTATGCCTCCGTCGGATACAACGCACTGAACAAACGCGCTCTCAACGGCACTATCGGCGTCTGGATCGGCCAAAGCTATCAGGCTTCCCAGTTGCTCGCAACAATTCGCTTCGGAACAGATGCACCATATTTTCTATCGATTCAGGGAGTTGTCAGCAAGCACTCCTACAATCAGACGGAAAAGATGTTTTTCATGGTCAATGATCCCAAATTCATCACGAATTTTCAAACTTTTGTCCGAGCATATCCCGTGCAGATTGTCTGCGGACGTCACGCCGTGGCTTCTTTATCGGCCGGATATGGTTATGACCGCATGAAGTTTACCGATGAATCGGGCAATAAGCTCAATTCAGCACTGAAGCTCGGACAAGTTGCCCTGCGGTACGATTATAACACGCTCGATGCCTACGACTATCCGACTTCGGGTCTTGAAGTACATACGTCAGCAATGGGGTTGCTCGGCCATCGCATTGTCAATGGCAGTCGTCAGCGCACAAAGTGGCTCCAGTTGAGGGTGAAAGTGCGTAATTACCGGGATATCAGCAATCATTTCTCGCTTGGCTTCGAAGGCGAGCTGCTTGCCTCCGGGTGCAAACCCCGGGGACTGTATGAAGCATCGGTTGCCGAAGCTCCATCGTATTCCCCTACTCCATCGTGTTTCAACGCCTTCAATGCCTCCTTCCGCGCTTATTCATTTCTTGGTGTCGGTTTGACCCCTGTCTATAAAATTACCCGTCAGTTGCAACTTCGGGAAACTTTTCATATATTTGCGCCGTGGCAGCGACTACTTTCCGAGCAGAATGGCACCGGAACAGGCTACTCATCCTATCCCGCAAAACCCGAATTTTTCGGTGAACTTCAGGCTTTAGTTGACTTGAAATCCGTTAATCTTTGCGTGTATGGAAACTATCGTACCGGTTCGGCGGCCGACCGCGGATGGCACCTCGGCATCTCTCTCGGCATATTTGCTCTCGCCCCCGAATTCTTGAAATAACAAAAAAATCATAACCGACCCACCGTGAGTTACCAGAAAGTCATTCTTATCGGCAACGTCTGCAAGGACCCAGAGATCCGCTACTTTGAAAAGCGACCCCTGGCGTCGTTCTCGCTCGCAACAGACGAAACCTTTGCCAACCCTTCAGGGGGCGAACCCATCAAGCGCGTTGAATTCCACCGCATAGTCATGTGGGACGCGCAGGCTGAATTTGCCGAGAAATATATAACGAAAGGGAGCAAACTCTTCATTGAAGGCAAGTTGCGCACCCGCACCTGGGAGGACCGCTCCACAATCAAACACACCGTAACTGAAATTTTAACCGAAAAATTTGAACTTTTATCCCGCTCATGAAAATCTACACACGCACCGGCGATGCCGGAACGACCTCAATTGTCGGAGGCTCTCGCCTGGCTAAGGATGCCCCGAGAATCGAAGCCTACGGAACAGTCGACGAACTGAACTCTTATCTCGGAATAATTGTGGCTGATGCGGCCACTCCCGAACCTGAGCGCAATGTATTGCTGGGCGTTCAAAACGTCCTTTTCAATATCGGCGGATATCTTGCCGGAATGCCCGACCCGTCTATTTCCGACGACTTGATCAGCCAACTTGAAGAGTCTATAGACGCGATGGACAAGATGCTTCCGCCGCTTCATAACTTCATTCTCCCCGGGGGATGCCTGCTCGCAGCCCATGCCCACGTTGCCCGCACTATTTGCCGGCGTGCCGAACGTCGCATCATCTCTTTGGCCTCGGAAATGAATTTATCTCCCCGTTTACTCGCATATATCAACCGGCTCAGCGACTGGCTATATATTTTTGCACGCTATGCCAACGTGCTTTCAGAAACTGCTGAAACCGAGTGGAAAAAATAATTGCCGGGACCGGCATTCGGCAGATAATTTGCGCGTAAGAGGATTTATTCGTAAATTTGGGGGCAGTAACTTTGAAATTTGACTATGGACGAACTACTGACAACATTTGAGGAAGTGCTGAAGTCACACGGTAATGTTGACATTGCCGAAGCCGAGTTCAAGCGTCTCATTGCCGACGACAACGAACTTCATGAGTTGTATCGCGAATGGTGTTCAGAAACCGGCCACACGGAACGCCACGGATTTCTTGATTGGGCCGAAGAATATATAACTAACCAAAACTCTGTCTGGGATACTCTGACTGATGAATTCGACATCTGACCGTAGCCTTCGGGCCGAATGGGAGCACCACGGCGTTGTAATGCTCGCATGGCCCCACTCCGGCACCGACTGGAACTATATGCTCGACGAAATCAGGGTATGCTATCGCAATATAATCGGAGCTCTCGTCCAAGCCAGCGAGCAGGTTGTTCTGCTTGCACCAGCCGATGAATCCCCGACGTTTGAATCTGCAGCGGTCTCGGTTGTCCACGTAGCAACGAACGATACCTGGATCCGTGACTACGGTCCTTTGACAGTAGGTAATCGTCTTGCAGATTTCAGGTTCAATGCCTGGGGACAGAAGTTCGCCTCTAATCTCGACAATATGACGACCCGCACACTCGCCGACCGCGGCGTCTTCAATGTCGAGGTGGAGTGTCACAAAGATTTTGTGCTCGAAGGGGGCTCAATAGAATCTGACGGCGCAGGTACAATCATGACTACAGGCTGCTGCCTGCTTGCACCCAATCGAAACGAACCGATGAAGCGTGAAGATATTCAGGCCGAACTATGCCGGAGACTCGGTGCCCGCAAGATTATTTGGCTCGAATGCGAACCACTTGCCGGCGACGATACCGACGGTCATGTCGACACCCTGGCCCGTCTTGCTCCTCATAATTCGATATTTTACTGCAGCACGGTCGACATCGATCAACTCCGGGAACTTACCAATGCCGACGGCGAACCGTTCAACCTGTTCGAGTTGCCGATGCCCGACCCGATTGCAGATCCTGATGACGGTTCGATTCTGCCGGCAACATACGCAAACTATCTTGTTACCGACCGTGCGGTCTTGATGCCAACTTATGGCCAGCCAGTGAATGACCGGCTGGCACTCCAAACTATTGCGGTTGTCTTTTCCGACCGTAAGATTATCCCGGTCGACTGCCGGGCTCTCATCCGCCAGCACGGTTCGCTCCATTGCGCAACGATGCAGGTTCCACGCAAATATTTCTCATTTTTATGAAAACAGGCATAATACAACAACATAACACGGACGATATGGCCGACAACCGTCGGCGCCTGGCCGACAAAATCCGTGCTCTCTCCAAAGAGGGCGCACGATTAATTGTCCTTCAGGAACTTCACGAGGGATTATATTTCTGTCAGACCGAAAACGTCGATTTTTGCTCTCTGGCAGAGCCGATACCCGGCCCTTCGACTCAGTTCTACTCATCGCTTGCCGCCGAGACCGGATGCGTTATTGTGACCTCGCTGTTTGAACGTCGCGCCACGGGACTCTATCATAATACGGCAGTGGTATTCGACTCCGATGGCCGAATGGCCGGAAAGTATCGCAAGATGCACATTCCCGATGACCCGGCATATTACGAGAAATTCTACTTCACACCGGGCGATCTCGGGTTTGAACCGATTGAGACCTCCGTAGGCAAGCTCGGGGTATTGGTGTGCTGGGATCAGTGGTATCCCGAGGCTGCCAGACTGATGGCCCTGAAGGGAGCTGAAATTCTTATTTATCCAACGGCGATAGGCTATGCAGCATCGGACCCTGCCGACGAGCAGGAGCGGCAGCGTCAGGCGTGGATAACCATTCAGCGGGCTCACGCCGTTGCCAACGGTCTGCCTGTTGTCAGCGTTAACCGCGTTGGTTACGAACCCGATCCGTCAGGCATGACAGACGGCATTACATTCTGGGGCAGCAGTTTCGTTGCCGGACCTCAGGGCGAGATTCTCCACTCGGCTCCCGTTGACAGAGAGGAAGAGGCTCTCGTTGACGTGGATCTCATGCGTTCCGAGATGGTTCGCCGCTGGTGGCCGTTTCTGCGCGACAGGCGCATCGATGCATACTCCGATTTAACCAAGCGATTTATAGATTGAACATTATAGCCGTAAGATGTGTTGAGATTATATAAAAATACAAATCTCAACTACTACTTGCTACTATGATGAAAAAGAGTTTAATCGCAATGATGCTTCTTCCGTTGGCCGGACTGTTCACAGCCTGCCACGATGACGAGAAAGACCTGCCCGAAGTTGACTTTGAAGTCGCCATATCAGGAGGCGAACAGAGTCCCGACGACAATAAAATATATATTAAGCAGGGTACTCCACTCGTTGTTGAAAGCGTTTCGGCCATTTCCCGTAATGACAAGAAGACCACCCTCGGTCTTACAACTTATTATCTGAACGGCATTCCTCAGATGCAGACTGTAACCGCACCTTTCGGCGCTGAATTCGACACCTCTGTGCTCAACCCCGGTGAATACGTTTTTCAGATTAAAACCTCAGTCTATCAGATCGACAAGTCTGCAGCGATTGCCCTGCTGAGCTATGACCTCGTTGTCGAAGCCGCTCCCGAAGGTGATGACGGCAATGACGAAGCTCCCGGACGCTCAATTGTCCGCCCAGACAATCAGCAACTCGCCGAACAGTAACTCATTCAACCCTCTCTACCCTGAGGCCGCGTCCGCAGCGCGGCCTCTTATTTTGTAATATCGTGGAAAAAGCGTAACTTTGCATGAAATATGTCATGCCATGAATAAACCGATTATTGCATCAGTCATGCTCACATGGGTGCTTGCTGCGGGTGCCGCTATTCCGTCTGACAGCTGGTTCGAAGACCAGACTGTATTCGCCGTAAATAAGGAACGCGCCCACGCGACCTATGTTCCCTACTCCACTACCGCAGAACTTAAAGCGGACGAGGCTTTTCTCGCGACTCCGTGGATTGATTCCAAGTCCACCATGCGCAAGAGTTTGAACGGACAGTGGAAGTTCCATTACTCGCCTACTCCCGATCAGGCTCCCGTGGATTTTTACATGAGTTCATTCGACTCGTCGGACTGGGATAAGATTCCGGTGCCGTCTTGCTGGCAGATGCTCGGTTACGACACCCCGATGTATATCAATGTTGACTATCCTTTTGACCAGTCACAGTGTCCCCGCATAGTCGGGCGCTCAGACAATAATGGATACGATGTCAACCCCGTAGGTTCATATCTGACGGAATTCTCCATACCCTCATCATGGGCCGACAAGCAGCTGTTTATCAACTTTGAGGGCATATACTCGGCAGCATATGTTTGGGTCAACGGCGAATTTGCAGGCTATACTCAGGCAGCGAACACAGACCATGAGTTCGACATAACCCCCTACGCCCGTCAGGGGAGCAACACTCTTGCCGTTAAAGTTATAAAATGGAGCGACGGTTCCTATCTTGAGGACCAGGACATGATGCGTTATGGCGGCATATTCCGGGACGTCACGCTGACTGCCGTACCGCAGACGTTTATCCGTGACCATTACATCACATCAAATCTTAACACAGGCTACAAGTCGGGTTCAATGAATGTTGTCCTGGAACTTAGCAACCGTTCAAAATCCACTTTCAAAGGCACTGCAACGGTGACAATTCTTGACACGGACTGTCAGACAACTTTTGCGACGCTGCCGGTTGTCGATGTCAATATTGCGTCCGGGGAAAGTGTAACTCTCTCAACTGCGGCCGAACTGTCAGGTCTGAAAACGTGGACTGCAGAAACTCCGGACCTCTACACTGTCATTGTCAGCCTCAAAGATGCCGATGGCCATGAGACCGAAGCTTTTGCCACCAAATATGGGTTCCGCTCCATTGCTCAAATCGGCAAATTTATCTATATCAACGGTAAAAAAGTCTTTTTCAAAGGAATAAACCGCCAGGACACGCACCCGGTTACGGGGCGCATGCAGACACTCGAGACATTGCTTAAAGACGTCAAGATGTTCAAGCAGTTCAACATCAACACAGTGCGCACCTCCCATTGCCCCCATCAGGCGAAAATGATGGCGATGTATGACCATTTCGGAATCTACGTAATGGATGAGGCCGACCTTGAGACGCACGCTATGAATGACCGGATTGTCAACGACGCTACGTGGTCACCAGCATATGTGGACCGTCAGGAACGCATGGTTCTGCGTGACCGTAATCATCCCTCGGTAATTTTCTGGAGTATGGGTAATGAGTCTAACAACGGTTCGAATTTCGCCGACTGTCGCGAGGCCATACGCAATCTCGACGACCGTATGGTCCACTATGAGGGTCAGCAAGATTTTGCCAACTCTGACTTTACCTCAAAGATGTATCCATATGAAAACGAAGTCATATCGGCCGATAACAGCGACGATCCGCGTCCTCACTTTTTCTGTGAGTACGCACATGCGATGGGCCAGTCGCTCGGCAATTTGGTCGACTATTGGGATTACATTGAGAACTCACGTCGAATAATCGGCGGATGTATTTGGGACTGGGCTGACCAGGCAATTTATGATCCCAAGCAAATCGTTGCCGGTACATACAAAAAAGGCGATTATCGCACAGGCTATGACTATCCGGGTCCGCATCAGGGCAATTTCATGAGTAACGGTGTGGTCGGCCCCGAACGTGAAGTCAATGCAAAACTGGTCGAGGTAAAGAAAGTGCACCAGTGGATTAAGATGGATAGCTATTCTGCCAAGTTCAAGCGCATTAACGTCAGCAATACCTATGACTTCATAGACTTGTCGGAATTCAAAGTCCTATGGAGCGTCAGCCGTAATGGCCGCGATGTGGAAACCGGGGTAATCAACGATTTCAACGCGACCTCAGAAGAGACAAAACGCCTGACTATCCCCTACACTACTGAAATCACCGACGACGCCGAATTCCTCCTCACGGTCAAATTCGTAACCCGTGAGGCTTCGGAATGGGCTGATGCCGGACACGTTGTTGCCGAAGAGCAGTTCGCAATGAACGAGCGTCCGGCGTTGCCGGCTATCGATCTCGAAGCGCTCGACGCTTCTCTGGCAACCTTCGGCAACGGGCCTGTTGAGGTGCGCGGTAATGGCTTCACTTACGCTTTCGACAGGGAGGGAAACCCGGTTTCGATGAACTTTGGAGGTGTTGAGTATATTCATAACCGTAACGGTTTAAAATTGGATTCATATCGTTGGATTGAGAATGATTCTCCATATAGCGGCACGCCTCCGGATCCGGAAGCCATGATTAGTGAAAAAGTAACCGGTACGCGACTGTTCTGCACATTTGACGGAGGCGATGCCGAGGGAGCGAAGGTCGTACATCTGACAGCCTCTTTCGATAATCAGACGAAGGTCAGCTACACCAACTACTATACGATTTATGCCGACGGAACACTTGACGTCCGCACTACCTACATCAATAAATCGGGCACGGATCAAAGTTCCATTGAGCGCCTCGGCCAAAGCATATCGCTTATCCCGGCACTCGAAAATCTCGAATATTTTGCCCGCGGCCCGTTTAGCAACTACGCCGACCGCAAGACCGCAAGTTTTGCTGCCGTTTATCATTCTACGGTGACTGATCAGCGCGAGGAATTCGTTCGTCCTCAGAGTATGGGCAATCATGAGGATTTGCGTTATTTGAAACTCACATCCAGGAATAATCCTGACTTCGGTATGCTTATTGAAACTGAAGGACAGGTCAGCTTCTCGGCTCTTCATCATACGGAATCCGACTACGGTCGATATACCCACGACAAGGAGATGGAGTCCCGCCCTGAAGTTATCGTGCATCTCGACTATCAACAGAAAGGCATCGGTAACGGATCCTGCGGTTCCCGAGTCTGGTCACGTTACCTGATTCCCGCCAATACGCTTCTCACCAATAAACTGCGCTTCACTCCGCTGACATCCCCCGGTGCAGGTTATTCCGTGCCCTCAGGATCGGTCGGAGCCTATCTGACATCGCTCTCTGCCGGCGAGACTTCGATTATAGAAGCTAAAAAAGCCCCTGAGAATTTATATAATTTCATAGATGTGCCGTTGACAACATCCGTGGGCAAGACTGTGAAACTCGCATACTCTACTTCGGAAGAAGCCAATGTCGATGCCTGGATTGACCTCAATCATGATCAGGTTTTCTCTGATGATGAGAAGCTCCGGTCGATGGAGTTGACGCTCCCGGCGGACCTGCCTCTTGCCGATTATCGCATGCGAGTCGTTGTTGACCGCAATGTGCCCACGGTCGGTGGTCCGGTCGAGGGCACCGTATATGACATTACGGTGCGCGCTCTTGCCGCACGCAAGGATGACGTCGACTATGTCAAGCCTGACGGAACTCTCCATCCGGACCGCAAAGCATATGTGAAAACTATCACATCCGAAGGCGCTTCAGTGAATATCAACTATAGCGCAGAAGCATGTCCCGACCAAGTTTATACCTTGTTGCCACAACGCATTTCCGCCCCCGCGGGCAGCAGCTTCACCATTACGCTGACCGCCAATGAAGCCGGCCCCCGCTCGACTACCCGCACATATCAGGACCTGCGTTACAACTATGCCGGAATATTCTCGGATTTCGTCGGCTCCGGCGACTTCATCAGCGAGGGATTTTTCGGTGCGAGAATCCCGTATAACACGTCTGACCCCGTGTTGAACATACTGTGCAACTATGACGCCGTAATGGAGATTTCTCAAACGTTCACCATACCTGAGAACGTCACTCCCGGCGAGGGCCGCATCCGCGTTATCTACGAGAATGCCTGGACTGACCTTTCGCTCTTCAATCCTGATATGCAATCAATCAAGGAGGGTGTTGCCTACGATATATTGGTCGATATCACCCCTGCGGAAGATCTCGAACTTAATTATACAACACTGCCGACGTTCGCACGTGAGATTCCGACCGGCGGGATTCACCCCGAAGGAAAGGCTTTTGTCAAGCGCATATCAACCTCCGGCGCGACTTCCGATATCGACGTTCAATTCTCATCAGTCAAAGAATTCTACACTGCTTTGACCGACACTGTTATTGCAATGCCCGGAGAGGCATTCACTCTGAATCTTGAAGCAAACGAGGCGGGACCTCGTTCTGAAAGCGAAACGTATCAGGACCTGCGCTATAATATTGCCGGCATTTTCCTTGGCCTTCCCGAAGAGGTTGAAATGCAAACACTTAATATCTATGGCAAACGCTTCAGTACGTCTTCGATTCTTGCCAACTATGATGAGGTGATGTCTATTTCCCAATCTGTTGAAATTCCTGAGCCGGTCGAGGAGGGCGATGCCGTTCTCCGTGTAATTTATCAAAATGCATGGCGGGATGAACCCGTCTATAACGCCGTTGGAGTAACCGAGGGCGTTGCCTACGATATCCCGGTGAGGATTACGCGTCCGCCGATTGGCGCCATAACCGAAATATCAAAATTTGAGCCGGCTTCCGAGGTCATATACGATCTTCTCGGGCGCCGGGTCAACAGTAATAACCTCCGTCCGGGCGTATATATCATCGGCGGTAATAAAACAATAATCAAACATTAAGTAATGCAAACATTCAAAGAGCTTGGAGTCCGCGAAGACTTTCTGCGCGCAATCGAGGAACTCGGCTATGAACAGCCGATGCCCGTTCAAGAAAAGGTAATCCCACACTTGCTCGAAAAGGATAACGACGTCATTGCTCTGGCTCAGACAGGCACCGGCAAAACCGCCGCGTTCGGTCTGCCGTTGCTCCAGCTCATCAACGTCGACGACTACTCTACCCAGGCACTGGTGCTATCGCCAACCCGCGAGCTATGCCTTCAGATAGCCTCTGACCTGGCCGATTATTCCAAGTACATAAACGGGCTCAAGGTTCTTCCCGTCTATGGCGGTTCGTCAATCATGAGCCAGATTCGTGCCTTGCGTAACGGCGTGCAGATAATCATTGCAACCCCCGGGCGCCTGATAGACCTGATCGAGCGCAAGGAAGTCAGGCTCGACAAAGTGCGCACTGTTGTTCTCGACGAAGCGGATGAGATGCTCAACATGGGTTTTGTTGACGACATTGACTCTATTCTCGCTCACGTTCCACAGGAGCGTAAGATGCTGATGTTCTCCGCAACCATGCCACGCGAAATCAGCAATATCGCGAAAAAATACATGCGCGACCCCGAAGAGTTCGTCATTGGCACGCGCAACTCCGGAGCCGAAAACGTACGCCATATCTACTATATGGTAAAAGCGTCCGATAAGTATCCGGCTCTTAAACGTGTGGCCGATAATTCGCCCAATATCTACGGCATTATTTTCTGTCGAACGCGTAAGGAGACCCAGGAGATTGCCGATAACCTGATTAACGACGGCTATAACGCCGACGCCCTCCACGGCGATCTTTCGCAGCAGCAGCGCGACATTGTCATGAAGAAGTTCCGCGACCGGGTGCTTTCGCTTCTGGTAGCAACCGATGTTGCTGCCCGCGGACTTGACGTTGACAATGTCAGCCACGTCATCAACTACGGTTTGCCGGATGACACCGCTGTCTATACCCACCGCTCGGGCCGCACGGGCCGCGCCGGCAAAACCGGTGTTTCGGTAGCTATTATCCATTCGCGCGAAAAAGGTAAGCTCCGAGAAATCGAAAAGAAAATCGGAAAGACGTTTGAACGTCGCGACGTACCTACTCCCGACCATATTATCGAGAAGCAAATCTATAACCTTGCAGACCGTCTGGAACGTGTCGAGGTCAACGAAGAATCAATCAGCCGCTTCCTCCCCGGTGTGGAGAAGAAACTCGAATGGCTCGACGGCAATGACTTGCTCAAACGCGTGTTGTCGCTGGAGTTCAACCGTCTGCTCGACTACTATAAAGATGCTCCCGTTATAGAAAATCTTTCTGATTTCAAATCCAAAAAAAATAACGATAAGAAAGATAAGAAATTCGAGCGTCCGAGCGAGCAGGAGAAGGACCGTCGCACCGCCGCACGCGGAATGTCGCGCATGTATGTCAGCGTCGGCAAGCGTGACGGGTTTTATGCCGGGAACCTCATCGACATGCTCAATCATCTCGTTCAGGGTAAACGCGTCGATGTCGGCCGCATAGACCTGCTGCCGACCTACACGTTGTTTGATGTCAAAAAGGCTGACGCCGGACGGATTGCAGCGGCTCTTAAAGGTGCGGAATTCTTCGGCAAACGCCTGCACTGCGAACAAGCCGATGCCGATAAGGACTACTCACGCCTGAACGCAAAGAAAGCGCATTATGCCGCTACCGAAGGCGATATACCTTTCTCCAAGTTCCGCAAGAAACGCAAATAACAGTCAGCGGTTATCGCCCTCGCCGTGAATTTTTCCGCGGAGAGCGCGGCTTGCGAGTTTGTCAATATTCATGCCCGCGACTTCGTCGAGTGAAAACCCGAGGTCGCGGGCTAATGTCGCCGCATACCAAAGCACGTCGCCAAGTTCCATTGCTATTTCGCGACGTCGTCCGGAGGAGAATGTCCCGTTGAAATCGCGTATGGTCTTTTTTACTTTGTCGGCAACCTCGCCGGCTTCTCCCGTTAGTCCAAGTGTGGGATAAACAATAGCGTGTTCAGGCGGATAAATTGCGGTCTGCAACGCCTTTTCCTGATACTCATTCAGAGTCATGACAATATGTATTTATGGAACTATGATTGTTCGTTGAGAAGTTGCGCGTGCTGAGAAAATTCCGAGTTGTAGAGTCCAACAGCAAATGCAAAGTTAAGCGATATTATGGAAAAATCATCGACAAAAAAGCAAAAAGATGAGATAATGGGAAATATAACTGACCCATAAGAGATTAGGCAGTGATTGGCACAGGTTGTCCATAGTGGCGGGGGCACGGTTTTGGCGGAATATTGCGGGAGTTAGGTTTTCAAATCATTACCCGGCGTTATCCGTAAGTTTAAGACCAATAGTTTATTTATCAGCGTTTTGCGCCATTCTGCTTACAGACAAATGACTCTCATGAACTTAATTTTGCAACCAGTAAAAAATATAAGTTATGAGATCGACATTCAAGGTGCTGTTCTACGTGAACGGCAGTAAGGAGAAAGACGGTATAGTGCCGATTATGGAACGCATCACCATCAACGGGTCGGTGGCGCAGTTCAGTTGTAAACGAACCATTCCGAAGGCGCTTTGGGATGCCAAAGGGAATCGAGCTAAGGGAAAGAGCAAGGAGGCAATCGAGACCAACTACGCGCTTGAAAACATCAAGGCACAAATCATCAAACACTACCAGCGTATATCCGACCGTGAAGCATTCGTCTCGGCAGAGATGGTGCGCAACGCCTTTCAGGGAATCGGCACGGAATATGAGATGCTGATGCGTGCTTTTGACAAGGAGGTTGACGACTTTTCAAAACGTGTGGGCAAAGACCGTTCTGACCGGACGTACCGTAAATACAAGATAGTCCGCAACCATGTGGCGGCGTTCCTTATGTCGCATTACAGACGGAAGGATATTTCCATGAACGAACTGACAGAGGAATTCATCAGGGACTTCGCCCTTTACCTGAGCAATGAGGCGGGATTGTCGCAGTCTTCCATCTGGATTTACCTGATGCCGCTGAAGCATCTTGTGACAACGGCTCATTACAATGGAAAGATCGCCAGCAACCCGTTTGCGCAGTTCCATGTAAGCCCGAACATACGGGAGCGCGAGTTCCTGACCGATGATGAGCTGAACACCGTCATCAACCACAGGTTCACGAAACCCCACCTCTCGCTTGCCCGGGACATCTTCGTGTTCAGCTGCCTGACGGGAATCTCGTTCATAGACATAAAGAATCTGACCACGGAGAATATCGTAGAGATCGGCGGCAACAAATGGATTGTAGCCAAGCGGCAAAAGACCGGAGTCCCTTATCAGATACGGCTTCTGGACATCCCTCTGATGATAATCGAGAGATACAAGACCCTGACAGGAGACAACCGCCTGCTTCCGTCCGTCTGCAATTCCGTCATAAACCGGAACCTGAAGCAGATCATGAAAGAGTGCGGCATCGGGAAGCACATCTCATTTCATTCTGGCCGCCATACCTTTTATTTGCCAAATTCACACAAGGCAGTGTATTGATTTACTGATTATTACA
>CAZKOF010000011.1:0-51305 GCA_964554335.1 uncultured Bacteroides sp.
TTATAAAAGTGAGCGATAGACGGGGTTCGAACCCGCGACCCTCAGCTTGGGAAGCTGATGCTCTACCGACTGAGCTACTATCGCATACGTTTTCACGCGCAAAGTTAGCTACTTTTTACGGCATTGCAAAGAGTTTTCGTGAAAAATTTGTAACTTTGCCGTGCTGACCGTTTATGAGCAAGAAAGTATATTACAGGTATAATGAGAAAACGCGCGGATATGAGCGCGTATACCCGTCGCGACGAAGCCGTTGGCTCGCCACGGTGGGACACATGCTGCTTTCGTTGCTTCTCGGAGCCGGGGTGTTCATGATTTTCGACGATGTTATAGACCTGCCCAAAGAGCGTATGCTGCGAGCCGAAAACCGCCAACTCAAGGAAGACCTCGAATTGCTAAACGCGCGCATGGACCGCGCTCAGGCGGTTATGAACGATCTTGCGGACCGCGATAATAATTTTTATCGTGTCATGATGCAGGCTGACCGCATCTCCGATGCCAAGCGATATGCCGGGCTGGAACGCTCGTCGCTGCGCTCGCTTAGCGACAATTCGCTGGCCTCAACCTTGAATGAGAAGATGAATCTGCTGGAACGGGAGATAGTCGTGCAGAGCCAAAGCTTCGACGAACTGCGCCGCCTTGCCCTCACCCGCGCGGATCGTCTGGCCCATATCCCGGCAATACAACCGGTCAGCGAGGCTAATATGAAGCAGATGGCCAGCGGTTACGGCAATCGTGTAGACCCGATTTACGGCACTGTCAAAATGCACGAGGGCATGGACTTTGCCTGTGATATCGGCACTCCGGTATATGCAACCGGCAACGGCACAGTCACAACTGCCGGCTGGCATAGCGGCTACGGCAATCGGATCGATATCAATCATGGGTTCGGCTACACGACACGTTACGCTCATCTTTCAAAAATTTCAGTGCGTACCGGCCAGGAAGTCAAGCGCGGAGACCTTATAGGTTATTCGGGCAATACGGGCAAGAGCACCGGCCCGCACCTGCATTATGAGGTCAGGCTGAAAGACGTGCCCCAGAATCCCGTGAACTATTACTTCTATGACCTCACACCCGCGGAGTATGCAGCGATGATCGAACATGCCGAAAATGCGGGACACGTCATGGACTAAGCAGATATAATACTCATGGAGGAACTCACCAAGACATATTACCGCATACGCGAGGTCAGCGACCTACTCGATGAACCCGCAAGTACTCTCCGCTACTGGGAGAGCGTATTTCCGCAGTTGAAAGTCAAGCGCAACGAAAAAGGCACACGCTTCTATACACCACAAAACATCGAGACCCTACGACAAATCAAGTATCTGCTGACCGATAAGGGATTGAAAATCGAGGCAGCGGCAGAGCAGATGCGCGTTTCAACAGATTCGGTTGCCGCCAAGCAGCGCGCCATTGAACGCCTGCAGAACATACGCACGGCGCTGGTCGGCCTTCGCGACGCCATGCATCGCCTGCGTTGAGGTGAGAATACGATTTTATTTTGAGAATTCGGGGGGTATCGCAGGATAAAAGTGAACCCGAATGGGTTGCGCGATGTTTTATAGTTGAAAAAATCAGCTGTTTCAACTATGAAGACATCACAATTTTACATCGTAATGGTTGCCGGTCTTGCGCTTGCAGGCCTGTGTTCCTGTGGTTTTAAAAAAGAGAAAATCACGTCGACGCCTCCGATTAAGGTTACGGTACTGCCTGTTGCGGCATCAGTATCCTCGTCTGGTCGCACTTATTCAGGCACTGTTGCCACAGGCGACGGTGCCGAGGTTTCGTTCAGCATACCCGGGACGGTCAAGGAAATCCATGTCAAATCGGGCCAAAATGTTAGCAAAGGTCAGTTGCTTGCCGAACTTAAGAGCGGGACTCTGCAGAATAACTATAATATCGCCGAGGCCGCGCTCAACGAGGCTCAGGACGCATATAACCGCTTCAAAAAACTCCACGATGCGAATGCACTGGCCGATATACGCTGGGTTGAGGTGGAAAACACCCTGAAGCAGGCTCAAAACGCCGCAGAAATTTCCCGACGCGCCCTCGACGACGCAAAAGTCTATGCACCGATAAGCGGCACCGTGGCCAACAAGTTCATAGACGTCGGTCAGACGGTTGTTCCGGCGGTTCCTGCATTCAAGATTGTTGCGTTGGGCGATGTCAAGATAACGATTCCTGTACCCGAAAACGAAATCGGAAATCTCAATATCGGACGTAAAGCCGATATCACGGTCGAGTCACTCGGCAACCGCCACATGTTTGGCATTTTGAGCGAAAAAGGCATTGTTGCCAACCCGCTGACCCGCGCTTATGAAGTGAAATTCACGGTTGATAACCCCGGAGACGAACTGCTCCCGGGAATGCTATGCAGCGTCACCCTCGAAGGCGACTCCGCCACGTCGGCGTCGACTATCGTCCTGCCGCCGCAGTCAGTACTCCTATCGGCCGATAACCGCAACTTCGTATGGCTCGCCCGCGGCGGCAAGGCTCAGCAACAGTTTGTTGAGGCCAACGATATGACCGCCGAAGGCATCGTCATCAACTCAGGACTTTCCCCGGGCGATACCGTCATCATTGCCGGCATGCAGAAAGTCAGCAACGGCACTCAAATCGAACCCCAACTCTAATTCCTCAACGTTATGCCGGAAATAAACAACTCTCCGAAACCATCTGCCCCGAAGCCGGCTCCCATCGTGGCCCTGAGCATGAAATACCGTCAGGTCGTCATACTGATTGCGTCCGTGCTGATTGCCTTCGGCGTCTATGCGCTGATTGTCATGGACAAGAACGAGTTCCCGGGATTCACAATCCGCGAAGGTGTGGTTGCCGCAATCTATCCCGGAGCGAATGTCGAGCAGTGTGAGCAGGAGGTTTTGAAACCTCTTGAGGACTACATATTCTCCTACAAAGAGGTCAACAAGAAGAAGACATATGCCAACGTCAGCGACGGCATGGTCATGATTTTCGTTGAACTCGACGACAATGTGCAGAACACGACCCCGTTCTGGAACGAATTCAAACTCGGCATGGAGCAGACAAAAGTGAAGCTGCCTGCCGGAGTCATTGCCGTTGAGACTATCAGCAACTTCGGCGACACTTCGTCGCTGCTGATAACCATGCAGAGCGAGCAGAAAACCTATCGCGAGCTCGGCGAATACATGGACCGGCTCAAAGACCGCCTGCGCACGGTGGCCTCCGTCGGCACGATGGACGTCTACGGCAAGCAGAACGAGCAGATCTCAATCAATATCGACCCCGAGAAGCTTTCGAAATATGCCATCGACGAGAAGACGCTTGCCGTC
The DNA here is from genome assembly GCA_964554335.1 of uncultured Bacteroides sp. Taxonomy (GTDB): domain Bacteria; phylum Bacteroidota; class Bacteroidia; order Bacteroidales; family Muribaculaceae; genus UBA3263. The sequence goes on from CAZKOF010000011.1 coordinate 3,312, forward strand.
ACCCTGTTGGCCAAAGGATTCCAAACAACCGGAGGCTCGCTGAAGAGCGGAACCTACACTCAGCCGATTCACGTTGCACGTTCGGTCAATTCGGTGCTTGACCTCAGGGAGATGATTGTCTTTGCCGAACCGGGCGGCTCGGTCGTTCGCCTTGGCGACATTGCCGATGTGCGCAAGGAGTATGCCGAACCCTCGAGCTATATCACCAACAACGGCACCAAGTGCATTCTTCTGAGCGTGCAGATGAAAGAGGGCAACAACATAGTTGAGATGGGCAAGGAGGTCAACAAGCAGCTCACCGCATTCGAGTCAGAGTTGCCTGCCGACGTCACGCTCTTCAAGATTACCGACCAGCCGGTGGTTGTCAACAACTCGGTCACCGATTTTCTCCGCGAGCTGGTTATTGCCATAGTTGCCGTAGTTGTGGTCATCATGCTCCTGCTGCCGTTGAAAGTCGCCCTGATTGCCGCGGCAACCATCCCGATTGCAATCTTCATATCGCTGGGACTATTCTATGCCCTGGGCATCGAGCTGAACACCGTGACGCTCGCCTGTCTGATTCTCAGTCTGGGCATGATCGTAGATAACGCCGTGGTCATTATCGACGACTATGTCGAGCTGATATCCGAAGGCACGGACCATAAAGCTGCCACACTCCGGGCAGGCACCGAGTTTTTCAAAGCAATCTTTTCGGCCACACTCGCCATTTCGATTACGTTCTTCCCTTTCCTACTGACAATGACGGGAATGTTTCGCGATTTCCTGACCGACTTTCCGTGGGCCCTGTTCCTCGTGCCATTCCTGCAATATAAACTCATCAAGGAACCCATCTACAAAGAGGAGCAGGAGGCCGTTGCATCCGGCAAGAAGAAATTCAGCTTCTTCGTTTGGCTTCAGAAAGGTTATAACAAGCTTATTACCGTCTGCTTTAATTGGCCGCGAACAACGATTGTGCTCAGCCTGGCGTTTGTCGTTGTCGGCACATGGCTCTTCCTGACGCGTCCGTTCCAGCTGATGCCTATTGCCGAACGCAACCAGTTTGCCGTTGAGATTTTCTTGCATACGGGCACCGCCGTTGAGCGCACGTCGGAGGTTGCCGACAGTCTCGAGGCCATTCTCGCAAAAGACGACCGGATTGTCAGCATCGCCTCTTTTCACGGTTGCGCGTCGCCGCGCTTCCAGGCCACATATGCGCCGCAGGTCGGAGGTCCCAACTTTGCGCAGTTCATCGTCAACACCAAGAGCAACGACGCGACCATTGAGGTTCTCAATGACTACACCGGAAAATATGAGCAATACTTTCCCGACGCAATTATCCGCTTCAAGCAGATGAGTTACTCCAACGCCGCCTACCCCGTTGAAATACGCATCAGCGGCAACGACAAGCAGCAGCTCAAAGCCGTCAGCGACACGATTCTCGCCGTGATGCGCAATGTTCCCGGCCTGCGCTGCGTGCGCTCGTCGCTCGATAATCCGCTGATTACCGCCCTGGTGTCGCCCAACACGGTGCAATCCTCGCGCCTGGGCCTCACGAATCTCGGCATCGAGGCTACCCTCGCCCTGCGCTACTCGTCGGGCATGCCGGTAGCGACGGTATGGGAAGGCGACTACGGCATCCCCGTAGTGTTGAAGACCCCGACGTCCGACCGCAGCAACGTCAGCGACCTCCGCTCGGAACCGATGCCCGTGCCGGTTCTGTCAGACGTGCCCCTGCGTCAGTTTGCCGGCGTCAGCCCCGACTGGCATGACGGACAACTCAGCCAGCGAAACGGCATACCGACCATATCTATCATGGCCGAAGTTCAACGCAACGTAAACGTCATTGACCGCACCGAAGCCGTTATGGACTCCATTGCAAAACTCGACATTCCCGCGGGGGTCACCATTACGCGTGGCGGCGACTGGGATAACTCAATGACCATACTGCCTCAGATTCTTGAGGCTCTGGCAATCGCCGTGGTCATCATCTTCTTCATTATCCTTCTGCACTACTGCAGTGTAGACATCTCGCTGCTTCTGCTCTTCTCGCTGCTGCTCTGTATTCCAGGCGCCGGAATCGGCATGCTGATCCAGGGCACGGTGCTGTCGCTTACCTGCGTACTCGGCATTGTCTCATTGATGGGCATTCTTGTGCGCAACGCCATAGTGCTCCTCGACTATGCTGAAGAATTGCGCAATCAGGGACAATCGGTCAAAGACGCCATTTTCAACGCATCAATGCGCCGAATGAGACCGATATTCCTGACGTCGGCAGCGGCCACGATGGGCGTCGTCCCGATGGTTATCAACGGCAGCGCCCTGTGGAAGCCTATGGGTGTAGTTATTTTCTACGGGACTCCCATCACCATGATATTTATCCTGACCACTATCCCCGTGGCGTTCTGGAAAATTCGCGCCCGCCAAAAAGGTGCCGACCGACCTCTTGCCGAACCCCTCGAAACCCACCTGCTCTAATCTTATGAAAAAACTAATTCTAATACTCGCACTGTCCGGCGCGCTAAGATCTTCGGCGCAGACCGACAGCATTATAAGCCTGCAGCAGTGTATCGACATGGCTATTGCCAACAACGCGGCAATGAAGACCGCCGAAAACAATACCGAGGCCGCGCGTCAACAACGCCGTGAGGCTTTCACCAAATATTTTCCCGAGATTTCGGCCCAGGGATTCGGGTTCCGCACACATAACTACGTTTTGCAATACAACGCCCTGAACCTGCTGAATATCGAGCTGATTCGCCATGGGGTAATGGGCGGAATGCAAGCGCTGCAGCCAATCTTCATGGGAGGACAGATTATTAACGGCAACCAGCTCGCAAAGGTTGGCGAAGCCGTTGCCGACCTGCAGCAGAAACAGACTTCGAGCGAAGTTCGCGTAACCGCCGAAAAATACTATTGGGAACTCGCAACGCTGAAAGCCACCAAAGGGACTCTCGCTTCGGGCCTGGCACTGCTCGACACCCTTGACCGCCAGGTTGCCGTCGCAGTCGACGCCGGCATCGTCACCAACAACGAGCTACTGAAAGTTCAGCTCCGCCGCAATGACTTCGCCGCCCAGATGGTTGACCTCGACAACGGCATCAAGCTCTGCCGCATGGTTCTGTCACAATATGTCGGTGCACCCTACACCTCGCCTGTCGACATCGCCGCCGAAGTCCCCGCCGAAGTGCCACCCTACCCGATTGACCTGCGCGTCGACCCATCGGTCGCGCTGCCGCAGACCAACGACTATCAGCTATTGGTGCAGCAGGTAAAGGCCGCAAAACTCGAAAAACGCATGGAGATCGGCAAGAATCTGCCGACGGTTCTCGGCGGTGCGGGATGGTATTACCATAACGTTCTTGAGCAGGGCCACGATTTCGGCGCCCTGATGCTTGCCGTCAACATTCCGATTTCCGGCTGGTGGGGCGGCTCCCACGCAATCAAGCGCAAAGAACTTGCCGTCAAGAACGCACAGATCGAACTCGAGAATCTTTCGGATATGCTCCAGATCAACATGCAGAATAAATGGGACGAGCTCACCGCCGCCCACCGAAAAATGGAGATTGCATACCAAGCCATTGGCCAAAGCGCCGAAAACCTGCGCATGAACCGCGAGTTCTATGAAGCAGGTACCGGCACAATAACCGACCTGCTCGACGCTCAGGCTCTAAACCAGGAAGCTAAGGACAAATATATCGCGGCCTACGGCACATTTCGCACAACTTTGGCCGAATATCTCTCGGCTACCGGTCGATAAACAACCTTTCGAATTCCGCCGCTACCGCCCGGGCAGAAAAACGGGCTTCGGCGGCGGCACGCAGGCTCTCGGGGGTAATATGGCCTTCGAGAGCCCATTCTATTCCGCGGGCAATCGCATCATTATCGCCGAACGGAGCAAGGTAGCCCGACACCTTATGGTCAATGATATCTACCTGACCTCCACGGTTGAATGAGACGGGAACGGCTCCACCGGCCTGTCCTTCGAGAAGAGTGTTGCCAAAAGTCTCATAGAGCGAGGTCGATAATACGACACGACTCCTGGCCATGAGCGCTGCAACTTCTGAGGCAGAGAGCTCCCCGGCAAGCTCATAGGGAACGTGCAGGCGTTTCAACGCCGACGCATCTTTGATAGTACCGAAAAAAACGACCCTCGCATTCAGATTATCGGGAAGCATGTTGAGAGCATCTATGGCGTGATCGAGTCCTTTGATGGGGTCATCGAGCCTGGCAGCCCCGAAAGCAATCAGTCCGGGTTCTTTCTGACCAATCCAATAGTTCTGAAGCGGATAGACGTTGTGAATTACCCTGACGTCATAGTCGCGGAGCAACGAGCTTCGGCGCGCCATCTCCTTGACCCAACGGCTGACGGCAATGAGTTTCAGCGGTGTGCGGGCATAAAAGGCGCGCTTTTGCGCCCACCCCTTATGGCTCAGGTCATTTACGCCTCGCAAAGCCGCACCCAGCATCGGACAGTTGCCACACTCTCCGCAGAAGCCGGTGCAGCCCAGTGCATGATGGCATATGCCGGTATAGTTCCACATATCGTGCATAACCCACGCCGTCGGAGCCATATCCGCCAACATCTCAATTTGGCCGAGCGATAGAAAACCCTGGTTGACCCAACCGAGAATAATTGCATCGGGAGCAAACTTGCGCACCGCGTCAACCACGCCACGGCATCCTACACGAGCCGTCGATACTTTGAACAGCGTGTCGCGCCGCAGGCCGTTGCGAACAAAAATTTCCAGGCGCTCCGCAATAAACGACGGTTGCCGCTCACGGTGCTGACCCATTGTGAAAGTCATGACCTCGTGGCCGCGCTCTCTGAGGGCATCGGCAAGATTTGATGTGACAATCGCCGCGCCTCCGAGAGTCAGTGATGTAGAGAGTATTGCTATTTTCATCTATGGATCAACGGAATGCGCTCAAACTTCACAACTGCGAGGACATAGACAATCAGCAGCGGAGTGCGAGCGGCCATGGTCAGCCAATCATTACCCGTGTTAATCCACTCACCCATGACAAACAATCCCAACGCCGATAAAAAGTAGGCCGAAATGCGGCCCACGGGATAGCGCTGAGGATCTTTTGCGCGCCCAACGAAGTAACTCGCGAGCATCATGATGCCGTAGCATCCGAAAGCGGTCCATGCGCAACCCATGTAGCCAATTCTCGGCACGAGAATAAAGTTTCCGGCAATGGTAACCACCAGTCCTATCAGCGAAAACCACGTGCCCCAAATCGTCTTGTCCTGCAGTTTATACCAAAGCGAAAGATTGAAAAATACGCCGAAAAAGATGTCGGCAATCATTACGACGGGCACTACCCGCAGCCCGCTTTGATATTCAGGCGCAATGAAATTGCGAAGCACCGGCATATAGAACATCACACCGAGGAAGATCGCCATTGCGAAGATGACAAAAAACTTCATTGCATCGGCGTAGGCACGGCTCTTGTCGGCACCCTGCTCACGATTTTGGGCAAAAATAAAAGGCTCGTATGCAAAGCGGAATGCCTGGGTAAACATCATCATTACCAGGGCAATTTTGCAACACGCCCCGTAAATTCCGAGCTGCGACATATTGTTATTGCTCAGATACGGGAACAAAATCTTGTCGAGATTTTGATTCATGTTTCCTGCAATACCGAGAATCAGCAGCGGAAAGGAGTATGAGAGCATCCGCTTTAGCAAACCTCGGTCGAGCCTCCAGCTGAAGCTTGTCAACTCACTCCGCAGGAGCGGTAACAGGGCCAACGATGCAAGCAAATTGGCGAAAAAGATATAGCCCACTCCAATTTCGGGATCGAACATCAGGAAGAAGAAAACGAGATTCAACCCGATGTTGATGGCTATATTGATACACTTCAAGATTGCGAACCTCACTGCCTTTTTCTGATAGCGAAGGTAGCTGAACGGAATGGCGGTGAAAGCGTCGATGGCAACGGTGACTGCAAGCATCATGACGTAGGCGGGATGTTCACCGCAATCGAGCGCACGGCTTATAGGACCGATAAACGCAAAAATCAGCAGCACAAACGCCGCCGAGGTCACGGCCAGTGAAATCAGCGACGTAGAGTAAACCCTCATCGGGTCGCGGAATTCGCGTCCGTTGATGAAGCGGAAAAAACCGGTTTCCATTCCGTAGGTCAGTACCACGAGCATCAAAGCGACATATGCATATAAATTAGTGACGATGCCATATTCGCCGGTTGCAAGCCTGGCGGTATAGAGAGGAACGAGCAGCCAATTAAGGAAACGGCCAACAATGGAGCTGAGTCCATATATGGCCGTATCTTTCGCTAATGATTTTACAGAATTCATTTAACGCGCTCAACGTATGAGCCGTCGTGCGTGTTGATGCGCACCTTGTCGCCGGTGTTGCAGAAGAGCGGAACGCGAACGGTTGCGCCGGTTTCAACGGTTGCGGGCTTGAGGGTGTTGGTTGCGGTATCGCCTTTTATACCCGGTTCGGTGTAAGTGATTTCGAGCACCACGTTTTGGGGCATCTCACAAGTGAGCACTGTTTCGCTGGCAGCGTGAACCATGGCTTCGCAAATATCGCCGTCTTTCAGGAACTCAACGCCTTCGATGCTCTCGCCGGGCACGATGATTTCCTCCCACGTTTCGGTGTGGAGGAAGTGATAGCCCATTTCGTCCTTGTAGCTATACTGGTAGGGGCGACGTTCGATGCGCACTTCGTCAACTTTCACGCCTGAGTTCCATGTTTTGTCAATCACACGACCGGTGCGCACGTTTTTCAGTTTGGTGCGTACGAAAGCCGGACCCTTGCCGGGTTTAACGTGAAGGAACTCAACGATGAAGTAATACTGGCCGTCGATGTCGAGGCACATACCGTTCTTAAAGTCAGCAGTTGTTGCCATAAAAGATTCTTCTATTGTGTTTGGTTTTCTGATAATTTGGGTGCAAAGTTACGTAAAAATTTGTAACTTTGCAAGCATGAAGCTGCGTCGATTGAGTATGGTAATATTGGTGTGCGCTGCGACCGCTGCGGCCGAGGAGCCTCTGCGCCCCGTTGCGTCGGCATGGATGGCTGAAGTCGGAACGTCACACCTTGCCGACACTTACCTGAGTCCGCTGAAATATACGGGAATGCGCTATGCGCTGACATATAGCCGCCTGCAGGCCATGAAGCGCCCGACCCTGGTGCAGGGCTGGGATGCAGGTATCGCGATTGACTGCTGCACCAATCCCGCAGGCAACGCAACCATGACCGGGGCGACAATTGACGGCTCATGGCGCATTATGCGCCGATGGACGTTCGGCAAGGGCTTCGGAGTGGGAGTCGGCGGCTATGCCGGCCTGCAGGCCGGTGCGCTCTATCTCAGCCGCAACGGCAACAATCCCGCGCAGGCAATCGGCAACATCGCTATCGGACCTGAAGCATTCGCCCAATGGAGCGGCAGCATCGGCAAGCTACCTATTGCAGTGCGCTGGCAAGCCTCGACGCCTATGACGGGAGCGTTTTTCTGTCCCGACTATGGCGAACTCTACTATGAGATTGCCATAGGCAACCGTTCCGACCTCGTCCATTTTGCCTGGCCCGGCAATAGCCGCAGGCTACGCTCGCTGCTGAGCGTCGACCTCAATTTCGGACACCACACCCTGCGCCTGGGCTACCGCTTCGACGCCACCAGCACTCGAGCCAACAACATAACATCGCGCAGAATCAGCCATGCCGCCGTAGTAGGCATTGTCTGCGACTTCGTCAACATTAACCCGCGAAAGCAAGATGCACAAATCATTACCGCTTATTATTAGCCTCGCGCTCGCGACCACGGCCTGCCACCCGATTGACGAATATCCGGCTACCCGACGTGGCGACTTCGACGCGTTATGGACGGCGGTCGACGAGCACTATTGCTTTTTCGGTGAAAAAGACGTTGACTGGCAGAGCGTGCGCGCAAAATATGAACCGTTGGTGAGCGATGACCTGTCGCCACGCCAGTTCTTCGCCCTCTGCGCCGACATGCTTGGCGAGCTCCGCGACGGCCACACAAACCTGTCGTCGGGATTTGAGACGAGCTACTATAGCAACTGGTGGAGCGACTATCCGCAGAACTACGATGGCCGCCTGATTGAACAGTGCTATCTCAATTTCGAATATAAACGGCTCGGCAACGTTGAATACGGCAAACTCAGCAGCAACGTTGGCTACGTGCATATTCCATCGTTCAGCTCCGGACTGGGCAACAGCAATATAGATTGGATTCTGACCGACCTGAACGATTGCAACGGTCTGATTCTCGACCTGCGTGACAACGGCGGAGGTTCGATGAGCTACGCCGAAAACTGGGTGCGCCACTTCATTCTCGAGGAGCAGACCGTCGGCTACATGCAACATAAAACCGGACCGGCACATAACGCATTCGACACTCCCTACCCCATCCGCTTCAAGCCGCTCGACGGCACCAACTACGTATGGATCAAACCGGTCGTACTGCTCACGAACCGTTCAACATTCTCAGCAGCCAACTATTTGGTCATGTGCATGAAAGCACTGACCAACGTTCGCCACGCCGGAGCGACCACCGGCGGCGGCTCCGGCATGCCTCTGACAATGGAAATTCCATGCGGGTGGAGCATTAGGATGAGCGCAGTGCGCGTGCTCGACGCTCAGGGGCAGTTGACCGAACACGGCATCTCGCCCGATCCGGGATGTGAAATTGACCTCGACCCTCTGCTTGCTCTTGAGGGCATCGATACCATGCTTGAACTCGCAATAAGACTTATAAATGAATAAACTACTGATTCTCGCCGCTATAGCGGCGTCGACAATGTGCGGTTGCACACGCACAGTCACCTTGACGTCGACTGACGATTTCACCAATGAAGTATACTCCCCAAGCTATGCAACCGGCTTCCGCATATATTCTCCGGCCAATGACACCACACGCCTGATGCTCGAGGTTTATCGTCCTGACACAATGCGTATTATCATACCCGAAGGGGGCTTCGGCTCGCTGCTCTGCATGTCGTCGACATATGTCGGTGCCCTCGCGGCCATCGGCTCAGACTCTGCGGTTGTTGCCGTCAGCAACCGCGAGTATATTTGCAACCCGACGGTCAAATCCCGCGCTGCCGAGGCCGGATATGATGGAGCAATGGACTATGAGGCCATTCTCGCCGCCAAGCCGGACCTGGCCCTAATCTATGGAATCGGCGGACGCAATCCCGCCGAAAGCAAATTCGACGAGCTTGCGATTCCGACTGTCTATATCCACGACTTCGAGGAGCAGCAACCGCTCGGAAGAGCTGAATGGATAGTAGCCCTCGGGGCACTGTGTGGCCGCGACGCGCGCTCGACATTCAGCAAAATAACTGACGCATATGAACCCGCTGCCGGCGAGACCCGGGTGATGATGAACGCCCCCTATCAAGGCACATGGTTCATTGCCGGAAAAGATAACTACATGACCCGACTCATTGAAGACGGCGGCGGAAAGATTTGCGCCCGCCAGCCCGAAGGTGTCAGCAGCCGCCCCATGGATCTCGAGGAGGCTCTGCCGGCGCTTGCCCACGCCGAGATCTGGCTCTGCCCCGGCACGGTTTCGACAGCCGCAGAGGCCCGCCGACTCGTTCCCAAAGGCGACTTCTCGGGCGAGATATGGAACCAAACTCCCGACTTCTATGAGTCGGGAGCAACGCGACCCGATCTGGTCACCAAAGAGTTAAATAAAATTTTCACATTTTCGGCGCCCGACTCGATGCGCTATTTCGTTCGCCTGAAATGAAACGCCGCGGGCTCCTTGCTCTGCTTATTTTTGTCCTGACGGCCCTGCTGCTTGCCGACCTATGCATCGGTAGCGCCGACATTTCGCTGCGCGATATTCTTGCGTCGCTATGTGGCGACGCCGACGAGCGCACGAGCGCAATTGTCATAGACATTCGCCTGCTAAAGGCACTGACAACATTACTCGCAGGCATGGCTCTGAGCGTCAGCGGCCTGCAAATGCAGACTCTCTTCCGCAATCCGTTGGCGGGACCGTATGTGCTCGGCCTGAGCTCCGGAGCATCGCTCGGAGTGGCCCTGCTGCTGCTTGCCGGCGCCGGCACCACCCTCGGCATCGCCGGAGCTGCAATGACGGGCGCCGCGGCGGTGATGGGACTGCTGCTCCTCGTTAATGAGCGTATCAACAACGTGATGACCCTGCTGATCTTAGGAATCATGTTCTCGTCAGCCATCGGCTCTATAGTTCAGATTCTTCAGTTCGTCAGCGATGAGCAGGCGCTGAAAAGCTACGTTATCTGGACAATGGGGTCACTGAGCGAAGTGACGGCAACGCAGTTGGCAATTCTCGCCGGAGCTGTCGTTATCGGCATCGTGCTGACAATTCCTACACTCAAGACTCTGAACCTCATCGAATTGGGCGACGGATTTGCTCGTAGTGTGGGCACCAACCTGCGGCGCTCACGATTCATGATTCTGACATCCACAACGCTGCTGGCCGGAAGCGTCACGGCCTTTTGCGGGCCCATCGGATTTATCGGCCTGGCCGTGCCCCACATTGCCCGCCGTCTGATGCAGACCGCCGACCACCGCACCCTGATACCCGCTTCGGCGCTCATCGGTGCCATTATGCTGATTACCTGCGACATTCTTTCCCGCAGGTTCCTCATACCTATCAATGCCGTTACGTCGCTTGCCGGCATTCCGGTAGTTATCTATATAGTTCTGCGCAAATGATTGAACTGCACGACATAAGTATAGCCAACGACTCGGCCAGGCCACTCATTTCAAGTCAGTCGCTGACCATTGCTTCCGGCAACCTGACCGCACTCATCGGGCGCAACGGCTGCGGCAAGTCTACGCTACTGCGCGTGCTATCGGGAGCACAACGGGCAACATGCGGCCGCGTGATAATCAACAATCTGGACGTTGCGCGCGCTTCTGCCCGCGAACTGGCATTGACCATTGCGGTGATAACCACCGAAAGCGTCAGGGTTGAAAACCTCACCTGCCGCCAGCTCGTCAGCTACGGACGTTCGCCCCACACGGGGCTGCTCGGGCGCCTCACACCTGCCGACGAAGCCATAGTCGGCAACGCTCTTGAGGCCGTTGGCATGACAGAGTTCGCAGACCGTAGGGTCTCGCGGATTTCCGACGGCGAAGGGCGACGCATAATGCTCGCGCGAGCTCTCGCCCAGAAAACTCCCGTTATTCTTCTCGACGAGCCGACAAGCTTTCTCGACGTTCCGGGACGCTACGAGATTGCAGCGCTGCTCGGCCGTCTTGCCCGCGAGCAGGGAAAAACCATTCTCTACTCCACCCATGAACTCGAACCGGCCTTCCGCGAGGCCGACAACATCCTGCTCATGCGCCCCGAGGGACTTCTGCTCCTTCCGCCCGATGAAATGAGATTGTCAGCGGAGTTCAAGAGGGCCTTCGCGCAGGAGTTCGGGCGCTGAGGAATCGAGCAGGGAAACCAGAGCCGAGCTCTGAGGGTCGTCGGCAAATTCGGCAGCGCCGTCGATAAGAATCATCTCAACGCTGCTTTCGAGGTCCATCGGGTCAGTCTCGCCCAGCGAACCGCTCAGCAGCGGATGACCGAGTTCGGCGGCCAGTGCTCGGGCAATGTCATTGTCGGGGATGCGCACTCCTACCTCCTTGCGCCCCTTGTAGACTTTCGGAAGAGTATGCGACGGCGGCAATATGAAAGTAAACGGCCCGGGGGTGTTGCGCTTGATGACGTCAAAAGCATTATTGTCAATGTGGGCATACTGCGCGGCTCGAGCAATAGAATCGCAAACAAGCGTGAGAGTGTGCTTCTCGGGATTAACGCCTTTCAGGCGACAGAGGGCTGCGATTGCCGCAGGGTTCAACGAGTCGGCGGCAAGAGCGGGATGGCTATCGGTCGGGTAAATCACGAGCTTGCCTGCACGCAGAGCGTCAGCAGCAGATTCAATCACTCGCACATCGGGATTATATAGAGTAAAATATTCCATATTAACTGAGAACGATAAAAAAATCCGCGCATCGGGACGCGGATTTCTGTTTTGTCTGCTTTGAAGAACCTTATTCCGCAGCGGGAGCTTCGGCGGCGGGAGCCTCTTCGGCGGGAGCTTCGGTTGCAGCAGCCTCAGCAGCGGCGGCAGCTTCAGCCTCGGCCTTTGCGGCAGCGATTTCGGCTTTCTTCTTGGCCACGGCTTCTGCCTTAGCCTTGTTGACAGCCTGCTCAGCCTCGAGACGAGCCTTCAGAGCTTCTTCTTTCTTGGATGCCACAACGGCCTTGTCAGCATCGATAGCACTCTGCTTTTTCTGTTTCCAAGCAGCGAAGCGACGTTCTGCTTCAGCCTCATCAAATGCGCCTTTCTTGACGCCACCCTGGAGGTGTTTCATCAGAAGGACACCTTCCCGAGAAAGAATGGTGCGGACAGTTTCGGTGGGAAGTGCACCCACATTCAGCCAATACAGAGCCCGCTCGAAGTTCAAAGTTACCGTTGCAGGGTTGGTGTTAGGATTGTAACTACCAATGCGTTCGATAAATTTGCCATCACGTGGCGCTCTGCTGTCGGCGATTACGATAGGATAGAAGGCGTAGTCCTTGTGACCACGGCGCTGCAGACGAATCTTGGTTGCCATACTTTAGAGATTGTTTTGAAGTTAATAATGAGTTGGGTTAGATATATTGGTGTCCGTTTAGACGGGTGCAAAGTTACGATTTTTTTTGTTATCCTGCAAGCATCTGAGGCGCCATACCCGAAAATTCCGAGATTTTTCCTAACTTTGTGGTCGGTTATGAAGAAAATCACGAAACTCAAACTGTGCGACATGTCGCTGCTCGCAGTCATTGTGGCCATGCTCGCCTCGGGCCTCCAGCTCGAAACCGTATGGCTTGGAATGAACTTCATATGGCTGCACATTGCCATGGGGTTCATCATGTTCGGCCTGATTGGATGGCATCTCTCGCTCCATTTTGGCAGCCGCGGGTGGCTCAAGAAACTGCGAGCGCAGAAATCGTCCGCGACCCGGCTGCTCGCCGTCGCAGCCCTGCTGACACTGTTGACCGCCCTTGCCGCCACAGTTCATATGTTCATCCACTGGCGCCACTCGACCATCGGCGGCTGGCACGGCATCATCGGCTACGCCCTCATCGCCATCGCCGCCGCCCACACCCTCAAACGCCACAAATTCCTCACCCGCTGACACTCCTGCCGGCATGAATGCAATACTCTACTGATGTATGCCGTCGCGGGCGAGGAGGGCGGCGACGGTGGCGTCACGGCCGCGGAAGGCGCGATAGAGTTCGTCGGCAGGGGCTGAGCCTCCGCGTTCGAGGATGTTGCGACGGAAGGAGTCGGCAAGCTGCGGATTGTAGATTCCCTGCTCCTCAAAGTAGGCGAAAGCATCGGCGTCGAGCACTTCGGCCCACTTGTAGGAGTAGTAGCCCGCGGCATATCCGCCGGAGAAAATATGGCCGAACGAGGTCGCAGTCATGGCTCCGTCTATAGCCGGGAATATTTCAACACGCTCGGTTGAACGGCGCTCGGTTGCGGCAACGTCGTCGATGGGTGTGGCGATGGAGTGGAATCCGAAGTCGAGATAGCCGAAGTTGAGCTGACGAATGCAGGCGTAGGCCGCGCCAAAGCGTCGCGATGCTATCATCCGGTCGTAGAGCTCGTCGGGAAGCGGTTCTCCCGTGAGATAATGGCGGGCAAAGCCACGGAGGAACTCGCGCGAATAGAAAAAGTTTTCGTTGAACTGCGACGGGAGCTCGACGAAGTCGCGGTCAACGTTAGTGCCGGCCTGCGAGCGGTAGGTCGCTCGGGTGAGCAGCGAATGGAGCGAGTGACCGAACTCATGGAGAAAGGTCGTGACCTCGCCCGGCGAGAGAAGCGATGGGCGCTCGGCGGTCGGTTTGGTGAAGTTCATGACGATGTTTACCTGAGGGCGCACCTCGCCATCGGCCTCGCGGAAGTCGGTCATCCATGCTCCGGGACTCTTGCGTCCGGCGCGGGGGAAGAAGTCGGTGTAGAGTAGTCCGAGGGCAGAACCGTCGGAGTCCGTGACTTCATAGACTTTGACATCGGAATGATATACGGCAACGTCGTCGCGGCGGGCAAACGTGATTCCGTAGAGCCGTTCAGCAAGTCCGAACACACCTGAAATCACTGCGTTGAGTTCAAAGTAGGGGCGCACGCTTTCGGGGTCAAAGTCATAGCGCTCCTTGCGCAGGCGATTGGATTGGTAGGAATAGTTCCAGGGGGTAATTTCCTCGCCGGCAAACTCGCGGAGTTCATCGAGTTCACGCCTCAGCGCGGGCATGTAGGCGTCGCGCAGGCTGTCGAGAAGTCCGAGAGCGGCCCCCGGAGTGCCGGCCATTGTGCGGGCAAGCTTGAAGTCGGCAAAGGTCTTGAACCCGAGAAGACGGGCCTCTTCGAGACGCAGATTGCTGATTTCACGCACGATATCAACGTTTGAGTATTGGCCGCGGGTATTTCGGCGGCTATACATCATGTAGAGTTCGCAGCGCAGGTCATCGAAGGGCGACAAACGCATGAACGCCATATACTCCGGAGCTTGGAGCGTCAACACATAGGGCGCCGACGATGAGCGTTCGCGCGCATTTTCCGCCATTTGGTCAATGAGCCATTGTGGCAGTCCGGCGACTTGTTGCTTGTTGAGTTCGAGAGCATAGGTTGCGAGCTCTTTCTTGACGTTTTGACCAAACGTGGTTGTCAACTCGCTTAGACGCGCCGATATCTCGCGAAACCGCTCTCGGTCATTGCCTTCGAGGGCCGCACCGCTGCGCGTAAAGCTGAGATAGATATCGGTCAGCAATTTGCGCTGGGGAGCTGAGAGCACGAGCGAGTCGCGGCACTCATAAACCTGACGGATGCGGTTGAACAGGGCCTCGTTGAGCGATACCTTCGACGAATAGTCGCTCAGCAGAGTCGAGGCCGTGAGCGATATTTCCATCAGTTCATCGTCGGCCTCGGCCGAAAGGAGAGGATAAAACACCCCGAGAACTCGGTCGAGTTCCCTACCAGACCGTTCCAGGGCCTCGACGGTGTTTTCAAACGTCGGGGCTTCGGGATTAGCGACAATCTCGTCAACTTCGGCAAGTGCCGCAGCGATTCCATGCTCAATGGCAGGGAGAAAATGTCGGTTCTTGATCTCGCCGAACGGGGGCAGGTAAAAATGTCGGAGCAGAGGATTATCTGTTATCATTCTTATATCTTATTGCGTCAAGAATAAGGGGAATGACCGAGACGTCGACACCCGCACGTTGAAGCAGAGGCATGTCGTCAGCCATCATCTTCTCGAGGCTTTCCATTTCGGGAGCGCTGAGGGAGTAGAGGTTTATCGCCTCGCGGATCCTGCCTTCGGCCAGGGCGAGATGACCCATGTTAAGATAGTCGGCAGCCTCGGGATCGAGTTCCGCCAGAATGCGGTCGAGATAGCGGCGTGCGGTTTCAAAATCGCGGTTGAGAAACGCACACCAGGCAATCGGGCGCAGCGCTTTCGTTGACTTTTCGTCAAGCATCTCGGCCTTATAGAAATAGTGCAAAGCCTCGCGCAGCTCATTGAGCTCAAGATAGCAATGGCCCATGCTTAGCGCCGTTGCCGGCTTGTCGGGGCTGATTTTCTCAATTCGCTCATAGTAGTCAAGAGCCTTGCGGTGGCGTCCGAGCTGCTTGTTGATGCGTGCAAGGCGCAAAAGCGTCCACTCCGATTCGGGGGCGAGCATTTCAGCCCGTTCATACTCAACCAGGGCCTCGTCGAGACGACCGAGTCGCTGCAGGGCATGGCCCATTTTCTGATGAAGCGACAGGTCGGAGACTTCGATTGTGCGGAAAAGCGTCAGGGCCTCGCCGAAATGACCGTGCTTGAAATAGAATTCACCGAGCAGCCGGACCTTGTCGGCAGCAGTAAAATCGGCGGCCAGTGCCGGAATGCCGGCAGGGTTTACCGGCTGCTTGAACGGATTGGCGAACTCGCCGTTGCGGCGGAAGAGCGCAAAGAAGCGATAGAGGTCCTGGATGTAAGCGGTGATTGCCAGTTTCATCGTATCAGCCTCCGTCAGACGCCCGGCGAGGTCAATCATACCGCCGGCAGCGGCATTGCCGAGCTGAGTCATCAGCATCTGCTTCTGACTCTCCGGCAAGCGGTCGACCGAGAGGGCAAACGAATACTTATCGCTGCCACACATCATCGGCGACTCCTCGAGCAGCACCTCGAGGGCGGCATCGTGGCCCAAAGCGCGACGCACGTCGAGCCGTGACGTTGAAAAAGGCATGAACCAATGGGAGATATGGCTGAAGAACCTGAAGGTCTTGAGCATCTGAAAAACAGGATAGAAAAGGTCGCCGCCCTGCTCCTGCATTTCAGAGAGTTTGCGCATCTTTTCGCTGAGGCCCGACTTTTCAAGCATCTCGTCCCACTCGGGATTCATTTCGAGGTCCGACGGGTCGAAGCCGCTCTCTTTAATATGACGCTCGATGTCAGGACGCAGTTTCATTACCTCGGGAATAATCTCGTCGCGCAAAGTTTTCGAGAACTTGTCGACATCGGCCGAGCGTATAATCTGCATGACGGTGTGCTCAACGTCGCGTCGCCATGTGGAAACGTCGCGCAGCGCCTCGAGCTGACGATTGACACCCTTTGTCGACGAGCGACGCGGCCATCGAGCCATTACAAGCACTGCGCCCACGGTAGCCCGCGCCCGAAGCTCGACTTCAGCCTCGGGAACGGCGAACTCAAGGAGCAACCGCAGCGTCGGTTCGCTGAAGAACTGCAGCAAAGACATGGTCAACGCACCGACAACCATAGACTTGGCAGTCAGAGGAACGATATCGTCGTTCATGAATGAGCGCACTGCGGAAATCTCATCGACCGACAGAGGAGTAGTTGTCCACAACCGCTCAAACAATCGCTCCTCGAGGCTTTCGGCCTCCGCGCGGTCATCGTCGCTGACTCCAGTGAGTCTACCCAAACGATGCAGTGCTGCCGCAAATTCCGAAATCAATGATGCAAGCGTTTCGCCACGACGCAATCTAAGAGTGCGCGTTACGCTGAAATATAGCGAATTATGCTCAGCGATCAGACTCTCGCGCAGCAACATATCAAGAATGCTATAGATTCGTGTCACCATCGCTGAAATCTGCTCCTCACGCCCGGGGTCAGGGGCACCGGTGAGGGCATAGTCCATTATGCGGCTATAGTCTTCTTCGGCCGATTCAAGCTCGTTGCGATGGCGGTTGCCTTCGGCGGGGAGCATTATGCGGAGAAGGCGAAACGCTTCGTGGAAGTTCCGCCGGGCGAGAGCGGCCTCGACCGCCTCTTTGTATTCATACGTATTCATACATCTTTAGAATAGCAAATCGCGTGCCAAAGTTCAGTAAAGCACCGTCAGTTCAGCCCCGGGAAAGTAATGGGCAAGAATCTGCTTGTAGTCAAACCCGCGCTCGGCCATCATAGCGGCCCCAATCTGGCAGAGGCCGACACCATGTCCCCACCCCGCCCCGCGGAGAATGAAATCCGTGCCCTCGCGGTCAACTATGAATGCTGAACTATAGAGATGACTGCTGCTGAGCCATCGGCGGATAATGAGCTCCTTACCGATAATCTGCGTCAGCTTCTCACCTATAATTTTCAACCGCGTTATGCGCCCCGACACTCCGCGCGAAAGAGGCACGAGATCGAGCACACGACCGAAGTCCATATCCGAGTTGCGGGTAATCAGGTCACTGAGTTCCGCTTCGGAATAGCGCACGGTCCAGCGATAGAAGTCGGGAGTTGTCTCGCGGTCGTAGTCGTTAAGCACCCGTTCGAACACCGCCTTCGGAGCCTCGCCGCAAAACGCGGCGGGACGGCCATCGATCCACTCGCGGGCATTTGATTCTACCGTAAGGTCCGGCAGGGGAGCCGCCGGCAGAATATCGCGCCCCTCGCGAAGATAGGAATGCACCGCCGGCTGCCAACAGCTTTCAAAGCGTTCAAACGCTCCGCCGCAACATTTTGAAAAACGGGCGTCGCAGATCTTGCCACACGAAGTCAGGACGAGTCCGCGCGTGGCTGCAACAGCATCATTGACGGCATCGTTTATCTGCGTAATGCCCTGATATCGTTGACAATGGTCATCGGAACAAACGTCGAACCCGACATGGTCGGCACGGTCAAACCAGATTGAAATCTCGCCCGGAAAATTCTCGTCAAAAGATTCGCCCTGATCGGCGAGCGAACGCGTGGCCCTCATCTGCGCGAGCACCCAGCTGCGCGAAATAACAGCGTGAGCCTTCAATAACTCAGGCGATGATAATGACGACATCTCCGACGATATTACCGAACGCAGATATTCCTCGATTCCGACACGATTTATCGGCATGCCGTCGTGGAGCATCACCTCGCCACAGAAACGCTGCGTTCGTCGGCGCTGCCAATGAAAATCCTTGCCAATCACAATGCCCCCGACCGTGGTGGTTCCGTCGGCTTCGGGTTTAATTGTCGGATTGGAAGCGGTCAACCCGACATATAGCGGCGGTTCGCCGAGAGTTACTTCGCGAATAATGGAGTCAACTTTCGCGGCGTCGAGGCGGTCGAAATCGTTGCGGCGCACTGCAATCAGAGTGCCGCAGAGGTCGATGGCCGCAGGACTGACGAGCAGCTCGCCATAGCAGTCAGGGCGATGCTTCGCACGAGGAATCACCGTAATGACGCCGTCGGTGCAGACCATGTTGACAATCGGGTCTATCTCTTCAGCCGAAAAATCGGCCTCAGGCAGCTCATAGGTGTAATATCGTTTGGGAATGCGCATATATCGGCTCGGAACGGCCTGGAAGTGCATATGATCCGGCGCCGAGGCTCCGCAGCGCGCACCGTTGAAAAAGACCGTATAGCCGGGCAGGGCACGACTCAGCCGACGCATTTGGGCGGTGCGTCCTAACATTGTCTGCGGACAGTGGTTGTGAGCGGCTATAGTCAGATGACCCGGAAACACCGGGAATGGATTAACGAGGATTTCGAGGTCTTCCCACTCTATGGACCGTTGTTCGGAAGGGCGGTTTGACGCACAGAGGAAACAGGGTCGCGCGGCAATGCTCGCCAAATCAACTTTAGCAGCAGTGCTGACGGCGCGGGCGGGATTGAATTGCACCCGATAGCCCCCGACACTCTTTGTCTCCATCCTGCGGAGCGCCTCGAAGCGGGCTGCGGCTATCGGCCAGGCCTCAAGTTGTGCGGCTATGAAGCCGTCAATATCAATCTTTGGCATTTCGGCGGGCAAGAATTTCGACCGTACGGATCCAGTCTTTGTAGACGTTGTTGGCATTGATTTTTTCGCGGCTCAGATTCGAGTCAGAGTTTCCGCCCCAGCGACGGCAGTAATATAGTGAATCGAAAATGCGTGCAAGGCGATAGTCGCGGGTAATACGCAATACCATCGCGTAGTCTTCGCCATAGCTGACGTCGGGAAAACGCAATGCGCGCGCAACGGGAGTGAAATATGCACGGGGAGCTCCGAGACCGTTGATGCGCAGGGCGTTGTTGGCTCCGTTGGCGTCGGTCCATTCGGCATGGTCAATCAACCCCGGGGCAATGACATTGAGATCAAAGTCGGTAAGCGTGTATGACCCTATCACACAGGCAGCCGAGGTTTCGCGGAATTTGTCAACAATACGCTGCAGAGTGCTTTCTGACGAATAGACATCGTCGGAGTCAAGCTGCACGGCAAAGCGCCCGCACTCGGCGGCATCGAGCGCAGCGTTCCAGCAGCCGCCGATGCCGTGACCCGGCTCAGGAATGAGATGCACCAGGCGGGAGTCTGCTATGGCATCAACCAGCGCGGTAGTGCCGTCATCGCTATGATTATCAACGACTATGACATTGAACGTGAAGTCAGTCTGTTGCGACAGGGCGCTGCGTATGGCATCACCGACCGTGCGCACACGGTTGCGCACCGGAATGATGACAGACGCCTCAACGGGAAAATCGCCATCATGACTGACAGGACTCCCCGGCTCGACGTCGGCTCCGATAGAGTGAAGAAAGTCGGTGAACACCCGTTCCTTCTCAATCTGCGCCTCGCGGTTGCACGGGTCAACGTAGCGGAACTGCTCCTCGCCGCCGTCGGTAATAACATTGGCCGATCTGACGCGACAGACTCGCTCGGGCAAAAATTCAATGTTGGCATAAAAGCGCAGACAGAGGGCATAAAAGGCGGCATATTTCAGAGGGGGCATCTCGTCGACAACCTGACGCAACGCCTCGGTCTGCACGAGCATGACGGGACCGAAATCGAAATCGTCGCGCACGGAGCCGCGCTGCATGTCGGTCAGGCGGATGAACTCGCCGTCACGCTCGAAGTTACCATACACGCCGAGCGCGTCCGTATCGTGTGCAACCTGCTCCAGGCGGCGCAGGTCAACGTCGAGAACAGTGTCGGCAGTCAGGGTCAGAAGTGTATAGTCGCCGTCGGCCTCTGCGGCGGCACGCTTGATCTCGTCGATAGAATAATTTTTCAGATGTATCATTTGCTCAAAAAGTTGAGAATTTGGTTCATAAGCAGGCGTTTCTGAGAGTTGGTCTTCACCGCCTCAAAGGGAAAGCCGAGAGTCACTACGCGATGAGTCGTAGCGGCCATGGCAACGGCCGCCGGCGACTGGTTGTCGTCATAACGCATGATAATCGACGCAGTCGGTGCCGAGGGAATAATGGCATCGGGAGAAGTCACCGCATAGGGTTGTTCACCGGGCATCGTCGAGTAGGAGTATGCGCCTCCGTGGAAGCTGCCGAAATAGAGCGAGCGGACCTCGCTGACGCGTCCGATTGCAGAGGCGCGGTCGCAGCGCAGACCAATTCCGAGCACATTGCGTAAGAACTCCTGCGATTCGGCATCGCGACAATCTGAGGCGACATATGCCCCGCTGACAAACATCCCCACCCCGTCGGCAGCAAGCGATTCGAGGCGCCACCTGAGTCCGGCGGGGAATGTCTGATGAGCCGGTGCTCGCTCGCCGACACCGATTTTAGTTTCACGCTGCAATCCGAGTATGAGGTCAACCATGTCGGGCCTGCGGTCTGATTGAGCAAAAGCCGCTGCCGACTGGGAGACAAAGGAATAGCCGGCATCCATGATAGCGACGCCGTGGGCCAAGACATTATCGAAAGAGTTGCCGTAGACCGCTCGAGTCTCCATGTCGGCCCTCGAGGCTCCGAAGCCGGGCTGATCATCATGGACCCATGGGCGGGTGCGGTCAAAGTCATATTGCGCACCGGTATAAGATAGGTCTGACCCGAAAGCAACTCCGGGATCGGTCAGTCCGAACCCGGCAAGCGAGTCGGCAACAAACCAGTCGGGCGCACCGACGCGGGTAAAGCCGTTTACAACCGTAACGGTTGCCGACGCACCGCGCACGTAGCCCGCGACCATGACCTCCGACGGGAAGCTGACGCCGCCGCCGTTGGCAGCGATGATACGATAACTCCTGATTTCACCCGCGGGAATCTCAACGGTCGTCTCTGTCGCGGCAATCTCCGTCAGACGACGGAAAGGCTCCGATAGCTCTTTGCCCTCGCGCACCTCAACGAAATAGCGCGTCGGCATGGCTGTAGGCTCAAGCGGATCAGGCGTCGGCGCCCAGCTGAGCCGGTAACGCCCGGCACTGAGCTCCGTTAGAGCAACCTCTGACGGAGCCAGGGGCTGCACGACATACCGGGCCAGTTTGCGGTCAGACAGGAATCGAAGTATTCCCTTATAGACCGCACGGGAGACGTCGAAACGGAACTGAGGATCAAGACCATAGCGCATATCGGCGAGATTCTGGTGCGACAACAGCTCTAAAAGCATTGTCGGCACCTCAGGCACGCGTGCCTCAATATATTTGGCATCACGGAGCTTGCGCATCGTCCAATTGGAGTCATAGCTCGCGCGCACGTCGTTGACAACCTGATTGACTATCGCTTTGCAAAGTTTTTCGCTCTGCAGACGCGAAGTTCCGTCGGCAAACTTGCCGCGCTTCCGGGCGGTGTAATAGATTCCAAGCGTGCCCACAATGGAATCGCCGCCCATAGTTCCGGCATCGCTATGGAACGCCAGCGCCAGGTCAATGGGGACATTAAGATTATCACGCATGTAATTTACCCACTGCGGACGGCAGAAAATATCGTCGCGGTAGTCGCCCTCCTGATTGGCATAGACAGAGTCAGGCATTCCGGCCCATTGCAGCCAATAGCGCGCCGCCTCGGCCCAGCGGGGCATTCCGCTGACCCTTTCGGCGCCCTCGGGGCCGCGGGCAACGTTGCCCATGCCGCCACCGAGCCTGACGGCATCAGCGCCGACCATGCCGTCATGGACCGCCGACACGTTTGTCAGCGTCACCAGGTCGGCGGAGTGTTTCGATTCCTTGAACGGGAACGTGCCGAGATACATCCATGTTCCGGCGCCCATTTTCTGATTGACGGTAAAATGTTTGTCGCCAACGGCGGTGTGGACGGTATATTTAGCGTCGCTGACCGCCTTTTTCAATGGTGGATAGCTGACATAAACGGCATAATCACGGCTCTCGGGCACCGCAGCCCGCCAGATGACCGTCGAGGCCTTTTTCGGGTCACTGACACTCTTTACGCAACGCGCCCCTCCAAGTTCGAACGGATTCATTCCCGCGGTCAGCACTTCAACCGGAAGACCGAAACCGGGCGCCGGCGCATCCTGCCATTTTTGTTTGCCCGAATGCTCCGCGCAACTGCCGACGGCATATCCGCCGTCGGGGTCGATAACGAGCTCCAACGGGTTAGAGTCACGCTCTCGCGGAAGCATCACATAGGCCCCGGCATTCTCGAGCATCGGCACGAGAAAGGGAACCACGTAGGAGCGGGTATAGAGGTCTTCAACCGTGCCGAAAAGCCGGCACCGCTGCCATTTCCATCGGTCTTCGGCCGAGTCATGATAGCGGCCGTGGCTCTGCCACAGGGCAATATTGCGCCCTGAGAGGGCGCCGCGGGGATTATCGTCGGACTCTACGGGCGACGCTGCCGTTGCCGCCAAAACACACGATAGCGCTGCACTGATCAAATAGTTTTTCGTTTTCATACCCCACAAATTTACACATTTTCGTAGAAAATCGGTAACTTTGCAACAAGCAAAATGAGAAATCCGGCCATAGAACTCCGCCGGCGCCCTCTGGTGATGGACGGCGCCATGGCAACGATGCTACGAGGAGGCGCCTCGGAGACCGACATCTACCAGCAATATGTCGAAGCGGGCGCCGACATTCTGACGACCAATACATTCATGCCAGGAGGTGCCCCTGAGAAGTCGGCACGCATTGCCCGCCTGGCCGCCGGCCCCGAGCGCTATGTTGTCGGCATTATCGGTCCGACATACTCGCCCGCTGAGGCACGACAGGCATCACGCGCCCTCGTCAACGGCGGAGCGGACGCACTGATGCTGGAAACCGTGTGCAGTCCGACCAACGCCTTTGAAGTCGGTCGCGTCATCCGACAGGAACTCGACGATATTGAATTGTTGTTTTCCACAACCCTCACTCCGTCAGGGACATTGCTCTGCGGTGCGACAATCCGCGAATTTGTTGAAACCCTGCTGCCCCTCTCGCCCCTGAGCCTTGGATTTAACTGCGGATATGGTGCCGCACATCTCGTCCGGTTCATTGAGCAGCTCGGGCCGCTGCCATGCTTTAAATCGCTCCACCCGAGCGCAGGACTTCCGAATGGTTCAGGGCATTATCCCGACGATCCCGCCGCCGTTGCCGAAACATTGCGGCCGCTGATTGAAAGCCACGTGGTCAACATTGTCGGAGGGTGTTGCGGAACCACTCCCGAGCACATCCGCGCACTCGCCGAAATAATATTCCCGAAAGGTCGCTGAACTTTTTGGCGAGGCGTTTTGTTTATTTGTCAAACTGTAACACTCATTAACTGTTTGAAAAAATGAACAAGAAAACTATGCTTTCGTTAATGGCCGCGGCCATTGTTGGCAGCTCGATTCCGATAGCTGCGCAAGACGCTGTTGTGACTCAGGAATCCATCACAATCACTGAAGTTCCCGACTGCACACCCCACTACTACAATACCTGGCGCGACGGATGGTTCCTCCAATTCGGCGCAGGCGTGAATCTACCCGTCATGGAGGGCTTCAAGAATCAGAAGAAGCACATTGGCGCAACATATAACCTCGCCTTCGGCCGCTGGTTCTCTCCCTATTTCGGTTTCCGCTTCAGCGGCTACTACGGCAACTTCGCCGAAGGCATCGACGGGCACACGCTACACTACCGCTCGGCGTCAATCAACGGCGACATCATGTGGGACATGTGTAACTCCATCGGCGGTGTCAACCTCTCCCGCCCCGTAAGCGTAGTTCCTTTCATAGGTATCGGCGGTGCCTATGTCCACCACTTCGGCGGCGATACTCAGTATGTTAATGTCTATCAAGGCGGCAACAAGCGCACCACCTCCTGGATGCTCCCCGTCAGCGCCGGTCTGCAACTGCGCTTCCGTCTCTGCAAATACGTCGACTTCTTCCTTGAAGGACGCGCAAGTTTTGCCGGCGACAACTATAACAATGTAGTGGCCGACGCACCCGTCGACATCGCTTTCCAGGCAACCGGCGGCCTAACCTTCAACATCGGCGGCAAGAGTTTCAACACTTATGACCCATGTGCTGACGCCGCATACATGGCTTCACTCAACAATCAGGTCAACGACCTCCGCGAGGAACTCGCCGTTACCTCCGCAGCCCTCGCCGTAGCAGAGAATCAGCTCCCCTGCCCCGAAGTCAAGCCCGCTCCTGCACCCACACCCGTTGTCAAGACCTCACCTATGCTGACCACAGTGCGCTTCTCCATCAACTCCTCTAATGTAACCCCCATGGAAATGGTCAATGTCTACAACGTTGCCGAATACATGAAAGCTAACCCCAAGACCAAAGTAACCATCACCGGCTATGCCGACAAGGACACAGGCACAGACGCCTACAACCGGAAGCTCTCGGAACGCCGTGCTCAGGCCGTATACAACATCCTCGTCAACAACTACGGCATCTCGCAGGACCGCCTCGTCAAGAACGCCGAAGGCAGCAGCAAGCAGCCCTATGGCACCAATAACTGGAACCGCATCGTAATTTTCAGCCAAGAGTGACAGACTGTCAATCTTAATAACCCTAACACTTAATCAACACTAACCGCCGGGGCGCCACAACGGCGTCCCGGTTTTAACCAAAATCTCAATTTACTACTATGTCTGTAACAAACGAAACAATCGCGAAACACGCTGCCGAAGTATCTAAAACAGCAGCCCAGGTAAGCACCGACGCCGCAAAAGTTGCCGCAAAAGAAGAGGGCAAAGCAGTGGCCGACAACATCAAGGAAACCGCCGCAAACCTCAAAGACAAAGCCGCCGACACGGCTGCGAACCTGAAGGACAAAGCCTCGGGCGCGCTCCATGATATTCTCGGAAAAGCAGCTAACCTTGCCGACAATCTCGCCGACAAGGCCCGCAACACGGCCGACAAACTCGACTAAAAGAGGGTGTGTCAAAATTCAAAATCGCGTCGCGAAGCAATATGGAGGGCCAATGCTTTAGCTTTGGCCACTACGTCAAACTCCTGAAAATCAAGCTTCGCGTCGCGGTGCCGAAAGCTAAAGCATTCGGCCTCCATAATGGCGACTGAATTTTGACACACCCTCTTTTTATCTTTATGCAATCAACCGGCGCAGACCTGGAACCGCCCTGAAGAGGGCCGTCAACACCGAAGCGGCGGCGAACGTTATTACCGCACCTCCGATAATGCGCATCCACGGCGCTAACGAGGGTATGTCAAGCAGGTCGTAGGCCACAAACTCAAAGGGGTAATGACAAAGGTATATGCCGAAAGTCAACGCCGCCATATAACTCAGCCACGGGCGCGCAGGGGCGGTGAAACGCGATGCGGCGATAAACATCGGCACAGTCATCATTAAGACATTAAAGCCGCAAAAATACCATATCATCTCAAGATAGGCATAGTCTCCCGGATAATACTCCTGAATTATGAGAAAGCCTACGAACGTGATGGCATAGCCTGCCATAAAGACAGGGAGCAAAACCGCTGTCAGTTTGCATTGGCTCCACTGCAGCGGCCATTTGCGCAGATAGAATGCCAGGACAATATAACCCAGAAAGCCCGAAACATAGTAGAAGAGTCCGAACGGATTCCAGTCACATTCGCCCCATATTCCCATGTGGCCGTAATTGCCGGCATATCCTAATAGCGGGGCCAAAAGACGCACCCACGGCATCAACATCGCAACGGCCCATACTATCAGGAACGTACGCACATCGGACTTCGACGCTCCGGCAAGCCAGGAATCAACAATGGGAATAATGAGATAGAGCCCCACGAGCATGTAAAGATACCATAGGGGAGTCGTGTCGAAATTAAAATTAAATATCCAGGTTGTCAGTTTGGTCCACATTGCCGACGGCGTGTAGCCCGCGGCGTCGATAATGGCGTTGGCGGAACCGGGATTCACGTGCTGGGTATAGCCCCACATCATTACAGGCAACGCCAACGACCAAAACACCAACGGCACAACCAGACGCCCTACCCTCTTGCGATAGAAAGCGCCCAAAGTCACGTCGCGGCGCAACGGCATGAGCACCACGGCCGTCATCATCACGAACAACGGAACCGAAGCGCGCATCAGGCTGCCGATAGAAACTCCGGCAATAAATGCCGCGCGATTGGTGTCGAACTGGCCCACGAAAGAATCGCAGGCATGAGACAACACGACCATAAAACATGCAAGGACGCGTAAACCGTCGACCCATGCAAGATGTTGACGTTTCTTCATGTGTGTTATTTTTCTCTCCAGCGGTTTTTTACGGGATACTTGTCGGGGCGAATAAGAATTCTCAGCGACGACTGATAGCTGAAATATGCCCAAATCCAGTTAATGAGGACTGAAATCTTATTGCGCATGCCGAGAATGGAAATCAGATGAATGAACATCCAGATAAACCATGCAGGGAAGCCGCTGAGATGCAACTTGCCCAGGTCGGCGACGGCACGGTTGCGACCAACGGTAGCCATCGTGCCTTTGTCGTTATATACAAACTCGCGACACTGTCCCTTGTTGAGGTTTTTGGCCAGCAGACGCGCCTGCTGGATAGCAACCTGAGCCAGCTGAGGATGGCCCTGCGGAAAGGCTTTGTCAACGTCTGGCATCAGGCAAATATCGCCCACGGCATAGACATCCTGCAGCCCCTTCACGCGATTGCAGCCGTCGACTTCGAGGCGATTGCCGCGGGTTCGACGCACGTCGGCGCCGAGAATCGGCAGGGCAATGCCCGTGACGCCGGCTGTCCATATCAACGTGTCGGCATGAATGCTCTGACCGTCGGCCAAATGCACAACGCCCTCCTTATATGACTGCATGCCTACGCCGGTCTTGACGTCGACCATGAGGTGTTGGAGATATTTTACCACATCTTCCGACGATTTCGGGTTCATAGTTGCCAGCAGTTTGGGTGCAGCCTCAACTAAGAGAATGCGGAAGTCTGACTGAGGAATCGACGGATACTCGTGCGGAAGCACATAACGCTTCATCTCTCCGAGGGCGCCGGCTATCTCAACGCCGGTAGGACCACCGCCGACAACCACAAAGGTCAGTAACTTGCGCCGGCGTTCGCGGTCAGTGCAGATTGCCGCCTCCTCAAGGTTCCAAAGAATTTGGTTGCGGCAACGTATTGCCTGAGGAGCGCTCTTGATAGTGAACACATCTTCAATAAGTTCCGGCATATTGAAGAAGTTATTGCCGGTGCCTACGGCAATAACGACCTTGTCGTAATGGATCTCCTCATGATCGGTAATGACCACCCTTCGGTTAACGTCAATACACTTGGCATCGCCCATCGACAACGACATGCCATCGCCGTCAAGCCTACGGTAAAGCTCACGGCGAAGCGGAAAGCAGATGCTGCCAGGATCGAGACCGCTCGAAGCAATCTGATAGAACAACGGCGGAAAACTATGGTAATTATGGCGGTCTACCAAAACAACGTCAAACTTCTTTCGGTCAAGGTGTTTCAGTAGATTAAGTCCACCGAATCCTCCGCCAATGACTACAATTTTCTCTTTCTTGTCTTTCATAATTAAAGAAATTTTTCGCGAATATCGTCATTTTTTGCTACATTTGCAAAAAAAATAAACGTAAAAGATATGAAATATATTGGAGCACATGTCGCTGTTGACGGAGGGATTGCCTCCGCTCCTGTAAATGCCAACGCAATCGGAGCCAGGGCTTTCGCACTGTTCACACGCAACCCGTCGCGCTGGAAGTCTGATCCTCTGCTCCCGTCTGAAATCGACGCTTTCAAGCATAACTGCGAACTGTTCGGTTACACCCCTGACCGCATTCTGCCCCACGACAGCTACCTCATAAACCTTGGTGCCAAGGACCCGAATAAACTTTTCCTCAGCCGCACGGCGTTTCTAGATGAAATGCAGCGCTGCGAGCAACTGGGGCTGACGATGCTCAACTTCCACCCCGGCAGCCATCTCAACGAGATGACCGAAGAGGAATGTCTTGACCGCATCGCATCGTCAATCAACAAAACCCTCGAGGCTACCTCGGGAGTCAAAGCCGTAATTGAAAACACTGCCGGCCAGGGGTCAAACCTCGGCTACTCCTTTGAGCAGTTGGCACACATCATTGACAAAATTGAAGATAAGTCGAGAGTCGGCATTTGCATCGACTCATGCCATGCCTTCGCCGCCGGTTATGATTTGGCCACACCCGATGGTTATAAGTCCATGTGGGAGCACTTTGACAACGTAATCGGCCTGCAGTACCTCAGCGGAATGCACATCAACGATAGCAAAAAGGGACTCGGCAGCCGCGTTGACCGCCATGCATCCATGGGGCTCGGCACAATCGGCATGCCCTTCTTTGAAATGCTTATGGCCGACCCGCGTATGGACAACATCCCCCTCATTCTCGAGACACCCGACATGGACGCTTGGGCCTGCGAAATCGCCACCCTCTACTCCCTTCCCGGCGCCAAATAATCATAACGAGGTAAAGGCCAACGGCAGGAGGGAATGGACCGAGGGCAGGCGGTATGTGTAGCCGCGGCCAACGAGGAGCACCTTTACGTCATGGCCGGCGAGCAATTCATATTGCAGCAGGCTTTGGCGGCATGCTCCGCAGGGCGAAATCGGCTCGGCAAGCGGCAGACCGTCGACTCCGCGGGCAGCAATGGCTATCATCTCGAACTTGTCGTCAGGATATTGGGCATGGGCATAAAAACAGGCCGAGCGCTCGGCACACGTGCCGGAGGGGAATGCCACGTTCTCCTGATTGGCGCCGCAAACGACCGCACCACTGCTCAGACGAATTGCCGCTCCGACGCTGAAGCGACTGTAGGGGGCATAGCTGCGAAAGGTTGACTTGCGTGCAAGCTCCACGAGCTCAAGTTCCTCGGCTCTGAGCTCGGCATCGGTCAGTTGCTCGATGTCGAATTTGATTTCAAATGTCTTCATGGTATATTTCAAGGATTTCGGTGGTATATTTCGTAATCGGATAATGAGCCGACGTCCGATATCCGACGGTCCATAAGATCTCGTCATCAAGAGTCAGGACGTAGGCCTCGCGGCGCTTGTCGGCGGGGACTCCGGCCTCGGCAAGAATATCGCTGACGGCACGGTTTCCGCGCATACCGAAAGGGCGCATGCGGTCGCCCGGGCGCCAGGGGCGGAGCTCCCAGTCTCCGTCGGCGGGAATTGCATCGGCATCCAAATAGAGAACACCGGGCCGCGGACGGAAGTTTTCCGAAAAGGGGATAATACGGCGGGTCAGCCGGGGAGCAGGCCTCTTGGCAGGCTCCGCTTCAAGAGAATATTTTCCTTTGGGGCATATTGTCAGCCGATGGGTCGGAGAGGTAAATACCGCTCCCGACTGCGCTAAGGGAATTTTCACACACTGGTCGGCATTGAAGCCAAACGGCGCCAGCCATTCATGAACAAGCGTCGGCGAGGCTCCGGCAAGACTCTCCGGCATCGGCGGGAGCAGTGCATTATAGAGCGCATCATTTGCCCGAAGGAAGCGGATTGAATCTGCGATTTTTGCCGAAGCTCCGGGGAACTCGCGCTCTATAAGCGGCAATACGACGTTGCGCAAACGGTTGCGTTTGAAGTCATTAGCACGATTGGTCGAATCCTCGACATAGTCCAATCCGCGCTCACCGAGATAATCGAGAATTTCAGCCTTTGAAACGCCAAGCAACGGCCGGATAACATTACCGCGCCGCGGAAGCATGGCTCTGAGTCCATGGAGCCCGGAGCCGCGCATGAGGTTCAGAAAGAAAGTCTCTATATTATCCTCGCAATGATGGCCGACGGCAATCGCTTCGGCTCCGACCTCGCGGCACAACTGTTCGAAAAAGTCATAACGCAATTCGCGACATGCCATTTCGAGCGATATGCTCCGCCCGAATGCATAAGCTTTGGTGTCGAAATCGCGGCGACAGAACTCTGCGCCCAGCCTTTCGGCGACATGGCAGGCATGACGGCTGTCGCGCTCGGCCTCGATGCCACGAAGTCCGAAATTGCAGTTTGCGGCAACACAGACATATCCCAATTCTCGCATAACGGCAAGCAGAGCCGTAGAATCCGCGCCGCCGCTGAGTCCCACAATCAACTTGGCACCGGGAGCGGGAAGTCCTTCGGCGTCAATAAAATCGCTGACTTTGCGGCCAAAGACGGTCATTACTTCTTGATTCCCCCTTTAACACCTCCGCCCATAGCGAAGATGTTCTGGTCGTAGCTGACGACTTTGAGTTCCATGTCGCGTTTGCGTTTGACTGCCAGTTCAACAAGAGTGTCCATCAGTTTTTCGAAGCTGAGTCCGGTGGCTTCCCAAAGGTAGAAGCTCAACGAACCGGGAATCGTGTTGATTTCGTTAACATAGATTTGGCCGTCGGTGCGGTCAATCATCACGTCTACACGGCTGACTCCGTGGCAACTGAGCGTGCGGAACGTCTCGCCGGCAAGGAACTGAATGCGCTTGGTGACGTCGTCAGGCAGTTCGGCGGGAATGCGCTTGAGTGAACGCTGCATGCCCTTTGCCCCACCCTTAGAGCCTCCGCCGCAATATTTTTCTTCATATGTCAGAAAGTCAGCGCTCTTTATCGGCTCCTCGAGCACCGACATGCGGTAGTCGTTGCAGTCGCCGAGAACTGAGCAGTTGATTTCCTGCATGTCTGAAAGCATATGTTCGACAATAATACGCGTCGAGTAGCGCTCGGCGTCGGCAACGCGGTCGAGCAGTTCCTCTCGCGAGTGAGCGGAACCGATTCCGACAGAGCTACCGAGATTCGCGGGCTTTACAATCACGGGGTAGCCGAGCTTCGACTCAACCTGCTCAATCAGCTCTGCACGCTTGGCGAACCACTGCTTGTCAGTGAACCACACATAGTCAACAACCGGCACACCGTTGGCGGCCAAAATCATCTTCATCGTGATTTTATCCATACCGTTGGCCGAAGCCAGAACGTTACATCCGGCAAAGGGAATGCCGATACTCTCGAGAATGCCCTCGAAAATACCGTCTTCGCCATTGGAGCCGTGGAGCACGGGGATGACCACGTCGAGGTGGGTCACGATGCCGTTTCCGCCGAAGAAGCTGCGTTTCTCCTTATAGAGGTTATAGTCGCCATAGGTGGGCTGCATATAGACCTCAGTGCATTTTGCGGTCAACTCCTTTGGATTGCGGTAATTCTTGATGTCGAGCAGGGCTTCGCCGGTGAACCAGCGTCCCTGTTTGGTTATATAAATCGGGGTGACGTCATACTTGTCGCGGTTGATTGCGGCCATTGCCTGCGAGGCGGAGATGACCGAAATCTCATGTTCGGTTGAACGACCGCCGAAAAATACGCCGATGTTGGTTTTCATTGAATATATCGATTGTCTGTAAATTCGTTCAGTTGTTAAATTTCAGAGGCTTGCCGTGGCTTTTGCCAGTTGCCGCGCCGTTTTCTGCCGCGAGGACGCCGTTGACCCATGTGGCCGCGACGGTGTGGCCCACGGTTATGCCCGCTGCCGGAGTCCAGCCGCACTTGCTGACAGACATTTCATCTGTTATCGTCTGCTCTCGGCGCGCAATGCGCACGATGTCGGCGTAGTTTCCGGGTTTGAGAACGCCGCGCGCCTCGATGCCGAAAATTTCTGCCGGCCCTGATGCGGTCATCCGCACAACCTCGGCAGGCTTATAGATGTCGAGCAGTTGCACGAGCTGAAACTGCATGTTGGGCATGCCGCTCGTGGCGGTCAGTGCGTCGCCCTCCTTTTCGGAGAGCAGATGAGGTGCATGGTCGGAGGCTACAATGTCGATAACGCCCTCTTTCAGCGCCTTGCGCAGGGCGGAACGATCGGTCGACGCCTTAATGGCGGGATTGCATTTTATGCGCATGCCGAGAGTGGCATAATCGGCATCGCAGAAAGTGAGGTATTGGACGCAGGTCTCGGCCGTGACTCCCATAGGCTTCTCTTCGCGGAGCAGACGCGCCTCGGCTGCCGTTGAAACGTGGAGCAGGTGAAGACGCGAA
Source organism: uncultured Bacteroides sp. (assembly GCA_964554335.1). Classification (GTDB taxonomy): domain Bacteria; phylum Bacteroidota; class Bacteroidia; order Bacteroidales; family Muribaculaceae; genus UBA3263. The sequence goes on from CAZKOF010000011.1 coordinate 35,849, forward strand.
CCGTGCTTCTTTGCCAGTTCCAAAGCGGTCATCGATGAATCAAGACAGGCTCTTGCGTCCCTGATGACGGGGTGGAACTCCACCGGCACGGGGTCTTGGCCGAACACCTCGCGGGCTATCGCCACGTTGGCGGCAATGCGGGCATTGTCCTCGGCATGCACGGCAATCAAAGCCTTGACCTCGCCGAAGAGCCGGTCGAGCGCTGCGCGGTTGTCAACGAGCAGATTGCCCGTTGAGGAGCCGAGAAAAAGTTTCACTCCGGGAACCCGCGCATAGTCAGCCGCAAGCAGAGTGTCGATATTGGAGTTTGTCGCACCGATATAAAACGCATAGTTGGCGCAGCTTACCTCGGCGGCACGGGCCATTTTTGCCTCCCAGGCCTCGATTGATACGGTCGGAGGAGCGGTATTGGGCATGTCTATAAACGATGTCACTCCGCCGGCAACCGCAGCGGCGCTCTCCGACGCGATATCGGCCTTATGGGTCAGCCCGGGATCACGGAAGTGAACATGGGTGTCAATCATGCCTGGCATCAGCAAGTCGCCGCAGGCATCAATGACTTCGTCGGCCTCGGGCATGGAGACTCCCTTGCCCATAGCGGCGATGCGCTCGCCTTCAATCAGCAACCAGCCCCCCTTTACCGGACGGCCTTCGCCGCTGACTATTTCAGCATTATATATCAGCGTCATTTTCATACGCACAAAGTTACAAATTCTCCCCCTCTTCTCCAACTTCGGAGTTGTTATTTTTTTAGATGACGCAGCGCCGCGCTTACAACATCATCGCGTTCGGGCGTAAAGTAACTTTCAGCCGTTTCTTCAACCTCGATGTCGGGAATAAGACCAATGCCTACAAACTCAGAACCATCGGGGGCCAGGTCATGTTTCGAGCATATATTCGCCATTATCAGGCCGTTGGCGCTCAAAGGCACCCTGACGCCATTGCCCGTGCTGCCACCGGTCGCTATTCCGACCTGTGTTACTCTACCGGTTGACTTCATCAGTGCAGTGAAATCTTCAGCCGCCGAGAACGTTCCCCGGTCGGTCAGCAAAACCACCTCTTGAAGATACGGTTCCACATCTTGACATGGATTCAGAATATTGGGTTCGGCAATATATTCATCCTCCTCTCTACCCCACGAAGCGAATGCCGGTTTATAGTTTCGAGTTGTCCATACGCCACCTTTCAACGGTTTATCCGTGAAATGCCTCACTATATAATCGGCATACCCGGAATTTCCGCCGCCATTTCCCCGTAAATCGATGATAAGCGCAACGGTTGTCTGAATCGCGGGATAAACACTGTCAAAAAATTCCGCAATCGACTGTGACTGAAAGTCAGGTATCGTCAGCAGTCCGACATTGTCATCAATAATTTTGAAATCAGTTGCCTTAGACTCCGCAAGAGCCGGCTCCCAAGACGGCTCATTTATCTTATGGTTCAGTATCAGGCGCGTTCCGTCAGGGTTCTCAAGCGTCATATTCATCACGGCTCCGTTGCGTGAGCGTGAGAAATTATAATCATCATACATCTGATGAACAGTCCACTGCGGGGTCGACGAGCAAACATATGGGAGCAATTCCTTTTCAGCCCATGCCTGAGGCGTGTCACCATTCACCGCCACGATTTTCTGACCGCGGCGCATTCCCGCCTCCGTCATTTCAGGACTCTCCACCGTACGGACATATAGTCCGTCAGGGAGCATGACGGTTGTAAACGGACTGCTACCCGGAATCTCAAATCTGCCATAGGGAATATTCACATAGGTGTGTCCATCGCCACACTGCGCCACCATACGCTGCAATATCCTGACCGCCTCATAGTCATCCTTAGCCTTCTTCATAGCTGCGAAATTGCGCTTATAGGCCCGCTCCCAGCGCGACTTGATGCTGGGATAAAAGACAAAATTGTATCGCACCTCATCATATAGTCTTACGAGGGCCTCAGTCCAGTCTATTTCGTTGCCGGTGCTCAATGCCGGCATTTCTATATATCTCTGCATCGGTTCCGAGGAATCGTATTGGTCGCGGAATACCCAGTCGTAGGGAACACACGGTTCATCTTCAAATGTTGCCCTGAGCATATAAAGCGAGTCAGACTGCTCGTTATAAAAAAGACTGTAGACCGTTTTGGTAGATTCGTCACAATACGTCTTCAGATTGTCGTCTTTCCCCCAGGTGTTATAGGTGTTGAATACATCAAATATGGAATCCACACGTTCATAACCCACGGCAGGCACACCGTATCTGAGACCGCGGGTATGGCCGTTGCCATTGCCCCGTTGCATTACAAAGCCCAATATCCGGCCGCCATTTTCGGGCCGTCCCCCGGTATAGTCAACGCTTGTTGCCGTTGCACCGGCCAACTTACCTACTTCCACAAAAAGCGAATCAATCACTTCAAAGGCCGACACCGACAAGGAAACGGCGGCCAGCAAACTTACCATCAGTTTACGCATCATCTTTATCAATGTTTATATTTAGTTGTCCGACATACGCAAAAAATCACGGGAAGCTTACATTTCTACGTGATTTTTTTGAAAAAGCATGTCTGCGTCAGGCTCGGCGGTGCGGCTTGCTGAAAAGGGAGCGCAACTTCATCGATATGACTCCGAAGAAGGCCTCGCCGAAGATGCCGGAGTTCATTTTCGACGTGCCGAGCACGCGGTTGGTGAACACTATCGGCACTTCGCCGACGCGGAAACCGAGCTGATGGGCGGTGAATTTCATCTCAATCTGGAAAGCATAGCCTTTGAAGCGGATGTTGTCGAGGTCAATGGCCCGGAGCACATCTGCTTTATAGCAGACAAAACCCGCCGTCGTGTCGCTGACAGGCAATCCCGTGATGAAGCGCACATATTTAGAGGCGAAGTAGCTCATAAGCACTCGCCCCATCGGCCAGTTAACAACGTTGACGCCGCTTTTATAGCGGGAACCCACGGCCACGTCGGAACCGTTTTTCTCAACCTCCTCGAGCAGACGGATGGTGTCCCGGGGATTATGGCTGAAATCGCAGTCCATTTCGAAGATATGGTCGTAGCCCCGTTCGAGGGCCCACTTGAATCCAGAGATATAGGCCGTACCGAGACCGAGCTTGCCGGCGCGGTTAATCATATGGATGCGCTCCGGAAAGAGCGGCCGGCGCGACCGCACGATGTCGGCCGTGCCGTCAGGCGAATTGTCATCGATGACGAGCAGGTCGGGAGCGAAAGGAAGAGACATCACGGCGTCAATCATCGCCGCGATGTTCTCCTTTTCGTTATAAGTCGGAATGATTATGAGGTTTTTGCTCACTTTGAGGCGGAATAACGACGGTTCAGCTCATAGAGCACTTCGTCGGTAATGTCGAGGGCAGGGTTGAAATAGAGGCCTGCCGAGCGATCGATAACAGCATCGAGGTTATACTTGCGGCTGAGGAAGTTGACAACTGAGCTTACAGAGTCGCTGAGTTCGGCGTTCTTCATTGCCAAATCGGTGGCATAGTCGCGCTGACGCTGAGCAAGCTTGGCCTCGGCATCCTGCTGGGCTTTCTGAAAGGCTGCGACGTCGGCATTGTAGCTGGCCTCCGAGAGGTAGCCGTTGCGCTGCACCTTCTCCTGAATCTGCTGCTGGCGGCGCTGCAGGCCGGAGCCGAGCTGATTGCTATAGGAGGCAAGTTGAACCTGGGCAGCGGAGTCAGCTTTGGCAACTTCGGCAGCCAGGGCATAACCGGCAAGAATACGCTGGCCGTCAACATAGCGTATATACGAGGCCATCGGAGTGTCATGCTTACCGGCCGAATCAACCTTGACATCATCGACTTTCGCAGGCACGGTTTCGCTCGAGGAGGCGGTGGTTTCATTGTTTTTGCTGCAACCGGCAAATAAAGTCAGCGCCATTGCGGCAACGGCGGCAATATAAACTGTTTTTCTCATTTCGATGTTTAATGTGATTGAGAGTTTTCGTTAATTTTTCTGCAAAAGTAAGAAACTTTAATGAAAATATCACACATTCCAAAAATTATTTGTAACTTAGACCTCGGAATTAAAATTTATTTAACACTCATAATCATTTTTTACAGTTTGATATGACAATCAGAGACCTCAAACCGGCACTCGTATGGGAGATTTTCGACGAAATCACCAAAGTGCCCCGTCCCTCGAAAAAGGAGGAAAAAATCCGCAAGTACCTGCTCGAATTCGCAACAAAACACGATATCCCTGTCAAGACTGACGCCGTAGGCAACGTCGTTATGTCGCGCCCTGCGACCCCCGGCCACGAAGGAGCCCCCACCCTCATTCTGCAGGGTCACATGGACATGGTCTGCGAAAGCAACAAACCTTTCGACTTCGAGAACAATCCCATCACAACCATAATTGACGGAGATTGGGTTCACGCCGACGGCACGACCCTGGGCGCCGACAACGGCATCGGCATGGCAGCATCGCTCGCCGTGCTCATCGACCCGGAAATCGTTTGCGGCCCCATTGAAGCCCTCTTCACCATGGACGAGGAAACCGGAATGACCGGCGCCAACAACCTCGGTGATGGAATGATCTCGGGCGACATCCTGCTTAACCTCGACTCGGAAGATGACGGCCAAATATTTATCGGTTGCGCCGGCGGCATCGACACCGTCTGCACTTTCACATACAAGCGTTCGATGGCCCCCGCAGACTTCACATACATGAAAGTCAGCATCAGCGGCGGTCTCGGCGGCCATAGCGGCGGCGACATCCACCTCGGCCACGCCAACGCCAACCAGTTGCTTGCCCGCTTCCTTTGGGAACAGAGCCGGAAACACGAAATCAACCTCGTTGAAATCGACGGCGGCAACCTCCGCAACGCAATTCCCCGCGCAGCCCACGCAGTCATCGGCATACACACAGGCCACAAGCATGGGCTGATGGCCGACTTCAACGACTACTGCGCACGCATCGCCAACGAATTCAAAGGGCTCGAAACGACCCTCAAGCTCGACATCGAAAGCGCCGAGAAGCCAGAATACGTCATTGACACGACAACGACCCTTGCACTCGTCCGAAGCGTCTACTCCGCCCCACACGGCGTCATCAGCATGAGCCGCGAGCTCGAAGGCCTCGTAGAGACCTCGACCAACCTCGCATCGGTCAAGATGAGCGGCGACGACAAAATCGTTGTCACCACCTCCCAGCGCTCCTCGGTCGACTCCCGCAAATATGACATTGCAAACCGCGTCGAAGCCCACTTCCAACTCGCCGGCGCCGACGTTCAGCACGGCGAAGGCTACCCCGGATGGGCCCCCAACATGAACTCACGCATCATGCACGTCATTGAAGACGCCTACACCGAACTCTATGGCGAGAAACCGCTGATTACCGCAATCCACGCCGGACTTGAATGCGGCCTCCTGCTCGAAAAATACCCCAACCTCGACATGGCATCGTTCGGTCCCACCCTCCGCGGAGTCCACTCCCCGTCGGAGCGCATGCAGATTTCAACCGTTGCCCGCTTCTGGGATCAGCTGAAACTCATTCTTAAGAAAGTAGCCGATCTCAAGAAATAATGAGGTCACTCGCCAAATACCTGCGCCGATGCGTCTCCCTGTGGGGCGCATTGGCGTTGCTTTTTTACTGCCAACCCGCCGCGGCCAACGACACCGTCCCAACCGCAGCGACCGACTCCCTCCGCTATCTCTCGCTCACTCTTGACGACTACGAAAAAGTTGCCCGAGAACTCGACATCCCCGTAGCGGCAATCCGCGCCGTGGTCGAAATCGAAGCCGGCCCCCGGGGCGAAGGCTTCAACCCCGACCACACCCCCATCATCAATTTCGACCTCACAATGTTCCGTCAGGCAGCGCGCCGCCGGGGCATCAACATAAACCACTACCGGAAGACCCACCCCGTCGTCTTCAACCGGCTTGACCGACGCCGCTTCGGCTCGACACAGGCCGCACAATATGCCCGCCTCGACTCAGCCATGACAATCGACACCGTCGCCGCTCTCGAGGGCACATTCTGGGGCATGTTCCAAATCGGAGGATTCAACTGGCGCCTGTGCGGATGCGCCTCAGTGCGCGACTTCGCCAACCGCATGCAACACTCCGAACTCGCCCAGCTCGAACTCTTCGCCAACTTCCTGCGCAGCCGCAACCTTGTCAAATATATACGCGCGCGCGACTGGGCCGGATTCTCCCTGCGATACAACGGTCCCGGCTACAAACGCATGCGCTACGACACCCGCATGGCCGCCGCTTTCGCCCGCTTCAGCAAAGAATAAGCTATTTTGCAGAGGTCATTGCGTCAATAAGGTCTTGATAGCAAGTTACCTTATGATATGTGACATTATCGGTTGAGATTTCTTTGAATAGCTGAGTGCAGCAGTCGATTTTGGCATTTTCTATTGCATTAAGTTGCATGGATTGGAGCGAGCCTTTGGTCTCGGCAATGAAGAAAATGTGTTTGACTTCGCCTTTCCGCATTGCTATTGCCCAGTCGGGAGCATAGTTGCCTACGGGAGTGGGAATTTGGAATGAGCGAGGTAGTTTGGCATATACAACGACTTCCTCCGCCTCGTCAAGATCGTGGGCGAAGTCGCGTTCACCCTTGCTGTCGGAGACAACATAGTCCGTGATGTGCTTCGCTGTCTCGACCGCCTTGTCGAAATCGGCACGGCTCGCAGCGGTGAATATGTCGGAGTCATATTTGCCGTCGGTAAGATGATAGTGGATATGGTCAACTATCATCGTGGCTTTCTGCTCGCGGATTATCTGCACAACTTTACGGATAAATTCTTCAGGATTATTGCGGAACAGGGCGAGTTTCGCCGGACGTAAACCTTGAAGAATTTTGGCAGCGGTGCGTCGGGTGATGTTGGCACCTTTCGCAACCTGCCCGATAAGGTCGTATTTTACTGACGAAGTAGAGACATCGGTCAGTTCGTTGGAGGTGGACTTGGTGTTGCCAAACTCCGTAACCTCCTGCGCGTCCTGCTGCCCCTCAATCTTGATGTAGCGGAGAGTGCGCACCTGCAACTCGTCGGTGTTGAGATGCAGGATTGCGTTCTTGATAAGTTCGTCGGTGTCGTAACTTACCGTATATACATACTGATGGTTGATGGCGTTCCAGAGAGCCTGAAACTCCGGCTTGGCAAAATTGGCGTTAAGTCTTGACTCAGGCAATTTGGTCTTGCTGCCGTCGCCGGTCATCTCTTTCAACAAGTTCGGGTCGAAGATTGAGTTGATAAGAAGTGTCACACCCTCAGCCATCGGTGCAAGTTGATTGCCGTAAGGAGCGATAGCCTCGGCTGCTACGTCGGCATGATACTTCGGTGTGATGTTACCTGCGTCGTCGATATACTCGTTATCTTCGAGCCATACCATAATGCGGCTTGCCTCGCGGTCGGTAACGACATGCGGCTGACCCTCGACGGTGATAGTCTTGCCCTCGAAGTAACCGGGCGTGGCTTTGGCGGCACGTTCACGCAGCGCATCGCGGGTTTCGCGTTGGAGTGCAATGGTGAAGTCAGAGTAACTTTCATTGGCAATGACGGTGAGCACGTTGATGTTGTGAACCTCGTCGCCGAGCAGTTCCTTATCCTGACGAACACCGTTGCAGTCGACAGCTATGCGAAGACCGCGTCCCACTTCCTGACGCTTGGCGGTAGTCGAGTCGCTATGCCGGAGCGTACAGATCTGGAACACGTTGGGATTATCCCAACCCTCGCGCAGAGCAGAGTGAGAGAAGATGAAGCGAGTCGGTTCATCGAAACTCAGCAGTCGTTCCTTGTCGCGGAGGATAAGGTCGTAGTCCGACGCTTCTTCGCTGACATCGCTACCGCGCTTAGTCTGGGTATCGATCATCTTCCCTTTCTTGTCGATTGAGAAGTAGCCGCGATGTGTCTGATAGGGATAGAAGCGGCGGAGATACTCGTTATAGTCTTCGTCCCAAATGTGGAACTCCTCATTGACCAGTCGTGCATATTCTTCCTCGAAGATTTGTTGGAACACACCCTTGACCGGCTGACCGTCGGTGTCATACTGACGATACTTAGCCACTTCATCTATGAAGAAAAGCGACAGGCACTTGATACCTTTCTTAAACAACTGACGCTCTTTCTCGAAGTGAGCCTTAATCGTCTCGCGTATCTGAACACGTTGCAGGTGCAGCAGGTTCTGATCGCCCACAACGTCCCCTTTGCGGAGTGTAACTCCGTTGGTGAACGTGACGTAAGCCGTCGGTTGCGTAGCGGAGCCGGGGAAAATCTCGGCAATATCGAAGCCACGATATTGTTCCAACTCCTTTGACTCGACAAAGAGAGAGTCGCCCACTCCGAGAGTCTTAAACAGGCGGCGAGGCTCGCCCGCCGCGCTTTTGACCTCGATAGAGATACGCGCCATCGGTGGCTTGTTGGGCGACAGGATGATGTTGTCGAGATACATATAGCCGTTGGTGCCGCGCAGGTTCTTCATCTCGAAGCCGATAACCTTGATGCGCTTGACAAGTCGCTCGCGGTACGCGTCGAGCGCGTCGAGGGCATATACAGTGTCGTGCTTGGTGCGGTGAGTCGCGGAGTAGTTCAATACGAACAGCGGGTTGAACTTCTTGAGGGCGGCTTGGGTAGCAGCACCCTCCATCTTCTGCGGCTCGTCCATGATGATGATTGGGCGGTTGGCGGCAATCACGTCAATAGGACGGCGCGAGGCAAATTCATCGCGCTTGGAGTAGATAATGCGGCTCTCTTTTGAACGTCCGCCCTCTTTGAGGGAAGCGGCGAAGGCCTGAGTATTTATAATCATCACGTTCAGTCCGGCGTCCTGCGAGAACTGGTCGAGCTGATTGAGGTTAGAACTGTTGTAGACAAACCAACGCGCTTTCTTTCCGTACTGCTCCATGAAATGTTCTTCAAGCATACGGAATGACTTGGCAACGCCCTCGCGGATAGCAATGCTCGGCACAACGATGATGAACTTCGACCAACCGTAGAGTTTATTGAGTTCAAACATCGTCTTGATATAGACGTAGGTCTTACCGGTGCCGGTTTCCATCTCGACATCAAGGTTGACGGCACCGAGTCCATCGATCTTACTGAGAGACTTGGAGAGCGGCACTCCAGCTGCCGTCTGAACCGAGTGGAGATTTTCAAGCAACTGCTTGGACGACAACTCCACGTCGGCATTACGATAGCCGTCATCGTCACCCTCGAAGTTGATAACCCCCGAACCTCGCTTGCCGAGGTCGCGGCGATATTTCGAGGGGTCACGGTTGGGCTGGCCGACAAAGATGTTGGTTGTGTTTTCTACCGCCTCAGTTTGATAGCCTTGTATCTTAAATTTGAACTTCATTACTTGGGTAGAATATTTTGCGCCCATTCAGGCACGGTTTCAACATATTGTTTGCCTATGGCACCGTTACGGAGACGGAACAAAGGCACTGCCTTTTTATCTTCGAGAGAATTATCATACACATAAAGTCGGTCAACAACGGGCGCGATTTCAGCGCAGTTGGCAATAGACTTTATGTAGCGCGAAATAATCTTGGGGATAGGCACATCGTGCCCTCCTTTCATCACGCGGCGGGCGATACGCGCGGCATTGATGGTGGGGTTCGCGGTGGATATGAAGAAAATTCTCACGAAGTAGCCGGCTTTCTTGGCGCGACGGATAAAGTCTAACTTGTCGGGTGCCGACATGACAGTCTCAAAGATAAGACTTTCTCCGTTGGCGAGACATTGTTCGCGCCACTGCTCGCAGAAAAGCGCAGCCTCGCGCACGGCTTCGGGAGAGTTCCAGTTACCGAACTTCTCCTGCGCCACAATGTCGGGATTGATATAGACGGCGTCTTCAAGCCAATCACTTTCGAGCACTTCGGAAGTGATAGTAGTCTTGCCTGACCCATTAGGTCCGGCAATGACTATCAGCAGCGGTGCATGACCCTCCTTTCTCATAGCATCTCGGATTGGGTTGTGCCGCGCTTTTTGGCTTCCTCACTTGCCCGACGGAGTTCTGCAAAGAACTTCTCGTCCGACTCGCGGTTAGTCTCTCTAACCTTTTCAGCCGCGTTTTCCATCAGCTGACCTAACTGTTCGTCGCTTGGCTCCGAGTTGGAGTTGAAGCGGTAAGAATTAAATTCTGCCTGTGTCATAGCGTAAAAGGATTAGAGTATGCGACGGATGGTGTCGGGTGAATAATGCTTGAAGATTTGCTCGAAGTTGTCGAGGACGTTGTCGTTTGCTGCCGATGAGTCGCGCATAACGAAGTATTGCGGACGCATCTTGGCTATTTCGGTGACGGTGGACTCGTTGACTTCGGTGTCGAAAGTGGCGATAAGATAAGTGTCGTCCACGAAGAACACCTTTTTACCGTTTACTTCCTTTTCCTCAATCTTTGCGGAAAGTTCGATGTCGAGTTCCGGCATTACTTGGAAAAGCAGGTCGAGCGGTGTCCGGTCACTCTTGACGTTGTCAACGGAGTTGAACAGGTCTGCCTCGCTGAAGTCTTCGGGGGTGTAGAACACATCCTCCATATTCGACGAGTCGAGTTTGAGCACACGGAAACCGGTGTCAAGGTCTTGTCCGTGTAGACCCGCTTCCTCCTTGACTTTCTTACCTGCACGGCGTATGCGTTCCTCACCGATTTGACAGATGGTTTCGTAGCCGGCTTTGCGAGCTTCGCTCTTTTCATCAGTCACTTCGGGGAGTTGCACCATAATGAACTTGCGGTATCCGCCGTCTTCGGCATTGAGTTTCATTACAGCGTGGGCTGTAGTGGCACTTCCACTGAAGAAGTCGAGGATGATGTCATCATCATCAACGTCAGCCATTCGCAAGAATAATTGTAATAGTTCAGGCGATTTGGCGTAGTCGAAGGGAGGAGTACCAAATAATTTCTTTAATGTATCGGTACCATTAGAAATATCATCAATCCATGTTGTGAATTTTTTCGTGTTTTCCTCACCCGGAAGGGGCTCAAAAATTTTCTCATAGGCAACCCATTCTCCCCACTTATTCTTCTGAAATTCAACACGTCCATCGGCGATAATTTTCCCAAGGGTGCTATCCTTTGATTCTGAATAGATTAAAGGATATACTTCTGCTCCGTCAGGAGCAGTAATGGGATAATATAAATTAGGTCGATTTTCTCTAAGGCTGTTTGAACCCCACTTACGAAGGAGTTGAGTCTTGTAGTTTCTTCCTTTTACTTCGTCATATTTGGGGTAGACATCGCCTTCTTTGATTTCTTCACCTGCTGAAAACTTTGATAGGTCTTTGGCGAAGCAAAGGATATATTCATGGAGGACGGCATAATATTTGCTATCTTGACGGCCGCCACGACCTTTCCAATTTATAGTTGAAACGAAGTTACGAGCGCCGAAAATTTCACTGCAAACTTTCTTCACATTCTCTACTTCATTATCGTCAATGGAAATGAAAATAACGCCATCATTAGAGAGTAAGTCGCGAACAACTTTAAGGCGTGGATATATCATATTGAGCCAATCGGTGTGGAAGCGGCCGTTGCTCTCGGTGTTGCGCTGCATGAGGTCGAGAATTTGGTTGCCGTCTTCATCAAAGAGTCCACTGGTGGTCTCAAAGGCCTCTTTGCCCTGCGCGAAGGCGTCGTTATATACGAAGTCGTTGCCGGTGTTATAGGGCGGGTCAATGTAAATCATCTTGACCTTGCCGAGATAGTTCTCGCGAAGAACTTTCAGCACGTCGAGATTGTCGCCCTCGATGTAAAGATTTTTGGTATTCCAAAAATCCACTGACGCGTTCACGTCCGGGCGAAGCGTTTTGTCGGTCGGAGTATTGGCAAGACGTGAAGCGGCTCGCTTGTCGGGCCACGTAAACTGATAGCGCTCTTCGCCGGCGTCGAGAGCGTCCGTCGACAACTCTGCCCGCAGCTTGTCGAAGTCAATGGCAAGTTCGGCGGTGCCGTCCTTGCCCTTTCGCTCAGTGACGCAATGAGGGAACAATGCGGCAATCTTCGCCACATTCCCCTCCATAGCGTCAAGGCTTTTCATTCGTAGTTTTTCCATTCTTGTGGTCACTCGCTTTCGCAGCCATTGACTCCGATATGGCACAATTAGATTGGTTCGGACAAAAAGAAAAGCGGGAGCCTTATCATTACTCGTCCCGCAACCCGTAGCCTTCGAACTTGCTTTAATCGCCAGAACGAGCAACTTCGACTCCACGTTGTTATATGCAAATACCCCAAACCCATTTCAAAGCCAGTGCCTGAAATGAGCCCGGATAGGTATGTACATACCCGTGGCGTCTATCGTTACTCTGTCCTTTAGCGATTGTTTGGAGTGTTCGAAGTTCCGAGTTGCCAAGAACAAAGCGTAGATATACGCTTTCTCATAAATACAATAGATTTCCCGCGTGCCGTAGCGATAAACTCCTCTGAGCAACGCTCCCACAACGTGGAAGTCTATATGCAAAGTTACGAATAATTTTTGAGGAGACAATCGAATGTAATCGAAATATAAACAAAATGGAGGCGAGTCGTCACGACGGGCCTCCACAGGGGATTTTACGGTAGTACTTAAATGCTATTATTCGTTATGTCTAAGCCTATTGTTATAGTACACTTAAAATGAAAAAGATTTTCGTTGTTTTGTTTTTGCATTGCAAAGTTACAACAGATTTCGGCTAATGTCAAGTAAAATGCTCTTTAACATATGCTGGTCAGAAACGGCAACGATTTGGTCAAAAAGTAATATGCAATTGACAAACTTCATTTTTTAGCGCGTTTTACCGACATTCTGTAAGCTAAAGAGTCAAATTTCGCCAAGTTATAAATTAGTTAAATTTTGTTACAGTTCTTTCCGGAATGATCTACGGCGCTTATGCCGGCGCGTTTCGAAATATTCCCATTGCTTTTGGACGTTGCTATTGGTTTCAAGCTCAGGGTTGCTTTCGGCCAGCTTAAAGCCCATTTTGTTATATCGGGGAATCATATATTCAAAAAGCAGCGCGTTGACACCCTTGCTCTGATATTCGGGCTTGATGGCTACCAGGAGCAGGTCTACAATGTCTGTCCCGCGGCCGCGCAGAGCCTTCAGCAGAGGAATAAATCCAAAGGGGAAGAATTTGCCGCCCGACTTCTGCAATGCACGCGAGAGCGAAGGCATGCTGATTCCGATACCGATGAGGTTGTCATCGCCGTCAACAATGACGCAGACGCTATCGAGATTGATAATGTCGAGATACATCTTTATATAATGGTCAATCTGGCGCGGCGTCAGTGGCGAATATCCATAGAGCCGGTCGTAGGCCTCGTTGATAACCTCGAATAGCTTGTGGCCATACTTCTCCTTGAGCATCTTGCGCGAAGTCAGGGTCGCCGTCTTCAGCCCGAAGCGCTTTCGCACGATTTCACACACCCGCTTCATCTTTTCAGGCACATCGGCGGGCACCGTCATCTGATATTCCACCCAATCAGCGTCGGGCTTATAGCCGAGACGCTCCATATGGGCCGGATAATACGGGTAGTTATAGATGGTGGCCATGGTTCCGAGCTCATTGAATCCCTCAACGAGCATGCCCTCATAGTCCATGTCGGTAAAACCGAGCGGCCCGACAATCGAGGTCATGCCTTTTGAGCGGCCCCACTGCTCGACAGTTGCAAACAGAGCGTCAACAACCTCGGCATCATCAATAAAGTCAACAAAGCCGAAGCGGGCGTCTTTGCGACCTGTGCGCTCATTAACGGTTTTATTGACAATGCCGCATATGCGCCCGACCGGCCTGCCATCGCGGTAGGCCATCCAGCAGGCACTCTCACAGAAGTCAAACGCCGGATTTCCTTCGGGACGCAGCGTGTTGACGTCGTCAGAGAGCAGCGGCGGAACGTAACAGTCATTGCCCTTATAGAGGTCATTGGCAAACTCTACAAACTTTTTCAGTTCTTTCCTGAAGAGAGGAATCTGCTTTATTTCTACTGACATATATGTCTCTTTTAGGGTCTGAAAATAATTATCAATGATAAAATCGCCACCATGACGGCCAAAATGCTGATAATGACAATATAGAGCCGCCATTGCGAACCGCCGTTGAGCGCCATTTGAAGTTGTTGCACCGACGTGTAGGGTTGAGGCCCGACGCAGCGGTCGGCAATGGAACGCAAACGCTGGTCGCAGTCAGGACAGGCATCGAGAGCCGCGCGCAGAACCCGTCCGAACGCTCGAATGTCGTCAGTTACATCCGTAGGCGCCAATGCTTGCTTCTGATCAAAACCGACGTCTATAACCTTCAGGTTGAAAATTTTCTCGGTGAAAATCACCGTCTCACATCGAATCGGATAGTGAACGATATGGTTCGTCTGCAAATAATCGATGGCGTCGACCAGGTCATGGGTAATCTTGCTGACAATATCCAGCGTAACTTCTTTCTTTGCAATCAGCTTCGCCAACGAATCGCCATAAACGTCGTCGGTTATGATGCAGAGTCCCAGGCCGGGAACCTCCTCGAGGTCATTGATCATTATGATGTGAGAATGGGCCAGGTTATAACGCACCTCAAACTCGCGTTCCAACATCTGGCGATAATCCTCAAGCTCTTTCAACTCAGGCTTCAGGGTCTTCAGCATCACCCACTTGCCGAACTTCTTCGCCGTATAAACGTCATAGAACTCCTCGTCCCACTCGGGCAGGTGCTCAATATCGGTCCACTTCTCGGAATGATCAATATGCTTCGACATCGGCCGGGGCGTTAAGAATGGGAATTTCGCGGTCAATGGAGTTATCGAGCGAAATGAGCGTCTCCGTACCCGTCACTCCGGGAATCATCTGGATGCGATCGTTGAGCAGGCGCATCAGATGCTCGTTATCGCGCGCGTAAACCTTAATCAGCATCGTGTAGGGCCCCGTGGTATAATGACATTCAACTATTTCGGGAATGTTCATCAGATGAGGAACCGCGTCGCGATACATCGCGCCCCTTTCAAGATTCACACCGATATACGTGCAGGTTGAAAATCCCAAAAAGCGGGGGTTAACTTTATAGCCCGAACCGGTAATGACACCCAGGTCAATCAAGCGCTGGATGCGCTGATGGATAGCCGCACGGCTGACACCGCACTCCGCCGCCACATCTTTCGACGGAATTTTAGCATTGCGGATAACAATGTGAAGAATCTTTTTGTCAAGATTGTCGAGTAATTCCATATTTTTAGTTCAAATTTCGTTGCAAAATTACACAAAATCCGCGACTTTCCCAACATTTTGCCACTAATTTGCACACGTTTCACAATCCTTGCAGTACAAATGACTTCAAATCCATATACTTCATCATAAAACTGCAACAGGCGTATCGTTTTTTCATCATATCCATCAGAATCTTCAATACGCCATGCAAATGTACCCGTTTTTCACTATTCAGACAAAAACGTCATTTTTATTGTGTTGAAAGATAGCAATATGCTACATAGTCCGCAAAAAGTTTGAAGAATCCAAATAGAAACGCACAGTTATAGGCGTTTCAAGCTGAAAGACCTT
>CAZKOF010000012.1:0-38459 GCA_964554335.1 uncultured Bacteroides sp.
ATCCAAATCTCAAAGGGCATAAAAAGAGGCTGCGCCTATTTTGACACAGCCTCTTGCTCAAAAATATACCTGCCTACATGTTGGCCTCGGGTCAGCGGGAGGTCTTGCGGACGTGGTCGAGAAAGAGAGAGGCGAGAATCATGCCCCAGGTGGCTGTGATGGTGATGAGGGAGCCGTTGGGTCCTTCGGCGGGAGCGGGGAGGACCTCGTCGGAGAAGACGCACTTGAATTTGCGTCGCGGATAGCGTCCGGTGCGCTTGAAGCGGCTGCGCAGGGCTGCGGCGAGGGGGCACCCTTTGACCTGCCAAAATTCTTTGACTTGAACGCGCAGCGGGTCGAGCTTGCGTGCCGCGCCCATGGAACTCAGCAGGGTTGCCCCGCTTGCGGTTGCCCGGATAATGAGTTCGGCTTTGTCGGCAACGGAGTCTATGGCGTCGATAACATAATCGTAGCTCCCGAGGTTGAATTCGTCGGCGTTTTCGGCCGTGAACCTGCGGTTTATGGCGGTAATCCGGGCGTCGGGATTGATTTCGAGCAGGCGGCGGCGCATGACGTCGACTTTCGGCTCGCCGAGGGTCTTTGAGGTTGCCGGGAGCTGGCGGTTGACGTTGCTCGGGGCTACCGTGTCCATGTCTACTATGGTCAGCTCGCCGACGCCGCTGCGGATCAGCGCTTCGCTGCACCAGCTGCCGACGCCGCCGACTCCGAAGATAATTACGCGGGTGCGGGCCAGGCGCTCCAGGGTCTCGGCGCCGAGCAGCCGGCCGGCGCGCATGAAGAATTCACTGTTCATATTTGCGGGCCTGCATAACGTCGTTGTTGATAGCCTCTTTGAGCTGCTCGAGCGAGGCGAATTTCTGTTCGTTGCGGAGCCGTGCAAGGAACTCCAGGGTGAGCCGGCGGCCATAGAGGTCGCCGGAGAAGCCGGACAGGTGTGCTTCGATGCTCAGCGGAGCGTCTGTGCGCTTGTCGACCGTCGGGCGGCGGCCGATGTTGACAACGGCCGTGTGCTCGCCGATGCGGCCTGCGTAGACCCCCGCGGCGGGAAGCATCATTCCGGTCGGAGGCTCGAGGTTGGCCGTCGGGAAGCCGATAGTGCGACCGAGCCGGCGGCCCCTGACAACAGTGCCGGTCAGGGAGTAGGGGCGCCCGAGCATGCGGTTGACCTCGGTGATGTCGCCGCTGCCCAGGGCGGAGCGTATTGCCGAGGAACTGACGGGGAGGGTGGGGTGTTCGGCGGCGGCGAGCACTTCGACGCCCCCGACCGTTTTACCGTCAAGTTGCGCAGCGCCGAGGCGGTCGGAGCCGATAACGTTGTTGAAGCCTAAAAGAAAGAGTTTGACGCCGAAGCGGGTGTGGAGCATGTGGAGAAACTGCGAGGCGGTCATCGCGCGCAGCCGGTCGTCGAAGTCAAGTACCTGAACGTCGATGTCGCCGCCAATGCGGCTGATACGTTCCTCTAACGAGCAGAGTTGCGGCGGTTCGCTCCCGGGGCGGATAACCGAAAGAGGATGCTGCGCGAAGGTCACGGCCAAAGGCTCAAGCCCGCGCTCGGCGGCTTCGCGTCTGAGGTTGTCGAGCAGGAAGCGGTGGCCGAGATGAACGCCGTCGAATGTGCCCGTAACGGCTGCTTTCATAGGGCGGTAAGGGTCATGAAGTCACGGTCGGCGCTCACGAGTTCGGCGTGGAAGCCGAGAGTTTTTGCGGCCTCGACGTTGGCCGGACCGTCGTCGAAAAACGTTGTCTCCGCCGGGTCGAGTCGCAACTCCCGTGCCGCGATGTTGAAGATGCGGGCGTCGGGTTTGCAACATCCGACCTCGAACGAGGTCATGATGCCGTCGAAGTAGTCGCCGATGTCGCCGCCGAGTTTGCGGAACTCGGGCAGAATGGCTCCGTGCCACATTATCGCGTTGGTGTTGCTTAGGAGGTAAACGCCGTGGCCGGCGAGGCGCAGGGCGGCGAGGCGTTCGAGGCGTTCGGCGGGGATGCCGAGCAGGAACTCGTAGAGGCCGCCATCGATTTCTTCGTCGCTGACGGGGCGGGAGAACAACGGCCTGATGTCGCGGCGGAATTCGTCGGGTGTTATCTGTCCCGCCTCGAGGAGGCCGAAATGCCCCCGCTGGAGGTAGGGGTCAAAAAAGCTGTCGGCGACGGTCATGCCGAGGTTTTTGTAGGCTCTGACGGCCCGCAGGCGGTCGATGTCCATAATTACGCCGCCGAGATCGAAGAGTAGGTTTTTGGTCATTGCCGATGCTTGGATTTTAAGTAAAGCGGCGACTGAATAGTCGCCGCCTTTGGGGTCGGCGGATGGGCCGCCGTGCGGGTGGTATGTTTCGTCGCGATTATTCGGCGCCGGCGAGTTTCTTGAACTCGTCGAGACTGACGGTGTGGTCGTCGATGGTGCAGGCGTTGCCGATTGCCTCGAAGAGGTTGGCGTTGCTGACCTGCTCGGCGATGTGGCGGCGGTTGTCCCGGTCTTTAAGCAGGTTCTCGGCGTAGTTCTTGAGGAGAGCTTCGTCGAGGTTGGCCATGCCGTATTGGGCGAATTGGCGTGCGGTGGCGTGGATGGCATATTTCATAAGGTCATCTTCGGTAACTTTGACGCCGAGTTGTTCGGCGATGCGGCCGCTGAGGATTTCCCACTTCATGCCCTGTTCGGATTTTGCGAATTCTTCGTTGATGTTTTCAGCGTTGAGCTGCTCGGGGTTGCGGCGCACGAGCCATTTTTTCAGGAACTCTGTCGGGAGCTCGAAGTTGCCGAAGTCCTTCATCAGGGCGTCGCGGGTCTGATGCTCGAAGAGCGACGCGGAGTTGGGCAGAAGCTGGGATGCAATGCTCTTTTTCAGGGCTTCCTGATACTGCTCCTCGGTTGTGCACTCGGGACCGAAAGCGTGTTTGAAGAATTCTTCGTTGTGTTCGGCGGGCTTCAGGCCGGTGATTTCGGTGATGGTTAGCTCGAAGTCGCCCCGGAGCTTATCGGCCTCTTCGCGGGTAATCGAGAGCATTGCGGCGAGTTCGGCGGTGTTGCTTTCGGCTGCGGTGTAGGGGTTGTAGGTCACCTTGTCGCCGGCTTTGACGCCTTCGAACTTGGCGGTCTGGTCTGCGTTCTTGAATGTCCAGGGGGCAACGATTACGTTTTCTTTCTCAATGGGGTCCTCTTCCTTGCCGAGTTCGCGGATGGTGCCTTTGATGAGCGCGCGGTCGGCGTAGGTTTCGAGAACCTCCTGGGTGCCGAAGCGACCGGTAAGGGTTTTGTCCTGCTCATCGATCATTTCGGGCGTGACTTCGATGCGGTAGTAGGGAAGGTGCATCTCCTTGTTGATTTCAACTTTGATGTCGGGTGCGAAACCGAGTTCATACTCAAAGGTGTAGTCCTTCTGCTTGTCGAGGTCGAGTTCGGTAACCTCGAGCGGAAGGGGCTCGCCGAGGATGTCAACCTTGTTGTCTGTGAGATATTTAACGACGGCATCATAGACCTCGCGGTTGATAACGTCGGAGGTTACTTGCTTGCGGAAGCGCTTGTTGACGATGCCCATGGGTACGGCGCCTTTGCGGAAGCCGGGAATGTTGGCGTCTTTGCGGATTTTTTTAAGTTCGGCGGTTACTTTGTCGTTGTAATCGGCTTCTTCAATGCTGACTGAGAGCTTGCCCGTGGTGGCATTGAGTTTGTCAAGTGTTACGTTCATTTTTGTTTGTAAAATGTATGGCTTGAGTTAATATTTTGCGTTATGAGCGAGCAAAGTTAACAATTCCCGCCGTACCCCACAAACTTTTCACAATTTTTATTATGTCGTCAGCGGGGTCCGGGGCCACCGAATCCGCCCGGGCCGCCTCCTGCCTGTCGGCGCATGCCTGCTCCGGGGGGGCCTTCGCGCATGAAGTCGTCGCCTTCGGCTTTGGGATTATTGCCGCTTGCGAAAGTCGAGAATTTATAGGTCAGGGTCAGCATGACGTAGCGTCCGAGAATGTAGTTCTCGGTGTCGGTTACCGCCTGAGCCGTTTCGGTGCGTGTGATGCTTTGGTGCTGGTTGAGAAGGTCTTTGCCTTCGAGGGCGATGGTGGCGTTCTTGCCGCGCAGGAACATGTAGGAGAGCGAGGCGTTCCACATCCATTCCTTCGTGTTGTAGCCCTCGGAGTAGCCGGCATTGGCCGAGTAGGTCACGTCGGTCGCGAGAACGAGGCCGAAGGGGGTGTACCACGTGCCGTTGAATGTGCCGCCGTAGGTGTGGATAACGCGGTTGGTGTTCTGCTGTATGGTGTTGGTGCTGTATTGGATATCGTAGCGCGGGCGCAGTTCAAGCTCGAGGTCGTTGGGGCGGAAGGCAATAGCAAAGCTCTCGCCGGCGCGCAGAGTTCCGTTCGTGTTTTTGATTCCGTTGGTGAAGCCTACGTCCTGACTGTAGTTGAAGTGGAGATTGTTGTTGAAGGTCCAGGCCTTGTTGCTGAACGGGCGCGAGTAGATTGAGAAGAGGCCGAAGTTCCAGTTGCCGTTGACGTTGGCATAGGTCGTGTGGCGGCGTCCGGTGGTGCGGTCTGTCGTGACGTTGGATGCGATGGCATTTTGGGAGAAGCCGCCGAAGCCCATGACCATGATACTCTGTTGGTTGTCGGGATTGAACGTCTGGAAGCGGAGGCGCATACTATGGGTGAACGTCGGGTCCAGGTTCGGGTTACCTTGAATGACGTTCATGGGGTCGGAGGTGTCTTCGACCGGCTGCAACTGGGTCAGGCTCGGCTGCGACGAGCGTCCGAAGTAGTTGAGGTTGAGGGTTGTCTGCTTTGAGAATTTATAGCGGAAGCGCAGGAACGGCGAGTAGTTCCATACCCAACGCGTCGGAATGGTCTTGTCGGGGTTGGTCAGGTTGGTCGACCGGCTCATCTGCGGGTTTAGCGAGATGCCGGCGTTGAGGTTATATTTGGTTGCGACCTTGCGGTAGCCAAGCTGGATTTGCTGGTTGAAATAATTGTTGCGGAAGCGGTTGGAGTTTATCGGGTCGTAGTCGAGCTCGTCGGTGCTCAGTCCGGCCCAGCGGTCGCTCAGACCCCATTCTCCCCAGTTGCGCCAGTTCATGTCGCGCCAGGTCAGCATCTCGGCAATCTGTTCCTCAGTCAGATTCGGAGTCTCGTCGCCATATTTCAGGGGTTTGTCGTAGACGGTCTTGTCGGCGTTGTTCCATCGGTAGTTCATCATGTAGGCCACTTCGAGAAAGTGGCCGTTCTTGACGTTGCCGAGGGGTTCGGTCCAGCTGACGCGGGCGTTGATGCCGTTGTTCCAGGTGTGGTTATGAATTTCCTGATAGTCTTCATAGAGACTGTCGGTTGCGGAGGTGTTGTTGCGGGTGAGCCAATAGGCGTTGCGGCTCCAGCTTTTTTCGTCTTCACGGGTGTTGGTCAACGAGTAGTTGGCGCTGATCGAGAACGACCGGCCGCGGTGGCTTTCGAATTTGTGGTTGTAGATTAGTCGGCCGTTGATGTCGTAGCTTTTGCCGTGGCTCGAGTTGATGTTGCGTGAGTTAGTTGTCGGCTGGTTGCTGCTGCTGAGATAGTTGACGTTGAATGAGTTCGATTCGCTGTCGTTGATGTTGAGCGAGAAGTTGGGGCGGAAGTCGAGGGTGTTGAATGAGTCGGGCTCCCATTTCAGGCGCAGGTTCGCCATGAGGTTATGTCCTTTGTCGCGGCTCGATGTTTCGGAGTCGTCCTGAGTGTTCTCGCCGTCCTGGAAGAGGTTGAGTCGGTGGGTGCGGTTCCAGTTGTCGCGATCATTATGGCTATACATGACGTTGCCGCCATAGCGGAACTTCGACGTGCCGAGATTGAAGTTGACGCCCAGGCTCTGCGTCGTGTTGATGCCGTTGAGGCCTCCGAAGCGGCGGAAGCGGCTGCCGTTGTTATCGGTGAAGCCTTCGTCGTTGATGTTGTTGGCGTTTCCGAGAATGGTGACCGTGTTCTTGCCCATCATGCCGTTGACGATGAAGGAACCTTTATACTTGTTCCACTCGGGTTTCCCGTCGGTGTCGATGCCGGCGCCGTAGCCTCCGGCAATGCTTCCGTACCATCCTTTCTTCATGCCCTCTTTGACCGTGAGGTTGATGACGGTCTCGTCTTCGCCGTCGTCGACTCCCGTAAGGCGCGCAAGGTCGCTCTTGCGGGTGATTACCTGTGCGGACTTGACCATGTCGACGGGAATGTTTTTCGACGCCACTTTGGGGTCGTCGCTGAAGAATTCTTCGCCGTCGATGAGAATCTTCTTCACCGTTTCTCCCTGGGCGGTGATGCTGCCGTCGCTGCCGACCTCAACGCCCGGAAGGCGTTTGAGCAGGTCGCTGACAACGGCGTTGGGGGGCGTGGTGTAGCTCGACGCATTATATTCTATGGTGTCTTCCATGACCTTTACGGGCGTTGCGATGCCGATTGCGACGGCTTCTTTCAACACGATGGTCGACTCCTGCATTTTCAGAGTGTCGGCTGTCAGATTCTTGTCGCCTACCGCAATGGGGCGGGTTGAGTCTTTATAGCCAAGATAGACGGCTTTAATTATGTACTTGCCTTTCCTTATGTTTGAGAAACTGTATTTTCCGTTGAGATCCGTTGCGACTCCGGCAACGAATGTCGAGTCTGCGTTTGCGCTCAGAAGTCTCACTGTTGCCTGCGGCAGGGGGTCGCCGAAACTGTCGGTAACCACGCCTTTAACAACCGCGGCCGGAGCAGTCACAGCCCCGGCCAGCAGCAACACAATCACATTCAAAAAACGTTGAAACATTTTAAAGAACTTTTCGTTGGATGCGAATAGATAATTGTACCTAAGTTGTCGTTGTGCTTTTTTGACAGATGTGTTGCAAAAAGGTTTAATTAAGAAATGTTAAAATTGGCGTATTATCCGGTTTATCGCTGCCGTGTCGGCAGCAGCCTCGGCCGGAGTCATGTCGAGGACGTGGATATCGGTTACCCGCGCGCCGGGAA
The DNA here is from genome assembly GCA_964554335.1 of uncultured Bacteroides sp. Lineage (GTDB taxonomy): Bacteria > Bacteroidota > Bacteroidia > Bacteroidales > Muribaculaceae > UBA3263. The sequence goes on from CAZKOF010000012.1 coordinate 6,961, forward strand.
TAATCGCTGCTTTCAGCTCTCCGGAAGTCGGAACGCGGTCAAGGGAGCCATATTCGGAATAGGTCCAGCGGGTGAACCGTGTGTTCGGGCCGATGCCACGGCGGTCAAGCAGGTAGCCTCCGGTTAGCTCTATCGGCTCCTGGCCTCTGACGTCGGCCGGTGCGGGGAAGCTGACAATGCTGCCGTTTGACGGCGATACCTGAACCGGCACGTTGGCTATCGTTGCGTTACCCTCCATTTTGTAGATAACGGCTTTGGGCAGCGCCGATGCCGTCGGGCTTTTAGCCGATGTCGGGGTCACCGCCGGCATTGCCTGAACAATCTCGGGGGTGACGGTGGTCTCTTTTTGGGTGCCGCAGGCTGTTGCGCCTATCGCGAGGCTGAGCATGATGAGTTTTTGAATCTTCATTGTTCAATGGTCATTTCGCCCGCAAGGGGATATACAAGATATTGTTTGACCTCTTCGGGGGCCAGTCCGACGCCGAAAAGATACATCAGTTTCGTTATGGCGGCCTCGGATGTTATGTCATAGCCCGAAACCACTCCGGCGTGTTCCAGCAAGTTGGCGCCGACATAGCGATTGGCGTGGACTCCGCCGTTGACACACTGGCTGACGTTGACGATTACCAGGCCGCGGTTGCATGCCTCGGCGATGGCGTCTATGAACCAGGGCTTTGTCGGACCGTTGCCGGCGCCGTAGGTCTTGAGCACTATGCCTTTGATTTTCGGGGTTGAAAGCAGATGGCGCAGAGTGGTTTCGTTGATTCCGGGGTGGAGGTCAAGAAACATTACCTGCGGGTCCATTTTGCATCGGACCTGAAGCGGTCGCATCACCTTGTGGGTCATCAGGGCGTCGGGGTTGAAGTGTATGCCGAGGCCGATTTTTGCGAGCGATGGATAGTTGTTGCTCTTGAATGCGTTGAAGTTGTCGGCGCTCATCTTCGTGGCGCGGTTGCCGCGCCACAGATAGTTCTCGAACAGGATGGCTACTTCCTGCACCGTCGGGATGCCGTTCTCGCCCATAGATGCCGCAATCTGAAGCGCTGTGATGAGGTTCTCCTCGCCATCGGTGCGAACTTCGCCGATAGGGAGCTGCGAGCCCGTGATTATAACCGGCTTATGCAAGTTTTCAAGCATGAATGACAGTGCTGATGCGGTGTATGCCATCGTGTCCGTGCCGTGAAGCACTACAAAGCCGTCGAATTTCTCATAGTTGCGCTCTATATGTCGCGCAATCTCACACCAGTGCTGAGGGTTAATGTCGCTCGAATCCAACGGGTTCTCGAACTGGATATTCTCGATTTCGTAGTCGAGCATCTTGACCTTTGGCACGTTGTCAATCAGGTGGTCGAAGTCGAACGGCTCCAACGCTCCGGTCTTTTGGTTTTCTATCATGCCGATAGTTCCGCCGGTGTAGATGATCAGTAACTTTGGCTTCATAAATTTATGTATTCACGTAAAACGCATGCTTCGCACCGACGTTATCCGACTTTCGAGCCCGGAGACACAGGTCCTGTCGGGCCGATAACAGTCAGTGAGCCGTCGGGGTTTTCAGCGCTTAAAATCATGCCGCAGCTCTCGACTCCTTTCAGTTTGCGGGCCGGGAGGTTGGCGATGTAGCATACTTGTTTGCCGACAAGGTCTTCGGGGGCGTAATATTTGGCGATGCCGCTGACAATGGTGCGCGGTTCGCCTGTGCCGTCGTCAATTTTGAATTGCAGCAGTTTGTCGGCTTTCGGAACTTTTACGCACTCGAGGATTGTGCCGACTCTGATGTCGCATTTCGCAAAGAGTTCAATGTCAACGTTCTCGCTGACGGGTTCAGGCTTCCATGCTGCTTTGGCGTTATCTTCTTTAGCTTTCTGCAGCTTCTGCAGCTGGGCTTCGATTGCCGCGTCGTCGATTTTTTCAAAGAGCAGTTCTGCCTCTCCGAGTTGAGTTCCGGCGCTGACGATGTCGGTGTGTCCCAGCATATCCCAGCTCAAATCCGAGAGCCCGAGAATTTTACAGAGTTTCGCAGACATGAACGGCAGGAACGGTTCGAAAGCAATGGCGAGATTGGAGGTAATCTGCAATGCGGTGTTCAGCACTGTGGCAACACGCTCGGGGTCGGTTTTCCAGAGTTTCCACGGCTCCGTTTCTTGCAAGTATTTGTTGCCGACGCGGGCCATGTTCATCGCCTCTTTCTGAGCGTCGCGGAAGTGGAAGTTGTCGAGCAACCCGCTCAGGCGCTCTTTCAGGTCTCCAATCTCTTTGAGAGCATCGTTGTCTATCGGCTCCGGGGTGGTCACTGCCGGAACCGAGCCGTTGAAATACTTGTTGATGAGGACTACTACACGGTTGACGAAGTTGCCAAGTATGGCTACGAGCTCGCTGTTGTTGCGTGCCTGGAAGTCTGCCCATGTGAAGTCGTTGTCTCTTGTCTCGGGGGCGTTTGCGGTCAGCACGTAGCGGAGCACGTCCTGTTTGCCGGGAAACTCGCGCAGATATTCGTGGAGCCACACAGCCCAGTTGCGCGAGGTTGAGATCTTGTCGCCCTCAAGATTGAGGAATTCGTTGGCCGGAACGTTGTCGGGCAACTGATAGCCGTCGCCATACGCCGATAGCATTGCCGGGAAAACTATGCAGTGGAAAACTATATTGTCTTTGCCGATGAAGTTGATGATACGTGTCTCGGGATCTTTCCACCACTTCTCCCAACTCTCGGGCAGAAGCTCTTTGGTGTTTGAAATGTAGCCGATGGGAGCGTCGAACCATACGTAGAGTACTTTCCCCTCGGCGCCCTCTACCGGCACGGGCACGCCCCAGTCGAGGTCGCGGCTCACTGCGCGCGGCTGCAGTCCCATGTCGAGCCATGACTTGCACTGGCCGTAAACGTTTGTGCGCCATTCCTGGTGCTCGTCGAGAATCCAATGGCTCAGATGTTCCTGCCATTTATCCAGAGGCAGATACCAGTGGAAAGTCTCGCGCATTACCGGGGTCGTGTCCGTCAGTGCGCTCTTCGGGTTGATGAGCTCTGTGGGCGATAATGATGTGCCGCATTGTTCACATTGGTCGCCATACGCGCGTGGATTATGACAATGTGGGCACTCGCCCGTTACATAGCGGTCGGCCAAAAACTGTCCTGCCTTCTCGTCATAAAGCTGCATAGCAGTTTTCTCGATGAACTCGCCTTTCTCATAGAGGTGGCGGAAAAATTCCGATGCTGTCTCCGAGTGGATGTCGCTGGTCGTGCGTGAGTATATGTCGAATGATATGCCCAGCTCCTCCATTGAGGTTTTGATAATATTATGATAGCGGTCAACAATATCCTGAGGGGTCACCCCCTCGCGTTTTGCTTTGATAGTGATAGGTACACCATGTTCGTCACTGCCGCCAATCATGATTACTTCCTCGCCTTTCAGGCGCAGATAGCGTGTGTATATATCCGCGGGTACATATACGCCCGCAAGATGACCTATGTGCACAGGTCCGTTGGCATAGGGTAGGGCAGTGGTTACCAAAGTCCTCTTGAATTCCTTCTTCATATTATATCTTGGTAAAATTTTCAATTGCCCGCAAAGTTACGAAAAAATCCCCTCCTCCGCAAAAATCCACCCGATTTCGCTCCTGTGCAGAGTCAAGTGGCAAGTGCAACATAGTTATGTAGAAGTCCAACAACAAATGCAAAGTTAGGCGATATTATGTAAAAATCGCTTAAGAGGGGTGTCAACGGTGTCAGAGGGTGACGACGGTTATGCCGGCGCCGCCGAGGCGGACGTCTTCGTCGCGGAAGTCGGTGACTGCTGGGACGGTTTTAAGGTACCGGCGGATTGCCTGGCGCAGGGCGCCGGTTCCGGTGCCGTGGAGAATGCGAACGCGTGGAGAGGAGAAGCGTATGGCATCGTCGATAAAGTAGGTGACGGCCTGTAGGGCTTCGTCGGCGCGCATTCCGCGCACGTCAATCTCCTGTTTGAATTCAAGACGTCGGGCATGATGCTGCTCGCCTGAAGCGATTGCCGCCTGCGTCGGTGCAATGGTCTGTGGTTTCTGTAGGGAGTGGTGCAGGCGGTCGAGTTTGACGGTCGTGCGGAGCATTCCGAAGCTGACCGTTGCGTTGCGTCCCCGGATTTCGAGAACCTCGCCGGGCATTTCCTGACCTTCGAGCTTGACGTAGTCGCCAACGACAATGGGGCGCAGGGCTTCCGGTTGCTTGACGGGGCGCGGCTTTTTGGCTTTCGGGACCTTGCTGAGCAGGGGGTGGTTATTGTCGGCCTCTATCATGCTTTTCTGTTCATCGTGGAGTTTCTGACGGAGCTGCTTGGTTGCGTCGCGGTCAGCCTGAACTTTGCGAATTTCGTGGATTGTGCGTTCTATTGCGGCGTTGGAGCCCTCAATGATTTGGCGTGCCTGCTCTTTGGCGTCGGCAATAATTTCGCGGCGGTGAGTCCTGAGGCCTTCGGCCTGTGCCTGATATTCTGCGAGGGTAGATTCTATTTTTTTCTCTTTCTGGCGAATGGCCATGCGTTTGTTTTCCCAGTAGCGACGGTCACGGGCGATGTCGAGGAGATACTTGTCCATGTTGACGTAGTCTGTCCCGACAATCTCCTTGGCGGCGTTGACAATGTCTTCAGGGAGCCCGATTTTGCGTGCGATTTCTATTGCGAAGGAGCTTCCCGCCGTGCCGACAACGAGGCGGAACATCGGTTCCATTTTCTGGCGGTCATAGAGCATGGAGCCGTTGACCAACCCCGGGGTCTCCTCGGCGAGTTGCTTGAGATTCTGATAGTGGGTCGTGATGACGCCCCAGATGTGCAGCTCGGCGAAGCGCGCAAGAATGGCCTGGGCTATGGCTCCGCCAATCAGCGGCTCGGTGCCGGTGCCGAATTCGTCGATGAGTACGAGGGTCTGCTCGTTGCCGCGGGCCATGAAGTGCTTCATGTGGGTCAGGTGAGAGGAGTAGGTCGACAAGTCGTTTTCAATGCTTTGGTCATCGCCGATGTCAATGAAAATGTTGTCGAACAGTCCCATCCGCGAGTTCTCGTAGAGCGGAGGCAGCAGGCCGCACTGAAGCATGTATTGAACGATGCCCACAGTCTTTAGGGTCACTGACTTACCGCCTGCGTTGGGGCCGCTGACAATCAGCAGGCGTCGCTCGGGGGTGAGGTGTATGTCGAGGGGCACTATTTCCTTACCCTGGGCGCGAAGCGAGGTGAGCAGTCCGGGGTGGCAGGCATGATACCATTCCATTTCAGGGTCGGGAGAAATTTGAGGCAGCCGGCCATTGATTTGGCGGGCATAGAGGGCCTTTGCCTGAATGAAGTCGAGTTCGGCGGCAACGAGGCATGAGTCAAGAATTGCCGGGATGTGGGGGCGAAGCTCTGCGGTGAGGGCGAGCAAAATGCGGGCAACTTCGCGCCGTTCCTCAATTTGCAGTTCCCGCAGGCGGTTGTTTGTCTGCACAACTTCTGCCGGCTCAATGAATACTGTTTTTCCGGAGGCGGATTCGTCATGGACGATACCGTTTACTTTACGCTTGTTCATCGGGCTGACGGGAATGACCATGTGTCCGTCGCGCATCGATGGCGCCGCGTCGGCGTCGACGAATCCTGCAGCGACGGCTTCGGCCACTACGCGGCGCATTGTTGCGGCCATTGAACCCCGGGTGCGTGAAATCGAGCGGCGAATTTCCGCAAGTTCCGGCGAGGCGGAGTCAAGCACGTTGCCGTAGCGGTCAATCACACGGTCGATATACCGCACCGGTTCGGAAAATATGCCGATGGCGGAGGCAATTGTCGAGAGGCGGGGATAAAGGCCGTTTTGGGCGGCGCGGTTAAAAAAAGTCACAATTTCACCGAAAGCGTAGAGCGAGTTGCGCACGGCTGCGAGTTCGTCGGCCGGCAGGAATGTGCCTTCGACTCTGACGGCAAGGATGGGGCGACGTATGTCGGCAACGCGTCCGAGCGGCAGGTTATCGGCGTCGGAGCCGATAATGTCGGTCATTTCCGCCGTGGCCTCCAGCGCGGCGCACAACGAGTGGAAGTCGGTCTTAAAAGTTATTTCGCGGGATGCGAATTCGCGTCCCGCATCGGTCAGACATTCGTCGGCCACTGCCTTTCGGACGGCGGCGAAGCCGATTTTCCGTTCAAACGAATCGGGATATATCACAATACTTTCCGGGCGAGGTTATGGTCGGTTTCTTTTAGCTCTTGCTTGAATGCCGAGATATAAGCCGACGCACCGATTGAGTCACCGCTGCGTCGCATTTCCCATTCGCGCGCTTTGACGGCGAGCAGTGCGGCATGCAGGTCGCTGTCGGTGGTATAGTTCGCGTCACAGAGCGCGCGGGCGTCTGCGCGACCCTGTTCGGCGGCGTCATGGGCGTTGGCGGGCAGCTCTTTTTCGCTGCATGCAAGCAGGCAGAGCGATATTGCACAAAGAATTGAGAAGAGAAGTTTTTTCATGATTGATCGGGATTTTCAATTATGTCGCGGACCTGTTCCATGAGCCATCGTGGCGTTGATGTTGCCCCGCAAATGCCGATGCTCTCGGCGTCGTTGACCGTAGTGCGGTCAAATTCCGCAGCGGTTGAGATGAAGTAGGTGCGGGGGTTTTCGGCTTTGCATTTCTCGTATAGAAAGCGTCCGTTTGAGCTTTTGCGTCCGGCAACGAAGATGATGACGTCGTGGGTGCGGGCAAAATCGCGGAGTTTTTCTACCCGGTTTGCAACAGAGCGGCAAATCGTGTCGAACGATTGAAACTCCACTCCCGGGTTCATGCGGCGTTCAAGCGCTTGCTCTATGTGGTGGAGGCCGTCAACACTCTTGGTTGTCTGTGAATAGAGCCGGGTTGGGCGTGAGGGGTCAACGGCCGCGAGGTCTTCTTCGCTTTCTACCACCCGGGCATTGCCGTCGGTCTGGCCGAGCAGTCCGTTGACTTCGGCATGGCCCGGCTTGCCGTAGATAACAATCTGCGGAGCCTCGGGGCTGTCGTAGGCGGTTTTTATCCGTTGCTGGAGTTTGAGCACCACGGGACATGTCGCGTCGATAATCTCGATATTGTTCCTTCGGGCGAGTTCGTAGGTCGAGGGAGGCTCACCGTGGGCGCGGAGCAAGACCGTGACGTTCCTGAGCGCGGCCATCTGCTCGTGGCTTATAGTTTCTAGTCCGCGCCGACGCAGGCGGTCTACCTCGTCGGAGTTATGAACGATGTCGCCGAGACAATAAAGGCGTCCCGAGCGGTTAAGTTTCTCTTCGGCTTTGCTGATAGCGCGGGTCACTCCGAAGCAGAAACCGCTGTCGGAATCAATTTCTACGCGCGGCCTGCTCATATTGTTCAATCAACCAAGCGTCTTGTTCCGCTATGGTCATGTCGCTATTGTCGAGATCAATGGCGTCGTCGGCTCGTCGCAATGGGCTTTCGGCGCGGGTCGTGTCGATATGGTCGCGGTGGCGAACGTTCTCAAGCACCTCCTCGTAGGTCGCAGTGACGCCCTTTGCCGAGAGTTCTTTGAAACGGCGTTCGGCGCGCACTTCGGCCGGGGCATTGACGAAAATCTTAAGCTCGGCCTCCGGGAACACGGTGGTTGCAATGTCGCGGCCATCCATGACGATGCCTTTTTCATTGCCGTAGGCGCGTTGGCGGGCAACGAGGTCGCGGCGCACTGCCGGGATTGCCGCAATGGTGCTTACGTTGGCGCTGACCTCCAACGAGCGGATTTCAGTTTCAATGTCGCGTCCGTTGAGCAGTGTGTGCTGCCCGTCGGGGCTGACTGCGAAGTTGATGTCGGCATCGGCCAGGGCGTTTATCAGTGCGGGTTCATTGACCTTGCCCCCGGAAATCAGGCCTTGTTCCATTGCCAGGAGCGTAACGGCGCGATACATTGCACCGGTGTCTATATAACGGTAGCCGATTTTGCGTGCCAGGGTCTTGGCCATGCTGCTTTTGCCCGACGAAGAGTAGCCGTCGATAGCGATTATGATGGGCTTGAGTTCGTTAGAAGTCATATAGATTTGTCGTTATGTTCAGCATTAAAGTCGCCGCGCTCTTATGGGGCTGTGCGAACGACAGCCCGATTCCGAATGCGCGCACCCTCAGTCCGGCGCCTATCGAGAAGCCGCTGAAAAAGTTGCGTGAATACGTTGCCATGTCGGTTTTTATCTTATGGTTATACGCGAGGTCTACATAGAAGCAGTCAGACGGTTTCCATTCAATCGCGAAAATCATGTGGCGGAAGAAGTTGCTGAAAAAATTGTCGACCATCTCGCCGCCGGTTCCCTCTTCGTGATCGTGGTTCCAGTAGGGCATGTGCCATTTGGTGAGGTTCCAGGCCGTCAGGTTTACGTAGAATGGAGAGCTGCCGATGCTTTTTGTCCAGCCGAGGCGCACGTCGATCGGCAACTTGTCGGCGCGTTCATGGAACTTCTTGACTTGACCGCCAAGATTGGCAACCACCAGCGAGAGCGACGTGTCATATTCGTCGTCAAAGTAGTTTACGCCCAGGTCGGTTGCTATTGCCAGCGCGTTATAGCCGGCGTAGGAGCTATAGAGGAACTTCAGGGCAATGCCTCCGCGCCAGCGTGAGCCGATATTGTGGCTGTACGTTGCCGAGAATGCCATGTCGAGCGGCGAGGATGAGCCAGTGATTGTTCCGTCGGGCAGGGCGGTTTTTATAGAGCCGTAGCCGTAGTAATGAAGTCCTGCGCTCCAGGCGCCGTTCTCGCCGGCGGAGTGGGCGAACTTGGCCGATGCGAAATTTGAGCCGCCGACGTAGCGCATATAGCCTATGCCGATTGATCTCGACATCTCCGGCCCGAGCAGGGCGGGGTTCTGGTCGGTTGTCATGACGTCATCGGCGTCGATTGTCGATATATTGACCCCGCCAAGTCCGTATATTCTGGATGAACCGCTGACATCCATGAAGTTATATGCCGTCGTGCCACCATATTGTGCCATGGCGGCGACAGACAACATGACGCATGTGAGGGTCAGCACCCATTTGAAATTTCTGAGTTTCATTCGCAATAATAACGGAGTTGTCCGGCCGAATATTGCGTTGTTGAAAAAAAGTGGGGCGGCCGGGTTATAAGCCGGGTTATGTCGGCGGTGTCGTTATCGCGCGGGCGAACGGCGTCGCCGGACCGTCATTTATCTTCGCAGTCTACCCCCCGGCAGCGGGCGAGCAACCCTTAATTGCCGGTATACTTGACCTTGCAACACATAAGGCGTGCGGCGGCCAATGTTGCCATCGGCCCCGGTGAGCTCTTACCTCACCTTTTCACCCTTACCTGCTCCGGCGAGCGGGGCAGGCGGTTATTTTCTGTCACGCTACTCTGCCGTTATGAATTCCGACAGCTACCCGTTAGGTAATATGGCGCTCTGCGTTGCCCGGACTTTCCTCACGTCGAACTGAGCGACGCGCGACGGACCGCCCGGCGGCCCCACTTAATAGTTGCGCGCAAAGATTACGCGGCGGTGCGAGGGCTTGCCGGTGAGCATGTCCACGCCCTCCTCCTCGGGAGCGTCCATAGGAATGCAGCGAATCGTTGCTTTGGTTTCGTCTTTGATGCGCTCTTCGGTTTCGGGGGTCCCGTCCCAGTGTGCCAGAATGAAGCCGCCCTTTTCGAGCTGAGCTTTGAAGTCTTCGTAGGTGTCGACCTTATAGGTCATATCTTCGCGGTGTTTCAAGGCTTTGCGGTAGATGTTGTCCTGGATTTCCTCGAGCAGCATGGGGATGCGCTCGACGATGGTGTCGAAGCTATCAACCTCTTTCTCGAGGGTGTCGCGGCGCATGATTTCAACCGTGCCGTTCTCGAGGTCGCGGGCGCCGATTGCAAGGCGTACGGGCACGCCTTTGAGTTCGTAGTCGGCGAATTTGAAGCCGGGACGTCGGTTGTCGGCGTCGTCATATTTGACGCTGATGCCTTTGGCGCGGAGCGCTTCGATGACGGGCATGATTTTGTCGGTCACGGCTTTGAGTTGCTCGTCGTTTTTGTAGATGGGGACGATTACGACCTGGATGGGCGCCAGGTGGGGCGGGAGCACGAGGCCGTTGTCGTCGGAGTGGGTCATGATAAGCGCACCCATAAGTCGGGTTGAAACGCCCCATGACGTTGCCCATACGTATTCAAGCTCATTCTGCTTGTTGACGAACTTGACGTCGAACGCTTTTGCAAAGTTCTGGCCGAGGAAGTGGCTCGTGCCGCTCTGCAGGGCCTTGCCGTCCTGCATCATGGCCTCGATGGTGTAGGTCTCGAGAGCGCCGGCAAAGCGTTCGTTGGCGGTCTTGACGCCGGTCACTACGGGGACGGCCATGTATTTTTCGGCAAAAGTCTTGTAGACGTTGAGCATCTTGATGGCTTCGGCCTGAGCCTCGTCGGAGGTTGCATGGGCTGTATGGCCTTCCTGCCAGAGGAATTCGGCGGTACGCAGAAACATTCGTGTGCGCATTTCCCAACGCATCACGTTTGCCCACTGGTTGACGAGTATGGGCAGGTCGCGATAGCTCGTAATCCAGTTCTTATATGTGTTCCAGATAATGGTTTCGGACGTGGGACGGATAATCAGTTCCTCTTCGAGTTTGGCCTCGGGGTCAACAACAACGCCGCCGCCGTCGGGGTCGTTCATCAGGCGATGGTGAGTGACAACGGCACATTCCTTTGCAAAGCCTTCAACGTGTTCGGCCTCGCGTGAGAGGAATGACTTCGGGATAAGCAGAGGGAAGTAGGCGTTCTGATGTCCTGTTTCCTTGAACATCTTGTCGAGCTGTTGTTGCATCTTCTCCCATATTGCGTAGCCATAGGGCTTGATTACCATGCAACCGCGCACGGCGCTCTGCTCGGCGAGGTCGGCCTTTACGACGAGGTCGTTATACCATTGCGAGTAGTTCTCGCTGCGTTTGGTTAAATGTTGAAGTTCTACTGCCATATCTTATTCGGGCTTTCACCCCGAGGTTTATAGGTTTATTGTTTAGGGTTTATTTGTGTGTGCAAAGTTACGCATTTATTTGTTTTTAAGAAAATTTTTGTAACTTTGCACCCGTATAAATTTGAAATGGGCAAGGTTAAGAAAACACTTAAGCGTGTCAGACTGCACCGTGAGGGGACAGATATTCTGCTTGTTACACTTGCGTTGCTGCTGATTGTCAACATACTCGTGTGGTGGACATCAACGGTCGCCGGCGTGATTATTTCGTCGGTCACGTCTGTGTTCTATCTCTTGTTGGTGAACTTTTTCAGATCTCCGAAGCGAAACTTTACAGGCGACCGCGAAAACGTTGTTGTCAGTTCTGTCGACGGCAAGGTGGTTGCCCTCGAGGAAACCTACGAGCCTGAGTATCTCAAGCGCCGTTGCATTCAGGTCAGTGTTTTCATGACTATTCTTGATGTCCATGCCAACTGGTTTCCGGTCGACGGCGAGGTAATCTATGTTACTCACCATAGCGGCCGCTTTCTTAGCGCATGGTTGCCTAAATCGAGTACTGAAAACGAGCGTTCAACCGTGGTTATACGCACCGATGACGGCCAGGAGATTCTTATGCGTCAGGTCGCCGGAGCGATGGCCCGCCGTATCGTGACCTATGCCGAACCCGGCAATGCCGCAAACATCGAAGACCATATGGGCTTCATCAAGTTCGGGTCGCGGGTCGACATTTATCTTCCTCTCGGCACGGAAATTCTGACGGAAATAAACCAAAAAACCGTCGGCGGTGTTACTCCTATAGCACGTCTGCGCCCGAATATCTCTGAAAATATCGACAATGAGCAATAAAATCCGCTCCAATACACCGAATCTCGTAACTTGCCTGAATATCACGTCGGGTTGTGTCGCTTTGGCTCTTGCCTTTCACGAAAAGTTTGATTATGCCTGCATTGCCATTATTGCGGCTGCGGTGTTTGACTTTCTCGACGGCGCCATTGCGCGTGCGCTCGGTGCATATTCAGAAATGGGCAAGGAACTGGATTCTCTGTGCGACGTTGTCAGTTTCGGTCTTGCCCCTGCGGCTATTGTCTATATGATGCTCCCGGCGCCGGCGTCATATTTCGCACTGCTGATTGTTGTCTGTGGCGCGGTGCGTCTCGCGCGCTTCAATGTTGACACACGTCAGACCGACGGCTTCATCGGGTTGCCTATCCCGGCCAATGCCCTGTTTTGGATCGGCATGGTCGCTTTTTGGAAGAATTTCCCTCCGGAGCAGTCGCAGGTATGGACTTATGCCTTGATGGTCACTTTGGTAGCTTTCGCAATGGTTGCGCCGGTACGTCTTCCCTCACTGAAATTCCACAATTTCAAGTTCGGACGGGAGAATAATCCGCGCTTCATGTTGATAATCATAGCGGTTGCCATGCTTATTTGGATTGGAGTTCCGGGTCTTGCGGTGACTGTTGCCCTATATTTCCTCTATGGAGCCATCTATACGTTGGCTTCGCGTAAACTCGCATAAAATTCCTATCTCCCACTCTCGCTTCTTTCACTATGTCATTGTTCTTTGCAATCATTATAATCTTGCTGGTGTGGTTTCTTTTAATCTCACCGTTTATCAGGCTCGTGCGTGTTTCCCGTCAGTGGCAAAACACGTTCAAGCAGGCTCAACAGCAACAACAACGCAGGCAGCAACCGCAGCAAGAGCCGCGGTCGGGGGCCAAAAAGAAAATAGACCCTGCAGTCGGGGAATACATAGAGTTTACTGAGACCCGGGTGTCGCAGACGACTCCCGCCGAGGATGACAAAAGCTCCACGACGACTCACGTAACAGAGTCGCAAATCACCGACGTCACCTGGGAGGACCTGCCCCCGCGGAAGTAAAGCACATCCGACACATCTTCGACGTTTTACATAAAGGTATAGGTGGGGAGGGGGAGCGAGGGGGCGAAGATAAGGGGAGTGGAGGGATGGCGGCGGGCAAGGTAACGTCGGATAAAGCCGACGGTATCGGCGGCAATTCGTTGGTCGGAACTGTCGAAGTGTGTGTTGTAGATGACTGCGGTCATAGGAATGGCCCGTCGCTCCAGGGCTTCAAATGATAGGAGGGTATGGTTGATTGAGCCGAGCGTTCCGTTTGTTACAAGAATGACCGGCAGCGAACGTGAGGCAATATAGTCTATCGTCCAGAAATCATCGGCCAGTGGAACCATCAGCCCGCCGGCGCCCTCGACGAGTACAACATCGTAGCTGCGGCTTAGGGTTTCAATCGCGGCGTCAATCGTGTTAAAATCAATCGGGCGACCATCAATCTCTGCAGCGAGTTGGGGGGAGCATGGGTAACTGAATATCTGTGGCGCGGTAAGTCCTGTTGTGTCTTCGGGCAGGGTGCATCCCATTATGCGGCGGTGTACGTCGATGTCTTCCGAGTGTCCGATATTACCCGTCTGAATGAATTTCAGAGTTGCAACGCGTTTGCCATCGTCCATTAGTTTGCGCGCGTACCATCCTGTTGCATAGCTTTTTCCGGCATCGGTATGAATGCCGCTGATGAATATAACGTTGTTCATTGCTTTCTTAAAATCATGTAGATCGGTTGATATGTGAGTGAGCAGCGGCCGTCGGTCGTGCGGGGGTATCGGCGTATCAGTTCGCGAATGGAGCAAGAAGCGCTGCGTGCGTTCACCCCGGCTTTGCGCATATGGTCGAGCACGTCAATCGGCTCGCGGAACATTTTTTTGATAATACCGGAGTGTAGCTCAAGAATAGAAAACCCGTCAGGCACAATCCTGCGCAATGACTCTTCGGGAAGATATGGTAACGGCACGGCCCCTGCCTCGGTAAGTTCTGAAAAAGTCTGAGGTCCAAAAGTTGAAATCACAACAAGTCCACCGGGCTTTACAACGCGGAGACATTGAAGTATGAACGCCGCAGGAGAGTTGAACCACTGAATTGTCGAGGCCGACACAATGGCATCGAATTCGGCATTAACATGACGGATTTCGACTTCGGCGTCGGCGCATACAACCGCCTCGGAAGCCGGAGCCATGTCCCATAAGGTCAGGGAGTTTACTTTTTGGCGGTAAAGGCCGGTGAAATATCCTGTCCCGACGCCGATTTCAAGAATATCGCCCTGCACCGGACCGTGTTTTTGCCAAAGTGAGAAAAGATGATCGGCAATACGATGTTGCATGTCCGCGGCATTGTCGTACGTTTTATGTCCGCGTGCAAAGCGTGAGGTCATCAGTGATTTGTCAATGACAAATCGATATATTATTTCCTGAAAGTCGGGAGTATGAGATCCATGTATCTCCGCAATCTCGGCTCTCCCGGACCATGAGGCCCTCTGGTTGGCGGCAGGGAAAATGCGGTCATCGGAAGATATTACGGCCCGGTCCCAACGAAAATCCACGCATTCGCGTGGGAAGCCGTCGAGTTCAGCTTTCAGCGACTCAATCGTGCGCTCACCTCTTGAAGCTGTCGGGGCTCCCATGCGGCGCCGGAATTTAGCCAGAGTCTGCTCACTCAGACCGGCGGCGGTTGACTCGAAGATGGCCACGGGAATTCCTTTCGTGTCACTTACGGGTTCGGGAGTGCCGTTTACCGCGACGGTCAAAGTCAGCGGCAAACATCCTGCTGTCAATTCCGCCGCATGTACACCGAGCGACCAGGCAATCAGCACAACCTCGTCATATCCGGGCAATTCGACAGTCTGCAGTGCCGAATAATCGTGGGCAACAGCGATGTCGTAACCCGGGCAGACAACGTTGTAGAAGAAGTCCGGTGTGACGCTCCAGCCCGAATAAATCAACAACAGTCGCGGTTTGTCAGTCTTTGATATGAAGGAGATTTTCAAGTGGCAAAAGTTGATCAACGGTTAGGTTTGCAGATAAGCTGAAGCGGAGACGCTCGGTCCCTGGAGGCACTGTCGGAGTGCGTATCGGCAACACTTTGAAGCCATGTTCGAACAGTTTGGATGACAGCGCGAGGGCCCGGCCACTATCACCGACGATGAGTGGCTGGATATAGGTTGGGGCAGACGTGCCGAGAATCTTGCCGAGTTCAGAAGAAAGCGTCCGAAGATGCTCACGTCGGGCATCCATTTGGTCCAGATGCTCGATGACAAACCGACTCCATGCACAATTTATCGGAGGAATGGCGGTTGAGAAAATCAGAGACCGGGCCGAATTTACGAGATACTCTCGGACGTCGGGATCGCGTACGGCAATGAACGCACCGACCGACGCCACTGCCTTTCCGAGGGTGCCGACAATGACATCGACCGATGGATTGTCGACGGCAATTCCGAGACCTCCCCGGCCAAGCACGCCGAAAGCGTGGGCTTCATCAACATATAAAAGTGAATTAGGAGTCTTTGCATCGGCAATCTCTGCGAGTGGAGCAATATCGCCATCCATCGAATAAACCGATTCGCATACAATCAGCACGCGCTCGAAATCATTGGCATTTTTATCGAGAATCAGACGAAGATGGGCAACGTCATTGTGGCGGAAGCGCTCAAATCGTGCTTTGGATAGCATCATGCCGTCGATTATCGACGCATGAACAAGTTTGTCGGCAACTATCAGTGTCCGTCCCTTTGCCAGAGCTGATACTGCACCGACATTGGCGTGATAACCGGAATTAAACAACAGGGTAGGGCACCCGTAAAGGTCGCCAAGCAATGATTCCAGTGCCGTAAACTCTTTCTGTTTCGCGGCCAAAAGCCGGGATGCACATGCTGAGAACGCTGGCAGTTCCGTCATATTGTCAAGAAAACGACGTTTCAACTCCTCATCCTCCCCGATGCCGAGATAGTCGTTGGAGCTGAGATCTATGACATTGCGGGAAACAGTATCTTCCGGAATTCGCCTCAGGTTATTGGACGAACGCAGCGACTCAAGGACTTCCGAATAGTAGTTCATCATTTGATAATCTCAAGCATTTGGGTCACCAACGTGTCCAGTTCGTTGTCTGAGATGACGTATGGAGGCATAACATATACATTGCGTCCAAACGGACGGACCCATATGCCACGTTCGACACACTGCTTTTGGAACGACCCTAAATCAACCGGCTCTTTCATCTCAACAACACCAATTGCACCAAGTACTCTCACGTCGGCAACAGAGTTGAAGTCTCTTGCCGGCGCGAGCCGGTCGTTCAGGCGGTTTTCGATACGGGCGATTATTGTTGACATATCAGCCTCGTCAAGCATTGTCAGCGACTCCAGGGCAACGGCACACGAGAGGGGATTTGCCATAAATGTCGGGCCGTGCATCATAACTCCGGCCTCTCCGCGAGAGATTGTGTCGGCCACTTCCTTGGTGGTGAGCACTGCGCTCATGGTCATATATCCTCCTGTTAGTCCCTTGCCTACCATCATGATGTCCGGCTCCACTCCGGCGTGTTCGCAGGCGAAACAACGCCCCGTGCGCCAAACCCCGGTTGCTACCTCGTCAAAAAGCAGATAAATCTCCAACTCATCGCAGACACGACGTAACTCCCTAAGATACTGAGGATGGTAAAAGCGCATGCCGCCGGCGCCCTGGACTATCGGCTCGAGAATCACTCCAGCAAGTTCATCCCGATGCTCGCGCAGAATCTTTTCCATAGGTTCGAAGTCCGCAGGATCCCACTCTTGACCGAACTTAACCCGGGGCGATGGAGCAAAGTAGCGGACAGGGAGTGCCGATCCGAAAGCACCGTGCATGCCTGTTACGGGATCGCAGACACTCATGGCGTTCCATGTGTCGCCGTGATATCCTGAACGGATTGTCGCAAAATTCGTGCGCTTGTGCGAGGCATGGCGACTGACTGCCGCCTGGATTGCCATTTTCATCGCAACTTCAATGGCTACCGACCCCGAATCTGCATAAAAAATATTATTCATTGACGGCGGTGCCAGTTCAAGCAGTTTCTTGCCAAGCTCAATAGCAGGCCTGTGGGTCAGACCGCCAAACATCACATGGCTCATTGACTTCAGCTGGCGTTCAACGGCCGCATTAAGGCGCGGATTGTTATAACCGTGAATCTGACACCACCATGAGGCCATTCCGTCGATCAGTTCACGACCGTCCTCAAGGATTATTTTGCATCCGCGGCAACTTTCAACGAGATACGTTGGCAGCGGATTGATTGTCGAGGTGTAAGGATGCCAGAGATGCTCCCTGTCAAAAGTATCGTTCAATAATTCCATGATTCTCGGGAGGAGAGGAGTGTTTTCGTCATTGACAATAATAAGATGAGCCGGATTGACCCCGGCGTTCTGAGATGCGATTCTACGCTCTACCTCATCGCGAGTGAGCCCGTTTCGTTTCATGACCCTCTGAACGCGCATATCGATCGGTGCGGTGACTTCCCATACATCATCAACAAATCGGTCAAACCCGCTTTCATACAATATCGCTGTCTCCACGAAAATATGTCGTGCGTGCTGCTTACCGGCCCATTGTCTGAAATGATGTCCAACAGCCCCATGAACAATGGCGTTCAGTTTTTTCAGTTTGTCAGAATCTGAAAATACACATTTGGAAAGCTTGCTGCGGCATATGCTGCCGTCTTCGTTGATTGCTGCCGGAGTAATTTCATCAGCTATACGCCTTTTTATCTCCGCGTCGGAGTTCATCAGCAACTTGGCGTTGACATCACAATCATATACCGGATACCCGAGAGAACGAAGCGCATGGCACACAACCGATTTGCCTGCTCCGATGCCTCCGGTTATTGCAGTTATATGCTTCATTTCGGTTAATCCGTCGCGGGATTGTCTATGTGGTCGGTTTTGCGTTCAATCAAGTAGTCAACCGAGTCGGCCGACAACTCAACTCCGCGATAATACGACGGCAGGGCCCCTACGGCCAACGGAATCTTACCATTCTCACGGCGCGCGTAGTCGGCAGTTGCCGTGATGATGACATTTTCCGAATTATACATACTCATCGGCAGCAGATAGCTGACATGTGCCCGCGACGGGAAGAGCACCACGTTTGAGTTCTCGGGAGCATGGACCAGTTGAATGCTAACTTCGCGTTTCTTTGAAATCAGTGGTTCTACGGGAACCGTGAGTTTCACTTTGGAAGGCTCGATGCGTATTCCGGGTTCCGGCTGCAAGCGAACTTCGGCAACAAGAGTATCGCGCAGGTCAGATCGCGTTATTTTCACAGTCTTTACTTTCGACGGGCGAATGCGTAAATGGCGGGCAGAGTAGACCTTTACGGTATCGGGTTCAACTTCAACCGGGCCAGAAATGACGAATTGGCTTGCCGGAGAAACCTCAACATCGGGAACCACCCGGGCCTGCGTGGGAGCACGGTCTGTAACTATGAAACTCAGTGAATCCGGCCTCACGCTGATAATCTGTGTTGTCGGGTCAAAAAGCGCACGCAGACGTGAATTCAGTTGTTGTTCGGTCAACGTCAGGCGGTCCTCCTCTTCATTGAATGCAAAGTCGCCATAATTGATTTTTACAGTTCTTGTGCCACTGAGAGAATAGTTGGCGAGAAGAGTGCCTTTATCTCTCAGTCCAACCTGCAAAAAACTTGGCGGTTCACTGATGAAGGTGTAATTCTCGGGAATGTTGGTTATTTCCAGGTTGACCTTGACATCCTGCTGAATATCATCGTTAAGAGTCATGATGACCCAGAAAATATAGCTCACGCCGAGAAAGCAGCAGAATATCAGGATATCCTTGCCTCGAGAACTGCGAAGCAGGCGACGCACTGCGACCGCCCACTTACGCGTAGAGCGTGAAAAGCCTGTTTTATTTCTTTTCGACATTCACAGGATTGGCAGAATCGGCCTGAGCTTCAGCTGCAGAAGGATAGATCATACTGAGTTCTACGCGTATACGCACGCCATTGGCAATCTCGAGCAATACGGTTCCGTTCTTTTCATTGATTTCAGATACTGTTCCGTGAATGCCGCCGGCAGTCATGACTTTAGAGCCCTTTGCGAGTGCTTCGCGAAACTTCTTGGTTTCCTTTTGGCGCTTCTGCTGCGGGCGAATCATAAAAAAGTAGAACACTACGATGAGGAGAATAATCATTCCCCAGCTTTGAATTTCGGGTGACATTGTTTTCAGTTTTAATGATTAAACGTATTGATTATTAGTTGAATTTCTTGACAATCTTTCCTTCGCTGCGCAATTTCTCGGCAATGGATGCAAGCATGCCGTTGACGAACGCACCGCTTCGCGCGGTTGAATACCAGTTGGCAATCTCGACATACTCGTTGGCGGTTACCGTCAGCGGAATGTTGGGAAAACATGATGCCTCGGCAATGGCCGCCACAAGGATAACGATATCCATCAATGCTATTCGTTCGGCATCCCACTTCTTGGTGTTTACGAACTCATCGATGAGGGCTCGATACTCATCATAATTGGCGACTGCTGCGTCAAACAGAGTTGATCCGAACTCCGCATCTTCGTCATCTTTGAACTCAGGCAGTAAATCTTCGACAGGGTTCACGGCAAGACGTTTGAATGTTTTGATTGCAAAACTGCCCATGACTTCGAGATCGTCGTTCCAGAAAATCGATTTATTCTCCATGGCCTCTGCGAGGGCATCAGACGGAAGAATAACCTTCTTGAACAGTGTGCGCCAAAGTTCGGCTTCCTCCTCAAGAGTCTTCTCGCCAGGCGTCGACATATACTCCTTATAAGACTCGGAATTGATTACCATTTCAGACAATCGCGGAATCAGAGCCAAATCATCATTCCACGAAATGCCTTTGTCATTGACATATGCCAGCATTCCCGGGTGACGTGAAATGTGCTCGACAAACTTCGAGTCAACGAACCTGCGGTCAGGATGCAGGTCTTCTTCGGTCGGCAGATACTTGTTGGCATTCGCATCGAGGCGCGCATCTTCGGCCCGCACAATCTCAACCGGGAGCCAGAGTAACCAGTGATAAAGATTATATGCCTCGTCAAGCGAGCGGCGCAGGTCCTTGCGGCAGTTAACCAACAAGGAGCGCGTGTCATTGAAATCTCCTAACGTAGCAAGCAGCATTTTGGATGCCATTTCGAGACCACGCGAAGAGAAATTTACGTCGGTACGCATAGCCTCAAGCAGCTCCCGGTTCTTGACAAGCATACGCAGGGCTGCGGACCAAAATGCGATTTCATCGGAAGCCGTGACATCCGTTGCTTTCACTTTGCTGAATGTGCGGTAAGCGGGCATGTTGCGAAGCCCGGCAGCCAGACGGTCAACAACACCGTCATATGCGGCCATACGCTCCGCATACGTGTCAATCAATGTCCGGACATCAGGGTTCTCGCTGAGCGCGAGCGCAAATTTGGTTTTATAGAATCTGGCTGATGAGATTGCCTCAGACGGCATATATAGGAACTTTTTGGCTACGTTGATACCCGAAAGCTCAAGAATGAGCAACAGAAGTTCAGCATAAGCCGTGAAGGCGTAGCGGCGGTCGGGCGAGGATGTCTCGGCGGGCATCTCGACATGAAATTCGCTCTTCGACAAGAGGTAGCTATAGAGGAGCTGAACCACTTTCAAGCGTATCAATACGCGGTTTACCATGAGCTTTGATCTTATTTTAAATGTTCTTCCTTTCTGACTGCAAAGTTAAGAAAATTTCCACTATATAACGCGAATAAATGCGAGAAAAATGCGTAACTTTGGCGGAAATTTAACGCAATGAAGAGATTAGAAGCTTTAGACATCATGCGCGGCTTGACCATCGCAATGATGATTTTGGTCAACACTGCTCTGTGGGGAACTCCTGTCTACGGTCAGCTGCACCACTCGCTCTGGAACGGCATGACTGCGGCTGACCTGGTATTTCCGATGTTTATGTTCATAATGGGTGTCAGCACGGCGTTTTCTCTCAAGCGATATAACTATAGCCCGGGGCGTCAGGCAATAATGAAAATCATTCGCCGGACCCTGCTGATTTACCTCATTGGCCTGTTGTTAGATCTTGCCGAAAAAGGTATCTCCGGGGCAATTTCGGGCCTTGATTTCAGCGCTCTCCGCTTCACCGGCGTGCTTCCGCGTCTGGCATTCAGTTATGGTTTTGCCGCGCTATTCGCCCTCATTTTCAGCCAAAAGACATTGTGCAGACTGGTTATAGTCTTCCTTTCCATTTATGCCGTTATACTGTTGTTGTTCAACGGATATGAGCCTACGCCGAGTAATATTATAGTAAAAACCGACATGGCGATATTCGGCGAGTCGCACATTTATCATGACTGGACTCCCAACGGACGCATACCTCTGGACCCGGAGGGTTTGCTTGGATTACTTCCATCCATTGCGCATGTTCTGATAGGTTATATATGCGGGCGCGTACTGATAACCAACGGCAAGGAGAATCTGACGCCATTACTGCTCATAGGCATTGTTCTGACAATCGCCGGCCTCGGACTTGACGCCTCATTGCCTGTCAATAAGAAAATATGGTCACCGACTTTCGTGCTTGTAAGCTGCGGAATCGGAGCATCGCTACTCGGATTACTGATTTACGCTATCGATATCAAAGAAATCAACACCCGTTGGCTTCAACCGGCGTCAGTGTTCGGAGCCAATCCGTTGGCTCTGTATATACTGAGTTCGCTGCTCGGATGCGTTCTCTGGCAAATACCCGTGGGTAATGAAGCCTTGCCTCATTTCCTGTATAACGCCTGGCTGCAACCTCTGTTCGGGCCGGAATCTGCGATGCCGTCATTGATATATGCTTTGACGGTCACTGCAATCTGTTACCTCATGGGCCTTCCGCTCTACCGTCGCAAAATATACATCAATTCCACATGGAGTTTGAAAGCCTCAAACAGCCACCTAACACCTTCAAAGAAATTGAAGCTAATATCCACCTTTCCAATTAATTATCCTTAACAATTCGGATTTTTGCCTATTTTATTTCCGACCCGTTTAAGCTATTTTTGTACCGCATTTGAGCCTCGGTCAGAGGGACACACGGCACGTTTCTTTTTCAACGTCGTTCAAGATGGTTCAATAAGGAAATGCCTGTTTTCAGCCCCCGAAAGGCTCTCGGCAGTAAGAAAAACTACAAAAATTGTGTGTCGGAATTATGGAAACAGCAACAACCCGAAAGAGGGCAAGACAATCGGAAAGGGAAATACTCACCCATGAGTTCCTGACCATCGCGGAGGTGGCTCTGCTTCTGAGAGTGACACAGCGCACCGTCTACAACCTTATCTACAGCGGCTCATTGAGAGCCACGAAAATCACAGCACGAATAACGATAATCCCCAAGGAGGATTTCATGAACATGATCAGAATTAATGACTACAACAGAACAAACGGTCTCACCCAACAGCAGGGAAAAGAAATCCATTTCCCTTCAGTTGCCGATACCATCGGCTCAGAGTCGGAGACTGAGGACAAGGGCAAGGAGAAGAAATCCCGAAAGCCATCAAAGCCGCGTCCCCGGAAAACTCCCCTGAAGCCGTCCTCCGACTTCAAGCAGTCTGTCAAGGACTCCTTCACAGAGGCTTCGGAATTGTCCGAGCCTGTCTATACTATGGAGGAGCTGTGCAGGAAGTTCAAATATACCTACGGACGCTTCTACAATCTCCGCCTGCGCTATTCAATTCCCTGCGTGAAGATGGACGGTCACAAGTGCTTCCCCCGAAAGGCGGTGGACGATGCGATGGCTAAGGAAGATGAACGCCTCGGCAATGACCTTGCCAAGGACTGGTATTCCTGCTTCGACCTCATGAAGAAGCACGGTCTTGGGAAAACCCAGGTCAGGAGATTTGCCACTACACACGGGGTCAGAATGAAGAAGGTCTGCAACCGCAGAATGTACTATCTAAAGGCAGACTGGGACGCCGCCCGTAAGATTGCCGAAGAAAAGAGCACAAGCACAAAGGCAGCGAGAGACTGATGCAATGATAATGACAATATTGAATAATAACATAAAGACAACGGACGATTATGACAAACCTTTGCACTAAGGTGACAGTGAGGAAGAGACCCATCAAGAACGGACAGCTATCCCTTTATCTTGATTTCTACCCGGCTATCCGCAATCCAAGGACAGGCAGACCCACACGCAGGGAATTTCTCGGCATATACATCTATGCCAACCCAAAGGAGAAGTTCGAGCTTCAGTACAACAAAAAGATGCTGCAGAGTGCGGAGCTGATACGCTGCCGACGCGTCGAGGCGATCATCAATGAGGACTTCGGGTTCATCGACCATTCAAGAGGCAAGGAAAGCTTCATTGACTTCTTCCGGGAGCATGTGGAGCGTAGCACCAACCGCCGGAACTGGCAAATAGCACTCAAACATTTCTGCGAGTATGCCAATGGGGAATGCTGTTTCGATGACCTGACAGCCGACTTCTGCCAGGGATTTCTCGACCATCTTCTGAAAGTTAGGACACAGACAGGAGGCACGATGATGGCTTCAACAGCCAATAACAATTTCTGCAAACTGATTGCAGTGCTCCGCAAAGCCCTTCAAGCAGGACGCATAAAGGATAACTTCATCGCTGATCTCAAGCCAGCGAAAGAGAGCAAGACAAAGAAGGAATTTCTCACTATGGAGGAACTGAGGCGACTCGCCGCAACTCCCTGCAAGCACCCGGTTTTCAAGGCAGCCTCCCTTTTTTCTTGCCTTACAGGGCTACGCATAAGCGACATCATAGCACTTAAATGGGAAAACATCTGCAAGGCTCCCGACGGGGGCTGGTGCATCAGGATCACCACTCAGAAGACCAAGACCGAGGCGACACTTCCGCTGAGTGAAGAGGCACTTGCACTGTGCGGTGAACGCTCGACCGGGCAGGTGTTCAAGGGCATGAGCTATTCGCTTCCCCCTCTTTATCTCAAGGATTGGATCAAGGAAGCCAAGATTGAAAAGCACATCACATTCCATTGTTTTAGACATACTTTTGCCACCTTGCAGATAGCCTCCGGCACGGACATCTACACCGTATCGAAGCTTCTCACTCACAGCAGCGTCAGCACCACACAGGTATATGCCGAGGTCGTGAACGAGCTGAAACGAGACGCATCGGAGAAGATCTCACTCAAACCTTGATATTTCTGCATTGCATATTTCCCCTTTTGTCGGACAGCCGTGTTCAGCGTTCTTCTTTTTTCTTTCGTTGGCATTCTGAGTTATTGGTTCATTGAGAACACGGCTGTCCCGGCATCAGGCTTTAAGGCTACAGTTATGGTCTAAAGATGTAATGATGTGATGATGCAATGCTCAGATATACTTATGCTCCAATAGCGCAATGACACGATCACCCAAGTACATAATGATGCAATTACATATCAATTGAATTATACATTAACCAAACTCACCAACAATCCAATTATCCGAATATATGGAAACCACAGACAACAAAATCCCGTCATTCGACAGCCTCCCTGCATTCGTAGCCGGACTGTCTGACAAGATGGACGCAATCGACCGCAAGCTTGACCTGCTTATTTCCGCTCCACAGGAGACTACAGACCAACACACTGTCCTCGACATCAAGGAGGCAAGCGAGCTTATAGGAAAGACCATCGGCACAATCTATTCACTCACAAGCCAAAAGGCTATCCCATACAGCAAGAGGGGGAACAAGCTCTACTTCTTCAAGGACGAGCTTCTTGCGTGGATAAAAGCCGGAGGAAAGGCAGACATCGATTTCCGCAACGATGACAACCGGGACGCATACGACCGGCATTTGCTGAAACTCCGGGAATCCAAACGCCGAAAACCCGATAGCCAAAGGTAACACGAACCGGGAATAATGAATAGCATGAACTGAGAATACAGAGTGACACGGACCGAGAGCCGTAGTAATACAAACCAAGAATACCAAGTGATATGAACCGGGAGACCGAGATAACGAAGATGAAGGAAACCGCAGTCAACGCGGTTATCAGATGGGCGCAGACGGACAGGAACGAGCTTTTCATGCGCAGTAAGGTGAACGAGTATATGGAAGCCTCAGGTGCCCACAACTCCCCGGCAGGGGAAGAGGGCGTCAAGTTGGGAAGAAGGATTGTGGCGAGGAAGCTTCTGCTCGGCTGCATCACCCCTCTTTCAAGGGAGCATCTGAGGAAAGCCGAGGCAATGCTCCTGCGCATAGCCGATGATGATGCACCGAGGGTGAAGCGTGGTCGGGGAATGTAGGGTGACAGCGGTCTATGGTTGCCGGGAAACGAACAGGGCTCGCCCTTGTTATAGCCCACTATAACTACTCCGTAGTTGTGGGCTCTCCCGAGGGGCTCAGGGCGCTGCCCTAAGAACCCGCAATGGCTCTGCCCTTGACCCGGTCGAGGCGTTTCACCCCCGACACCCCCGAGCAGGAAGTGACCCTCTCCCTGCACCCTCCGCTTAGGGCGTTCACCCCTAAGAACCCATCGTCAGGAGTGACCCTCTCCCGACACCCTCCGCTCAGACCCTTCGTCTGAGAACCCGCTGTTATGAACAACAATTTTCCATTAAGGACTTATGAAAACAGGTATAAAGTTCAAGGGCTGCAACGTAGGCACTGCCGAGGCGCACAACCGCCGCGACAGAGCCTACTGCGAGGCGGTTGCCCGGAAATTCGGGCACACATATTTCTGGGACGAGTACCGCCACCTCAATAAGAGCTGGCGCAACCCGTCCTACGACAAGCCACTGCCGGAGCTGCTTGAGGAAATGAAGGTGCTTGTCAAGCAGAAGACAGGGCGCTCCATGCAGTGCAAGCCTGTCATCACCACCGACCGGAAGACAGGAAAGAAACGTGAGCGCTCAGGCTGCTCAGCCATTCGCGAGGGCTGCCCTCCGATAAAGCCGGACACAAGGATCGAGGATTTCGAACCTTTCGTCCGCTGGCTTAATGGTTACGGCATCAATGTGATCAGCATCGACCTCCACCATGACGAGGGACACGCCGACCCCGACACTGACGATCTCAAGCAGAACCACCACGCCCACATCATAGTTGACTGGCTCGACCATTCGACCGGAAAGACGGTCAAGATCGACAAGGAGGTGTGCAAGGAGATGCAGACCGTACTTGCCGAAAGCCTCGGCATGGAGCGTGGCACACCGAAGGAGGACACCGGGATTGAGGGGCTGTCGGCTATCGAGTACAAAGAGAAGATGGCAACCGCCCACGTAAGACAGCTGAAACAGGAGCAGGTGGAACTTGAAAGCCGTAATGCCGAACTCACCAGGGAACAGGAAAACAAGGAAACCGAGATTGCCGAACTTGAAGTCCGTCGTATCGAGAAGCAGAAGGCACTCGATGCAGAGAGCGGAAGTGCTTTAAAGAGCGGTCTCGCCAACATCTTCGGCAAGGGGAAATACGCGGAGATAGAACGTGAGAACACTCGTTTGCAGTCGGAGATCAAGACCGCCAATATCGAACGTGACAAGGCTTTGGTTCGGGTCGGTGAAATGGAGGAGCAGGTGGCGCAGATCCCCAAGCTCGCAGAGGAACGCGCCCTTATGGTCATAGCTAAAAAGGAGATCCTTCACGAGAAGGAGGTGAAGAAACTCCGGAAGCAGCACACCGATGCCTTTTCTTCCCTTCAGTCGGAGTATGACGCACTCTCAAATAAATACCGCAGTCTTGAAAGTTCCTCCGCATTGAGGATAGAGAGGCTTGAACAGGAGAAGAACGACCTTCTTGCAAGGATAAAGGCGATGCTCGATATGCTTCAGGAGAAGCTTCGGGAGGCTGTCAAGGTCTTGATTGAGTTCTCAAAGTCTGTACTTAGGGATTTTTCAATAAGGCATCGTGACACGATTGTGGAGTACCTTGCCGACAGTCCCGATGTAAGGAACGCGGCACAGTCCATCAAGATCTTTGCACGTCCTTTCCTTGATAACCGACAGTTCGACAAAGGAAGCAAGGAGTTAGACCGTCTGACCTCCAATTTCCCTTCTGTCATGGAGGAAGTGAACCGAATGCAGAGTCGGGGATTCAGACGTTAAAATAGTCTCAAAAAGCCTTTTTGTATCTTTGTTGTATTTTCTATTTGTATTATTTTAAGAATCAATAGATAAAATACTTTGTATTCAATTATGACTAAATATTTATTTCTTCTTTTCTATCTCATAGACCCGCAACCTGTGAGGGTCAACAATAAACACTCTATCAAAACTATTAGGGTAATTAGTATCGAATGAATACTTACATGCGCTAATTGTGCTGTCTGTGGTTATTTCTAAGCAGAGCCACCACTTTTTCACATTTGGGTTCTTTTGCTTATAATTTTTATGCAGTAGTTCATTCTTATGGTTTATTATCTTATGAAGTGGGTGATTCTCATTTATGGGAGCCAAGTTATCCCCCTCCATAATTGGCATGGAAGCTGTCATATATATTAATTCAACATCTGTATATGGATAATATCTATCATAGACCGAAAACATTTCGTTACTATTCATTCCGGCATTGATCCAATTATCAAATGAATTGACGATAGCTTGCCTAAGTTCAGCATCTAACTCTTCTATTATGAATGGAGGTAATAATACTTGATAGCTCTTTACATATTGATAGACATATCCATAATCTGAGGATTTGTCTTTGATTCCTCTTTGGTATAGACCTCGATTACTAAGATATTTTATTAAATCAGTTTTTAATTTATTGGCATTTATCCCAATAAAATTATCATTATTATAAAACACTTTGGCGATCTCTACTCCAATATTAGTTCCATTATCATTTATGATAAAATCTGGCTCCTCTCCGTTCTCCACTGATACAGAACCATTCTTATCTAAGAAAGTGAGAAGGACATCTAAGGTTATCCTCTCCTCAAATTTTTTTTGATCCATAAACGTAGATGAAGTTTCTGTTTTATTCAGGCTGTTTTAATTTTGTTTGTAATATTCCTACACGAATAGTACAATTCGGAGAAACCATTTTCCCTAATTTCTTTAGGTTATTTCTCACCTGATATATACTAAATCCTAATTGCTCTTTAGTATATTTACAAAACAACTGCTCAATGGAACCAAAATACTCATGATGTTCACCCATCTGCAGATGAACAACCTTTCTCTCCTGTCTGTCCTTATTTATATTATCCATATATCAGAAAATTCAACTGCAAAGATAGCTAATTCTGCGCAAATATTAAATAAATGCGTAGGAAGAAATTTTTTTAGGTCATTTTATTTGGTAGATATTAAATAAATGCCTAACTTTGCAACATGGATACAACAAAACTCAATCAATTGACTAAGGATTTCTCAATAGAAGAAATTGAGAAACATATTGTTTATGGGTATCTTAAGGATAATAACATAAACTTTATTAACTCTCACTATGTACACAACTACCTTGAAGGATTCGAGCCTAAAGAAAATCTTTCAAGAGGAGTTGCTTCTATAGGAATATCATCAATAGAAGAGATGGCAAGTGCTATGGAACTTTTAATTCCAACTGAGGATAAAAAGGTTAATGGCGCATTCTTTACACCTGCGTACATAGCTGATTACATTATCAAAACGATCTCGCCAGCGTACGATGCAAAAGTAATTGATCCAAGTTGTGGGAGTGGTGCTTTCCTTCTTGCTATTGTTAGATTTTATATAAAGGAATACAATAAAGGAATAGCCGCTTGTATCCGTGAGAATGTTTATGGAGCAGATATCTTGCCTTACAATATACATCGTTGTGAACTGCTTTTAACTATATTGGCGTTAAGTCATAACGAGGAAATAGAAGTATCTGATATGAACTTAATATGCTGTGATAGTTTGAAACAAACTTGGCAACATAAATTTGATGCAGTTGTTGGCAACCCTCCATATGTGAAATTTCAAGATATGGATGATGATACAAGAGAATATCTGTTATCAAAATTCAAAACAACGCAGTTTGGAACTTATAACTTATATTTTGCTTTCTTTGAGTTAGGACTACAATTGCTTAAAGAAACAGGAGTTTTAGGTTATATCACTCCAAATAACTATTTTACTTCTCTTGCAGGAGAATGCTTACGCTCTTATTTTCAAAATGAACAGTGTTTATATCAGATAGTGGATTTCAATGCTACTAAAGTTTTTAATGTCCAAACCTACACAGCAATTTCTTTCCTTAATAAGCTAAAAAACGCTTCAATACGATATGATCGTATTAGCAGTGGACAAACACCGCAAGAGTTCCTTATGAAAGTAGACTATACAGATAATCCATATGAATCACTTTCTGAGAAAAAATGGCGGTTATTATGTGGCTCGGAAAGAGAGAACATAGCAAAAATCGAAGGTAGTGGAGAGTCTATTGGCAATTTGTTTAATATCTGTGTAGGTATCGCTACTTTAAAAGATGAAGTGTATTTCTTTACTCCAATTACTGAAGACAAGGACTATTACTATACTACACGTGAAAACCTTGTTTTTGCAATAGAGAAAGAACTTACACGACCTGTTGTCAAGATTTCGGATATGAAAACGGCTGAGGATATTAAACATAATCAGCGTAAAATTATCTTCCCTTATGTCTTTAAGAATGGGAAAGCCACCGCAATCCCAGAAGATACGATGGCTTGTAAATACCCCAAATGTTATGAGTATTTTCTATCCGTTAAAGAGATTCTAAAGAGTAGAGGAAAAGGTAAACATGTTTATTCGCCTTTTTATGCCTATGGAAGAACTCAAGGGTTAAACAGAACGGGAGTTAAATTATTAACTCCTACATTTAGTAAAAGTCCAAGATTTCTCTTTGACAATAATCCACAAGGTTTCTTTACGAATGGATATGGTGTCTATCTTAGAGAAAAGGAACATTCTTTATTTGATTGTAACCCAATATCTCTTGAAGATAATTTAGATGTTATGCAGAAAATTCTTAATTCAATTGTAATGGAATACTATGTTGATAAAACAAGTGTAGCAATTGAAGGTGGATATCCCTGCTATCAAAAGAACTTCATTGAGAGATTTTCAATACCCGAACTAACAGAACACGAAATTGACATTTTGCGTTCGATGGAAGATCCATCAAAGATTGATGAATTTCTGGTTTCTAAGTATCAGTTAAATCTTGATCTTCCAAAACGGTCTTGATAGATAGACATAAGAGCAGGAGCAAAGCTTGGATAATTCATATTATTAATTGAGGCGGTGCTATTCTCAGGTAATAAGCCATCTGCTTTGAGCTCTTCATCCGTGTTATATATTTTGGGGATTGGTCTGTTGAAATCTACAATCAATAAACAGACCCTCTCATATTTATATTCTTGTCCATCTGTAATTAGACGATTGTTTACAGCCCCAAAAGAGTAAATATATTTCTGGATATGTTCCTGAATTTTACGATTTTGCTTAAAACCTACGGTATTGTGTTTTGCTAAAGCATCATTGTATTCAAATACAGGTATCATATAGAATTCTCCTAATACCATACGAGGACAGCGAAGGTGAAGATTAAGGGCTTCCGCAAATGTTCTCTCATAAAGAGTGTCAAAGTTTTTTGCAATGCTGCTTAATTGGCTACGCACATTCACGGAAAGTATCTTCTCTGTTAAATCGTATCCGTAAGGATCCCTTTTCCCTCTGAGAATCCCTTCAAACATTAATATTTCTTCCTCCGCAGTAATATTGTTTGGAAGAATACATATGTCTTGATCCTTACATTTGAAGAATCCTGCTAATTTAAGTTCTCCATTATGTTCCCCATAAGGAGGATTAATGAAATCGGGATTAACACCCATATTAATGAAAGCTGCTTTTGCCGCATCATGGAGAATACATATAGGTTGTTGGCTTCTAATCAAATTATTCTTTGCTACTACTCCGCCATCAACTATACTTCTTTCAATCAATTCCTTAATACGGAACACAGCCTGATCTATTGATTCAAGTGCCATTTTTTGAGTTTTTTAATTGCAAAGTTAATAAAAATCGTGCTAAAATTTGAATATTCCGCAGATTTTAACTATATTTGCCACTGAATCAGGATCGTTCTTGATTCCAATACGAAACATTAATGAGTAAATTAGTATTTAAGAGTTTATCAGTTCTCGATTTTATAGAGGAATCAAAGGGATGGGATGCAGACCATTTCATACCGAATGTTGCTCTTCATAAAGAAGAGTTGAAAGATTTGGATGTGGACAACGAAGAGTCCCCATATTATGGTTGCGGCAGAGAGATTTGGCATTTAATAGATTTTTGCCGTAAAATCATTTATTTTAATCAATACCAGAGCGAACCCGGCGGAATATCCGAAGAAGATTTCAATAGGCTTAAAGAAATTTTCCGGAGATACGGTGTCAATGTCTAAGACATTCGCGTGTATGGGTGATAAACCCGATTAGGTTTTGAAAATCTAAGCCTCGGCACTGACATATGTTAGAGCTGAGGCTTTCTTCTTTTTTATTTTGATTGCCTCTGCAAGATGTGTTTTTGTCGGACATTCGCTATGCTTCATGTAGACAAAAAACACCCATGCAAGGGGAAACCCCTCGACCCGATTTCACTTGAAGATAAGAGCCAACATTGGCTTTTCTGCCTATTCTACACCCAAAATTACCTTATTTCACTACGTTAAAGATTGTAAAGATAAATATAATAAAGTTAAATCACAGACGAAGAAGAGTAAGAAATATATAACTTTGTTTATATACACCTAACTGCTTGAAAAACACAAAACTT
>CAZKOF010000013.1:0-34414 GCA_964554335.1 uncultured Bacteroides sp.
GCCTAATAAGAGCATAAAATTGATTTTTAACAAATTTTAAGAGACACTAGTGAAATATTATCAAGATTATAAATACTTGGCACGTGTTCAAATGCTTCTTCAAGTTTGTTTCGAGCAGATCTCCAACCGAAGCCGTCGGTTATCCAAACAAATTCAAAACCGGGAATGGCATTGATTTTTGGTGCGAGTTCTGAATATGCTCTTGCAACCTCGTTGAGCTTTGAACCTCCTTCGGAGTAGAAGTTAGCTTCAATGAGGTAGGTCTTATGTGGAGTGCGAATAACGAAGTCGAAACGCTTGTTATCTGCGCCTAAAGCTTTGACGATTTCCGGGAACTCGGTGTAATAAACTTCCTGTTCAAATTCAATCCCGCTTTGTGAGAGGATGTTTGCAACCAGACCTTCCATGATGTGACCTCCACGGTTTTTGCGCGCGTTTGAATCAAGACCGACTTCTACTCCAAACACATAGTCCACCAAGTTCTTTATTTGTTTAGATTGAAAAATCTTTGTGAGTCCCGTCTCATTAAGAAACGCGGTAACTTGTTCAGGGGAAGTGAAGTAATCTGATAATAATTGAATGTTTCCGTTTTCATCGATGGCTTTCTTCTTGTCTTTTGTGCGAACGGCGATAAGAATATCCAGAACAGAAAACACTTTTGGATTTTCATCCCATAAACGTTTAACTGCTACGCCCATTTCTTCTTGCCCAATCAAATAATTCAGTTGATTGAACTTGATGGAGATCGCGTCTACGTTTGCTGCAACCTTAGGAAAGTCCACATAATCTCTTAGAGCAAAGTGGGTTTCCTTTAACGGTTTCATAAATTCGTCAAATTCTTTTGCCAGGATTCTTAGATGTTGAGCAGATTGTTATCCACTCCTTGACAGTTAGCATAGTTTCTTATTAGTACTTCGGTCAATGCGCCCCGTTTTGTCGGATTGGCATTGATGCATCTTTTTGCCACCACTCTCTCAATAGTGAAATCTTGATATAACTCATCAATGAATGTATTGGCCTCATTACGTCCCCTGCCATCCGAATTACTTAGTATTTCGAAACATCCTTCGTTAGAGAGCATGGCAAAAAAATCTTTTAAGCGCCGTTGTTCATTATCATCGAAAGCCTCTTTAACGTAAGAATTAAAGCTTGAAGTAGCGTCTAAAGGACGATATGGCGGGTCAAAATAAAAGAAAGTATATCCATTGATATAATTTTGAGTCTGAGCAAAATCGCCATTAAGAATTTCCACTTTTTGAAGTAGTTCACTATCTGATAGGATGAGAGCTTCATCACAGATTATAGGATTCGGATATCTGCCGAAGGGAACATTGAATTCTCCCTTTGAATTTTCCCGATACAAACCGTTGAAACAAGTCCGGTTCATGAATATCATGTATGAGGCCTCTTCGATTTGTGTCATGGAATGTGTATTGAAGCAATTGCGAATATCAAGATAAAACGTTTTTTTATCATCTTCTTTTTTTATATTATGATACTCGGCCTGCAAATCGCCTAATGACTCAATCAATGCATACGGCTCATCTCGAATGATTTTATATGTCGTGACTAAATGCGGGTTAATATCATTGATTATAGCTCTTTTTATATTAGGATATTTCTGAAGCATAAAAAAGAGCATTGCCCCACCGCCTACAAAGGGTTCGATGTAGGTAATCTCTCTTTCAAGGCGGAAGTTTTCCGGGAGAAAAGAGTCAATGGTCGGAAGCAGTTGTGTTTTACCTCCGGCCCATTTTAGGAAAGGTTTAGACTTGGGTCGGGTTATAGTTCGTATCATACAGGCTACAAGCTAAAACACTCCCATGCAGCATCTGATGGCCGACCGTTTGTTGGGAGCGGGGCGATGATTTGCAGGGATTATTTCACCGAAACTTTGCGGCGGCGATGCGTGTAGGGCGAGTTATTTAATGAGGCGGTTCAGCTCGTCGTAGAATTCGGGGTCTTCGCCGAGAGTGATGTTGCGGATAATGCCTTTGGGGTCGATGATTATCTTGGTCGGGAAGCCGCGCAGCTGATAGGTCTGCATGACGGCCGGGTTCCCGGGGTCAACCCAAAGGTTGAGCCAGGGAAGCTCATATTGTTTCAGCGCCGAGAGCCAGGTGTCTTTTTGGTCGCGGCAGGCAATGCCGACAAACGTTACTTTTTCGTTGAGCGTCTTATAGCTCTCTTTCATCTGAGGGAAGCCTTTGATGCACCACCTGCACCATGAGCCCCAGAAGTCGAGAACGACCCACTTGCCGCGCAGCGATTCGAGGCTGACTTCATTACCCTGAGGGTCGGGAAGGGTGAAGGCCGGGGCTGCCTGGCCAACTGCCGGGGCCGGCGACTTGGCGGGCTGGGCACTCAGCGTGACGACGGAAAGAAGAGAGAGAAGAGTAAGCAGAATAAATTTTTTCATAATCGGGTTGGACTTTGAGGTCTTTAAAAAATGTATGGCAATATTGCCTTTTGGTTCAGCGGACCGAACTCTTTTTGATAGCGTGCATTGATTTTAAGCGCCCTCGGGGCGAGGTTGGCAAACGTCCAGAGCGCGAACACGGCTCCGGCCCAGCTCCAGGTCAGGATTGCAAAGCCGACCCACTCCATCAGCTCGCCGAGATAGTTGGCCGAGGTTACGTAGCGGAACATGCCGCCGCGGGGAAGATAATGTTTCGTGTCGCCCGGTTTGCGCAGGTGGCGGATAATGTTGTCGCTCTGAAGATTGGTGAACATTCCCCACGCAAAAATCAGGGTGCCGGCAATGAACTGCCAACTGCCGAGCCACGACGCCGGATAGCGCTCGGGCGAGCTGACATAG
The DNA here is from genome assembly GCA_964554335.1 of uncultured Bacteroides sp. Classification (GTDB taxonomy): domain Bacteria; phylum Bacteroidota; class Bacteroidia; order Bacteroidales; family Muribaculaceae; genus UBA3263. The sequence continues at coordinate 2,819 of CAZKOF010000013.1, forward strand.
AAAATCCAGCCGCCCTGCATCAGGGCGTTGAGCGAATTGAAAATGACGCCCAGCAGTATGATTGCCAGCGGCATGCGGCTCCTGCCTTTCATCATCAGGGGGAAGATAAATGAGCGCTGGAAATAGTGAAGCTCGAAAATCAGACACATGACCATCGGCGCAACCTCCGTGCGACGCGGCGATATCAGCCAGAGCACCAGCATGATGACGAAGACCGGGGCCTCCATCAGCACCCAGCCGACCTTATTATTGACCGACGGTCCCCACTTCGGGGTGTAGGCAATGCCATAGCCGGCCTCGATTTTCAGCAGGACCGGAAATACGACCACGGCTATGGCGGCCATGATCCAAAGGAACACCGCAAAGTTATGCGGCTCAAAGATTGCGAGTTCTTCCATAACTAACCGCAAAGATAAGAATAATCCCGCTAACCGCCAACACTTTTATGGCTTCTTCTCTTCCCATGAAAAGCAGAGGCGGCTACCCTCGCGGGCCGCCGCCTCCTGTCCATATGTATCAATTAAATTATTACCAAGAACGGACGGATCAGTCTGTACGATTCGGCGGCGTGAGCACCTCAATCGTTTCGGCGTTAGCCGAGGGGGCAAGCAATGCTGCGCCTAACGCGGCTGAAAGTAAATGTTTTTTCATGTGAATAATTGGTGATTATTTAGGTGATTGATATGGATTGTAGGCAAGGTGTGGCGGGGTAGGGACACGACGAAGCGCGCCGCGTGGATTAAACGCGGCGGACGGAGCGCATGCGAATTGCGTCCCCGGACAATATGTTATCGGGAAGCCAGACCCCTTCGCTATCTGATTAAGGTGCTGTTGGGGGGGGGTAAATTGCTGATTTACATGCATTTAGCTATTGTTGCGTGTCTTTTGTCTCTCTGCAAAGGTACGCTATTTCAGCGTAATCTGCAAATTTTTTGTGTTAAACGTGCGGACTACCCTCTGACGGATATTCCCGCAGGGGTCAGGTTGTGGGGGCGGGGAGGAGGTTGAGGCCGCGGGTGAAGTAGGGGTGGGTGTATTCGTCGGGGCGGATGATTGTCGGGCCGGCGGCGACGATGTCGACGTCCATTTCGATGAGGCCGCGGAGTTTGCTCGCGGGGGTGCGTCCGCAGGCGGCTTCGTAGGCCTTAGCTGCGGCGTTGAGGGCCGTGACGGTCAGGGGTGAGGATATGCGCGCGACCATGTTGAAGTAGTCCGGGGCGAGGCCGTTGAGTGCGCGTGAGGAGTATATTTCCGAGGCCTCGACGTCGGCAAACTGTCCGCTCAGCCATTGCAGGGCGCTTTCGAGGCGTTCGCGTCCGTCGGGACAGTTCGAGCCGAGGCTCAGAAGATAGCGGGTCATTGGCTTTACATTCCTTTGAGGGTCAGGGCAATGCGGCCGCGGTCGGGGTCGACTTCGAGCACCCGTGCACGGATTGTCTGGCCAATGGAGCAGACTTCGTGGGGTGAGTTGATGAAGCGTTCGCTCATTTGGGAAACGTGGAGGAGGCCGTTTTCCTTGATTCCGAGGTCAACGAAAGCGCCGAAGGCGGTGATGTTGTTGACCTTGCCGGTGATTTCCATTCCGGGACGTATGTCGCGGATAGAGCGGATGGCGTCGTCGAATTCTGTGTTTTTGACCTCTTCGGTTGCTGAGCGGCGGGGTTTTGAGAGTTCTTCGATTATGAGGTTCAGGGTCGGGACTCCGACTTCTTTGTCGAGGTATTCCGCCATGACGATATTGGAGGCGAGGGCGGGGTTATTGACGAGGGCGGCGGTTGTTGTGCGCAGGTCGCGGGCCATCTGTTCGACCAGGTCGTAGCGTTCGGGGTGGATTGCGGTGTTGTCCAGGGGATTGCTGCCGTCGGGGATGCGCAGAAATCCGGCACATTGCTGGAAGGCTTTCTCGCCCATGCGGGGCACGTTCATCAGGTCGCGGCGGGTTGTGAAGGGGCCGTTTTCCTTGCGGTATTCAACGATGTAGCGGGCCAGGGCGGGACCGATTCCGCTGACGTAGCTTAGAAGTGGGGCCGAGGCGGTGTTGACGTTGACGCCGACGGAGTTGACGCAGCTTTCAACCGTGTAGTCCAGGGCTTCTTTGAGGCGGGTTTGGTCGACGTCGTGCTGGTATTGGCCGACGCCGATGCTTTTGGGTTCGATTTTGACGAGTTCGGCCAAAGGATCGAGCAGGCGGCGGCCGATGCTGATGGCTCCGCGCACGGTGATGTCTTTGTCGGGGAATTCTTCGCGGGCAATGTCGCTGGCGGAGTAGACGGAGGCTCCGTCTTCGTTGACCATCGCAATCTGAACGCGGCGCGGAAAGCGCACGTTGTCGAGAAAGCGTCGGGTTTCGCGTCCGGCGGTGCCGTTTCCGACGGCGATGGTGTCGATTTTGAAGTCCTCAATCATGTTGCAGATCGTGTAGGCGGCGCTATGCGGGTCGTTGAGGTTTAAGATGTCGTTGGCGAGGAGTTTGCCCTGCTCGTCGAGGCAGACAACTTTGCATCCGCTGGTGAAGCCGGGGTCGATACCCATCACCCGTTTGCCGAACATCGGCGGGGCCATCAGAAGTTGGCGCAGGTTGTCGGCGAAGTTTTCGATTGCGGCGCTGTCGGCTTTTTCTTTTGTGGCGGTTGCGATTTCAGATTCAATCGAGGGACGGATGAGGCGGCGGTAGGCATCGCGCACGGCTGCCGACATCAGGCGTGCGCACTCGTCGGTTGCTTCGGGTTTGACGAAAAAGCGGCCGAGTCGTTCGGTCATTTCGTCGTCGTTGATCGTGATGTCGACTTTCAGAACTCCGGCTTCTTCGCCGCGACGGGCCGCGAGGTAGCGGTGGGAGGGCACCAGGCGTAGGGGCTGGGAGTAATCATAGAGGTTTGCGTAGAGTTCTTTGGGGTCGTCGGCGTTTTTGGCTTTGGAGGTTGAGAAGGTTGCGGCGCGCTGATATTTTGAGCGCACGATGTTGCGGGCCTTTTCGTTTTCGCTCATCCATTCGGCGATGATGTCGAGGGCCCCGGCAATGGCGTCGTCGGCCGTTGCTATTTCGGGACCGATGAAATTTGCGGCGGTTTTGTCTACTCCGGTGGCGTTTTGGGCGGCAATTATCTTAGCGAGGGGCTCGAGGCCGCGTTCGCGGGCCATTTCGGCGCGGGTCCGCCTCTTGGGCTTATAGGGGAGGTAGATGTCTTCGAGGGTCGGGGCGTCGAGGGTGTGCTCGATTCTGTCGGCGAGTTCGTGGGTGAGGGCTCCGGCGGCTTTGATTTGTTCAACGATGAATTCGCGGCGCTTCAGGTATTCGCGCAGTGAGGTCAGGCGCCGGCTGATGAGGTAGACCATCTTTTCGTCGAGTTCGCCGGTGTTTTCCTTGCGGTAGCGGGCAATGAAAGGCACTGTGGCGCCGTCATCGAGGAGTTTGATGGTTGCGTTGACTGACTTGCGGGGAAGGTTGAGTTCGTTGCCGATGATAGAGGGCAGGTCGGTGGTGGGAATTCTCACGAGCGGGAGGATTTTTTCAGGGTGAACAGAGTTATTTCAGGGGTTGCGCCGATGCGCATTGGCATGCCAACGCATCCGACGCCTATGTTGACGTAAAGTTTGCGGCCGTCGGGGGCCGAGTAAAGTCCTTTCCAGCAGCCGGGATATCGAATGGCGGCGGGGCTCAGGCCGGCGACTTCAATCTGCATTGCGTGGGTGTGGCCGCTGAGGGTCAGGGCGTAGCCGAGGGTGTCGTTGTGGGCGACGACGTCGGTCCAGTGGCGCGGATTATGGGTAAGCAGAATCTTTACCGCCGGGTCGGCCGAGGTGGGGTAGGCCGTGTCGATGTCGCCATATTGCGGGAATGGCGGGTCGCCCCAGTTTTCGACTCCGACAATGACGATGGAGTCGCCCGGCTGGTTGCCGTAGATGACTTCCGAGGAGTTGGTCAGCAGTTCCCATCCCATTTCAATCTGTTGGTCGAGCAGGCGCTCCATGTTCTCCTCTTTGTCGGCTTCCGAGGGCCAGCGGACGTAGTCGCCGTAGTCGTGGTTGCCGAGAATGGAGAAGACGCCGTCGCGTGCGGTCAGGCGGCTGAGGGGTCCGATGAAAGGTTCCGCTTCGGAGGCGCGCTGGTTGACGATATCGCCGGTGAAGACAATCATGTCGGGGTCGAGGGCGTTGACCCTCTCGACGAGCCGGTTAATGAAAGTCGTGTCGGACCCGAACGTGCCCAGATGGATGTCTGAGATCTGGGCGAGGCGATAGCCGTCGAAACTCTCGGGCAGGTCGGCGATTTCTATGGTGACCTCGTTGACCTGCAGGCGGTAGCGGTTAATCCATGCGCCCCATGCCATTGTCAGTGCCGTCAGCAGGGCGAGCACTTCGCCGCAGCGGGTCAGCCATTTGAGCCTCGGGCGACCGAAGAGCGTGGAAATCGACGCCAGAAGGTCGAAGATAACAAGCAGGAGTTTGGAGACGTAGACCATGAGGTAGACGAAAATCATCCACATCAGTGTCAGCAGGCCGCTCTCGTCGGTCCCCGAGCGCGCCGGGGAACAGAAGATAACGATTACGTATATGACAAAGAATACGCTCTCGTATAGTTGGAACTTGACCCAACCCTGGCGCTTGAGCCTGCGGCGGGCAATCAGAAAGAGGTATGTGTCTGTTGCTAACTGAATCAGCAGCAACGTGAAGGCGAGAATCAGAGGGATTCGCATTTCAGTTTGTTGCACAACGGGTTGGCATACATTGTCAACACCATTTCGCGCATAAAGTTCATTTCGTCGGGGGTGATATCGGGGAGGTCGACCTTTGCCAGTTGCGAGGCAATGCGCGAGTTGACGGAGTCAACATCGGCGTCGGTATATTGGTCGGCGAAGCGCCGCATTGCGTTGAGCAGATCGTAAGCGACATAGTTGATCGGGAACAAGCGGTAGTTGCGGTGAATGTGTCGGTCAACTATCTCACACACGCGTTCGCACGCCTCGGTGCGGTTCAGGTCCTCGGGGAGCATGTCGAGCTCGGGGTTGATGCAGCCGGTTAACGAGAAGTGGATGCGTCCTTTCTGCTTGAGGATTCCTGTTTCCATGCTCAGCAGGTCGTCGCGCTGGCTCTTTTTGAACTCGGGGTCGCGGCGCTTGCAGAGGAATTCCTTTGCTTTCAGGTAGTCGTTGGGATCGAATTCATAGCTGATGCTGACGGGCAGAAGGTTAATCTGCCTGATGCTCTCGATTGCGGAGCCTTCGCCTCCGAGGGTCAGCATCTTGATGAGGCTCTCCTGGGTGCGGTCGTTGCTGTCTTTTGCGCGGCCTTCACGGTGGGCGATCCAAAGGCTGTGGTGCTTGCAGGTGATGCAGTGGTGAATGTATGCGCTCAGATGCCTGGCGGCCTCGAGGGCGCCGCGAATGCCGGTGTCGCGCTTGACTATGAAACTGTTGTTGATGCGCACGAGCTCGTCGATCCAGGGCATGATGAGCAGGTTGTTGCCAATGGCCACCTCGCTGGTTGACCTGCCGCCGCGCACGATCCCCAGGTTGAGGAATGCGGCGTCGAGAACGATGTCGCGATGGTTTGAAATCAGAACGTAGCGTTTCTGCGGTTCGTAGTTGTCGATGCCGTCGAGTGAGATGCCTTTGGTTGTCGAAGCCTCCAGCATTTCAAGAAACGGCAACATGATTTTCATCTGGAAGTCCTCTCGGGTATGACACTCCAGAAGCTTCCGGGCAAACGCCTCATAGTCAACGTCCGGCATGACATAGCGCACGGCGTGTTGGAACTGCGGTTCGCCCACGAGACGCTCCACGGCTTCATGAAATTCCGGGCCGTCGTTGAACGGGGCAATGTCTTTGAATTCTCGGTCAGTCATTTTTCTTTAGTCGAAACGGTCTTCTAAGGAAAGCACAAAGTTACAAAAAATTCTTATAATTTTCTCCTCGCAAGAAAAAAATCCGTAACTTTGCATTAGAATATTTGCAGACTAATCAAAGATGAAACGATGGCTTTTTGCAGTGATGCTGGCGGTTGTTGCGGCGGTTCAGGCCGCGGCGGCGCGGGTCAGTCTGCTGACGGCTTATCCCGGGGCTGAGATATTTCAGCTCGAGGGACATACGGCGTTGCGCATCGTTGATGACGCCGGGCGCGACTATGTCGTGAACTGGGGTGTCTTTGATTTCAATACCCCGAACTTCGTCGGCCGTTTCGTTGTCGGCCGCACCGACTATCTGTGCTGGCCTTTCCCGACGCATAATTTTCTCGAGGAGTATCGCCGCGAGGGGCGCATGGTCGTCGAGCAGGTTCTTGATCTCGATTCCGTGCAGACGGCGCGTCTTCTCGAGGCTGTCGAAACCAATCTCCGGCCCGAGAACCGGGAATACCGCTATAATTATGTGCTCGACAACTGCGCGACGCGTCCGCTGGCGCTCATCGAGGGCGCCGTCGGTCGTCCGCTTCTCTCCGACTCGCTTACCACGACGACGTTCCGCCGCGAAATGCAGCGCTTTCATCGCGATTTCCCGTGGTATCAGTTCGGAATAGACCTGGCGTTGGGGCGCGGGCTCGACCGCCCGGTCAGTGTGCGTCAGACGGCTTTCGCCCCGGTAACGCTGATGCTTCAGCTTGGCGAGACCGACATCGTTGCCGGTGACCCCATTGTTTATTCGCGCCAACTGCTGCGACATGAGCCGACGCCGTGGTATCTGACCCCGATGGCCGCGGCTCTGGCCGTTCTTCTGCTCTCGATTGGCGCCTGCTTCTTTCTGAAGGTGGGAAAATGGTTTGACAGCGTGCTCTTTAGCGTTCAGTTTCTCGCGGGGTGTGTAATTGCGTTTCTCGTCTTTATCTCGACCCACGAGGCAACGTCGCCCAATCTTCTGTTGTTGTGGTTGAACCCTGTGTGCCTGTCGGGTGTTGTTCTACCGTGGATAAAATCAGCCCGAAAAGCTGAAATATGGTATTTTTTTGCTAACTTTGAGCTCTTAATAGTATTAGTTGTGCTCGCTCCTGTGCTCGGACGAGGCATGAATGCCGCCTTTTGGCCGTTGATTGCCGCCGACGCCGTGCGCAGCATTGACAGGATAAGAAAATGTCGAAACGCCATAAAATGCTCATAACCAATGTGCCGACTCTGGCTATCGTGGTCACGCTGCTCTCCTCGCTCCAGGGGTGGGGCGCCGATGTTGCCGCCAAGCAGCGTCCGCAGTTGATTGTCAGCATAATGGTTGACGGCCTGCGCGCCGACTATCTTGACCTGTTGAGCGACTATTTCGGCCCCGACGGCTTCAATAAGCTAATCGGCGGGGGTGTCACTCTCGACGAGGTGCAGTACGGTCCCGGCATCGACGCCGCCGGCGCCGTTGCCATCATCTATACCGGTGCCGAACCCGCGGTCAGCGGCATCGCTTCGGCCTCGACCTACTCGACCGAGCGCAAAATGGAACTTCCGACGCTGCTCGACACCTCGAAAATCGGGAACTACACCTCCGAAACCCTCTCGCCCGCGGCTATCCGCGTCAGCACGCTGGCCGACGAAATCCGCATTGACGGTGCCGGCGCCTCCTATGTCCACGCAATCTCGCCCGATGCGGCCCGCGCGATAATCATGGGCGGCCATGCCGGCAACTCCGCTTTCTGGCTCAATGAAGCCAACGGCCAGTGGGCCACGACGACCCACTATCCCGAGGTCCCCACCGTCATTACCGCACGCAACTTCTCGGCGCCCCTGAGCCTGCGCATCGACACCATCTCCTGGACCCCGTCGATGGACGTCGCGCTCTATCCCGCGTTGCCGGCCCACAAGCGATACTATCCGTTCCACCACACCTTTACCGGCGATAACCGCTATGCCGAGCTGAAAAACGCCGCGCCGATAAACCGTGAGGTCACCGACCTTGCCGACGAATATATCCGCACGATGCGCCTGGGTTCGCGCGATGCTCTGGACATGCTTTCGGTCGGCTACACCGTGGCCCCTTTTGCCGGCAGTAACGACACCGGCGCACGCCTCGAGACGATGGACGCCTACCTGAAGCTCGATCGCGAGATTGCCCGCCTGCTGAAAACGGCCGAGGAGGCCGGACGCACCGTGGTGCTACTTGCCGGAACGCCCGCTCCGGCTGCATGTGAGGCCGATGACCCCAAGTGGCACCTCAACTCCGGCGAGTTCTCGACGCGCAAAGCCGTTTCGCTGCTCAACATGTATCTCATTGCCCGCTACGGCAATGGCGACTGGGTGACGGACTATAACCGCGGTGCTTTCTATCTCAATCCGAAACTCATTGACCTCAATAACATCAACGCCGAAGACCTCCGCGATGACGCCGCCAAGTTCCTCATGCGCATGAGCGGGGTTGCCAACGCATATACCATCGACGACATCCACGAGGGGCGCCGATCGGAAGCCGAGCGCCGCAACACGGTGGCCTCCACTGCCCCCGACGTATATGTCGAGGTCACTCCCGGGTGGGTGCTTGTCGACGACTATGCCGCCACGGCCGAGCCCTCGCGGCGCACGGTGCGGGCTTCCGCCTCCGTTTCGCCGGCAATCCTTTACGCCCCTGACGTCCTCGAGCCTCAGCGCCTGAGCGCGCCCGTCGATGCCCGGCGCATCGCCCCGACGGTTGCACGCATTCTGCGCATCCGGTCGCCCAACGCCGCGTCGCAGGCTCCGATATCCGAAATTTTCCACAAGAAAAAATAACCTTCTCCTCATCACGTTAACCAATAAACCCCTAACCGGGCGCCCCGGGCGCCGCTAATCCTCGGGGCGAAGCTCCGAATAATATATGTCAGTAACCTCATTTCTTAGCAAAATCTTCGGCAACAAATCGCAGCGCGACCTGCGCGAGATCCAGCCGATTGTTAACAAAATAAACAATCTGCGTCCCGAACTCGAGACGCTCACCGCCGACCAGCTCCGCGAAAAAATCAACGGCGTGCGCGCCGACATCCGGTCGGTTGTTGAACCCCACGAAAACGCAATCAAAGAGCTGCGCACAAAGCTCGAAGCGCTCCCCTTCGACGAGCGCCAACCCCTTTGGGACGAAATCGACAAACACGAAAAAGAGAGCCTCGACGCCATTGAAGACAAGCTCAATGAACACCTGCCTCTGGTATTCGCAACCCTGCGCGAAACCGCCGCACGCTTCGCCAAAGGCGACGTCGAGGTGACCGCCACCCAACTCGATCGCGACCTTGCCGCCCAGGGCCGCGACTTCGTCAGCATCACCGACGACGGCCATGCAATCTATAAGAACCACTGGCAGGCCGGCGGCAACGAAATCACCTGGGATATGGTCCACTACGACGTGCAGCTAATTGGCGGCATCGTTCTCCACCAGGGCAAAATCGCCGAAATGGCAACCGGCGAGGGCAAGACCCTCGTGGCCACACTCCCCGTGTTCCTCCGCTCGCTCAGCGGCCGCGGCGTCCATGTGGTTACTGTAAATGACTACCTATCCAAGCGCGACAGCGAATGGATGGGTCCGCTTTACATGTTCCACGGCTCCACGGTCGATTGCATCGACAAGCACCAGCCCAACACCCCCGAGCGCCGCGCCGCCTACAACTGCGACATCACTTTCGGCACCAACAACGAGTTCGGTTTCGACTATCTGCGCGATAACATGGCCATGAGCCTCGACGACATGGTTCAGCGCAAACACTACTATGCCATTGTCGACGAGGTCGACTCAGTACTCATCGACGATGCCCGCACGCCGCTGATTATCTCCGGCCCCGTGCCCAAAGGCGATGACCAGTATTTCAACGAGTACAAACACAACGTACAGGCCGTTGTCGAGGCCCAGCGCAAACTCCAGATCAAGCTCATCAGCGAGGCTAAGGAGAAGCTCGCCTCCGACAACAAAGACGTACAGAAAGAGGGCGCCCTCGCGCTCTACCGCGCTTACCTCGCCGGGCCGAAATATCAGCCGCTGATCAAGCTCCTCAGCCAGGAGGGCATGAAGACCCTGCTGCTCAAAACCGAGGGCTACTACCTTCAGGATAACGCCAGCGAGATGCCAAAAGCGGTTGAACCCTTATATTTTAAGGTGGATGAGAAGCAGCGCTCGGTTGACCTCACTGACAAGGGCTACGACGTCTTGACCGGCAACATCTCCGACCCGACGTTCTTCATTCTCCCCGATATCGCAACGCAGCTCAGCGCCCTCGAAAACATCGACGACCTGGCCAAGCGCACCGAGGAGAAAGACCGCCTGCTTCAGGAATACGCCGTCAAGGCCGAACGCGTCCACACCGTCAACCAGCTTCTGAAAGCGTACACCCTCTTCAACAAAGATGAGGAGTATGTTATCGACGACAACAAAATAAAGATTGTCGACGAGCAGACGGGTCGTATCATGGAGGGTCGCCGCTACTCCGACGGTCTACACCAGGCCATCGAGGCTAAGGAGGGCGTGAAGGTCGAGGCCGCGACGCAGACTTTCGCGACCATCACCCTGCAGAACTACTTCCGTATGTATCACAAGCTCGCGGGCATGACCGGTACGGCCGAAACCGAAGCCGGCGAGTTCTGGGATATCTATAAGCTCGACGTGGTCACCATTCCGACCAACCGCCCCATTGCGCGTCTGGACATGAACGACCGCGTATACCGCACCAAAAAGGCCAAGTACGCCGCCGTCATCAAAGAGATTGAAGATCTCGTTGCCCAGGGCCGCCCCGTACTGGTCGGCACGACGTCGGTTGACATCTCCGAGAACCTCAGCCGTCAGCTCTCGATGCGCCATATACCTCATAACGTCCTCAACGCCAAGCTCCACCAGAAAGAGGCCGACATCGTTGCCCAGGCCGGACGAAAGGGTACGGTCACCATTGCGACCAACATGGCCGGTCGAGGAACCGACATCAAGCTCCCGGACGAAGTCAAAAATGCCGGGGGGCTCGCAATCATCGGCACCGAGCGCCACGAAAGCCGTCGCGTTGACCGCCAGCTCCGCGGCCGCGCCGGTCGTCAGGGCGACCCCGGAACGTCGGTTTTCTTTGTCAGCTTCGAAGACAACCTGATGCGTATGTTCGCCGGCGACAACGTTATGAAAGCCCTTGACCGCCTCGGCTTCCAGGAAGACGAGATGCTCGAGAGTCCTATGGTCAACAAGTCAATCGAAAAGGCCCAGAAGCGCGTCGAAGAGAACAACTTCGGTATCCGTAAACACCTGCTTGAATATGACGACGTCATGAACAAGCAGCGCACCTACATATACTCCCGCCGTCAGCACGCGCTCAAAGGCGAACGAATCGGAATCGACATTTCCAACATGCTGTATGACGTTGTTGAAAACCTCGTTGAAACCCACGTTCCGACTCAGGCAGGCGAATATGAAGACCTCAACATGGAACTGATGAAGCTCATGACCATCGAGACCCCCTTCACCGAAGATGAATACCGCAGACTCTCGAAGGAAGATGCCGTTCAGAAGCTCTATGAGGCCGCTATGCAGACCCTCGCGCGCAAGAGCGAGCGCATTGTCGAAGTTGCCCGCCCCGTTATCAAAGACCTCTATGAGAACCAGAGATACAAGAGCATCATTCAGGTGCCCATCACCGACGGCAAGCGTCTTTTCCGCCTCGTTGTCAACGTTGAAGAAAGCTACAATGCCGATTGCCGCAACATCGTGACCGAGTGGCACAAACTTCTGATGCTCGCAAGCATCGACGAACTTTGGAAGGAACACCTCCGCGAGCTCGACGAACTGCGCCAGAGCGTTCAGAACGCAACCTACGAGCAGAAAGACCCCCTGGTAATATATAAGGTCGAGTCGTTCCACCTCTTTGAAAGTATGCTCAAGAACCTCAACGACAAGGCAACTATCGCCCTGATGCGCGGACAAATCTACGTTCGTCAGGCTCCGCCGACGCAGCAGGCCGATGCTGCAGCTGAGCAGCCCCGCCGCCCCGAGGTTCAGCGCGCAACAGCCCAAAAGACAGACTATTCGCGCTATCATGCCAACAAGGCAGAAAGTTATGAGGGCGCCGATGCCCAGCGTGCCGCCGCAAGCGCCCAGCAGGGCCAGCGTCAGGCTCCCCAACCTGTCAAGGCTGCTCCCCGCATCGGTCGCAACGATCCATGCCCCTGCGGCAGCGGCAAGAAATATAAGGCCTGCCATGGCCGAGGGCTTTAAACCTCAACGGTGAAACAACTTTACCGCATAATCCGCACATTGCTCGTATCCCTACTGTTTCTCGCAGTGGGGATACCGATATTTTTATACCTCGTGCTCGGATTTGAACCGGTACATCAAAAAATCAGGCAGATGGCTCAGGCGGAACTCTCCGCGCTGCTCGGGGCCGACGTCAATATCGGGCGGTTGGAAATTCTTCCCTTTACCCGCCTTCAACTCAACGACATATCCATCGTTGAGCGCAGTGACACGGTTCTGAGCGCCGAAGCGCTGAATGCCGGAATCAGCGGTCGCAATCTGCTGCGCGGCCGCATCGTTATCACCGACGTGGAGCTCATGAGTCCCGACATCAGCCTGAGCCGCGACTCTGCCGGCGCCCCGCTCAACGTAGCGCCGATTTTTGACCGACTGAAAGGCGACGGCTCCAATCCCCCTTCGCGCTTCAATCTCGCGGTGCATACCCTCGTTATACGCCACGGTGCGGCGACCTACGACGTTCTGTCGGCGCTTCCCCGCGAGTCAGGCTTCGATTCCGACCATATTGCCTTGACGGCGATAAACGCCGACCTTACGGCCCCGAAAATCAGCAATAATGACATCCGCGTCAGCCTCAAGCGTCTGACCGCCCGCGAGGCCTCGGGACTCTATCTGCGTAACCTTGCTGCCGGCATCAGTTTGCGCGATAGTGTGTTGGAAATCACCGGGCTGAGTGTCAAATTGAACAGTACGGTGCTCTCTTTTGCCGACATGGAGGTCAATCTGCGCGGTCGCGACATTGCCGTCATTGAACTCCTGCGCGGCTCTGCGGTATTCCCCGCCGACCTCGCGCCGTTCCACCCCGGACTCGCCTCGGCGCCGACCCCGTTGAATCTGACAACCCGCGTCGAGCTGATGCGCGATTCGCTGATTGTGCGCAGCTTCAACCTTTCGACCCCTTCGCGTGCACTTTATGCCGCGACCCGCGGCGGAGCCTCGCAGCACGGAGCCGAAGTCAATGACCTTGACCTCAGGGTCGACGGCCGGGACCTTGCCCGCACGATAGACCTCTTCAAACCGCTCAGGAGCAACGTCGGCAACCTGCTCGAAGGCCTCGGCAACATCTCATTCACCGGTTCTGCCTCCTGGTCGCGACCCCTGAACCTCAGTCTCGGCGGCCTGCTGTCGACAGACGCCGGCGTCATCGACATCGATGCCCGTCTTGCCGACCGCAGGCTCAGCGGCGTTATCGAGGCCAACGACGTTGACCTCGGACTGCTTCTGCCCGGCAAGGAGCTGGGGCCGACATCGCTGGGCGCCACCTTTGACCTCAGCCCGGAGCGAGGTCATGCGGCCCTGAGCGTTGACCATGTGCGCTGGCGCGAGCATGATTACCGCTCGATAGACCTGCAGGCCGACTTTCTCGGGCGCAACTATGCCGCGACGGTCGAGATCGACGACTCACTGCTCCGCGCCGAGCTGATAATGACCGCAGACATGACTCCGGGGGCATATTCGGCGACGGTCGACGGAGACATCGCGGTCATGGCGGTTGCCGACATGGGAATGCTCCCCAGGTTCCGGGGCCACGTTCTCTCGGGTCAGATAAAGGGAGCATTCAGCGGCGACGAGCCTTTGAGACTAACCGGCGAATTGACGGTCAACAACTTGCGCCTGCTCGACGTTGACGGCGAAGGTCTCCGCGAGGCTCCGATTGTGCTGACCTCTGACTTCACATCCGAGACCTCGCAGCGCATACGCCTGCAGTCAGATCTCGTCAATGCCGACATCAGCGGACAAATAAACCTGCGCTCGTTAGTGCCGACCGTGCGCAATCTCATGGCCGATGCGCTGCCTCAATATTTCTCGCCCGTGGCCGTCGATTCGGTTCATGTCAATGACTTCACCCTTAGGGCCACGGTCAGCGACGAGGCCCCTCTGTTCAGTTTCCTGAATCTTCCCGCCCGCCTGCTCTATCCCGCCGGAATCGTGGCTGCGGTCGGCCCCTCGCAGGCAACATTCAGCATTACCGCGCCCTATCTGAGCAAGGGGAACTCGCTGATTTCGCACGTTGCTCTCAGCGGATGCCTCGGACGTCAGTCGTGGCTCATTGCCGGAGTAACGATGCCGAGCAAGTTCGGCGATATGGATGTCAAGCTCTCCGGCGACCTCGCCGACGGCGTCGGCAACCTGAGCGTCAGCTTCGACAATAATGCCTCCAACCGCTATGGCGGCGAATTCAAATTGCGCCTCAAACCGCTCTACGACGGTCTCGATGCCGGCGTACTCCCCGGCACTCTCACGCTCGGCAACGTTGACTGGAGCATCGAGCCGGCATACGTAGGCCTGCGCAACGGCTCGGCGATAGTCCACGGGTTCAGCCTCGTGCGTCCGGGCCAGGAGCTTACAATCGGCGGCGTGGCGTCGAAATTCCCTGAAGACCGCCTCGTGGTGACCCTCGACAATATCAACGTTGACTATATTTTCCAGACTCTTCAGCTTTCCGAAATCCTTCAGTTCGGCGGTGACGCTACCGGGGTCGTGACGGCCTCGGCGCTGCTCAGCCCCGAGCCTATTCTGCAGACCGAAAATCTCTATGTCAAAGGGATGAAATATGGCGGATGCGTGATGGGCAACGCCAACATCAGTTCGCGCTGGAACAATGACACCCGCGGAATCGAGCTACACGCCGACGTTGACAATCCGCCGACCAACGGCTCAACCACGGTCGACGGCGAAATCTACATCGTTGACCAACGCCTCGATTTCCGCTTTGGCGCCAACCGCACCCCGGCTGCGTTCCTACATACGTTCATGTATAACTGGGCTTCGGCAATCGGCGGCACGGCATCCGGTCACCTGCATCTTTTCGGCGACTTTAAGAATGTTAACCTCGAGGGTGACGTTATGGCAGAGAATTTCGCACTTACCGTCGGGTTCACCGACGTTACATATTACGCCACGGATTCGGTGCATATCCGCCCGGGCATCATTGACCTCAGCAATATTATTATCCGCGACAAGACGGGGTGCACCGGCGTGCTTAACGGGCGCCTGACGCATGAGTGCTTCAAAGACGCTCGTTTCCAATTCAACATATCGGAGCTTGACCGTATGCTCGTGCTCGACACGCGCCCGACACCCGAAAACGACCGATGGTATGGCACGGTGCGTGCCAACGGCTCGGCTGAAATCTCGGGAGTTCCCGGTATAGTCAATATCCGTGCCGCGGCGTCGACCGCCGCAGGCAGCGACTTCACCTTCGCGCTGACCAACGCCGAGAGCGCTGCAGAATATACGTTCCTGACCTTCCGCGACGCGACGCCGGCATCCGCGGGCGCCACTATTGCCGCGCTTCCGGGCTCGCCCGAACTCGACAAGCAGATGCGCGCCCGCGTTGCCAAAGCGGCCGAGCTCGCCGAAAGCTCTAACTTCAACTTCGACTTTCAGGTCGACGTCACTCCCGAGGCGCGCATGAACCTCATCATGGACCCGAATGCCGGCGACAAGATTACAGGCACCGGTACAGGCCACGTCGGTTTGCTCTACGGCTCTGCCAACGACGAGATGCGCCTTTATGGTGATTACCGTATCGAAAAGGGTGAATATAACTTCTCGCTCCAGGACATCATTCTGAAGACATTCTCAATCCGCGAGGGCTCGGAGATTGCCTTTCACGGTGACCCTATGGACGCCCGGCTCGCAATTTCGGCCGTTTATCAGGTCAATGCCAATCTCAGCGACCTCGACGAGTCGTTTCTGAACGACAAAGAGGTGCAGCGCACGAACGTGCCCGTCTATGCCGTGCTCAACGTCGACGGCCCTATGCAAGACCCTCAGATATCTTTCGATCTCGACTTTCCGACACTGACATCCGACGTCAAGCGCAAGGTAAAGTCAATCGTGTCGACCGACGAGATGATGAACCGTCAGATTATCTACCTCCTGGCCCTGAACCGTTTCTACACGCCTGAATATATGGCCGCGACCAAGGGCAACGACTTGATGTCGGTGGCCTCGGGCACTCTGTCGTCGCAGTTGAGCAATATTCTCGGACAACTGTCTGACAAGATTTCCGTAGCCCCGTCGGTGCGCACCGAGTCGGGCGATTTCTCAGACGTTGAGTTCGACGTTGCCCTGAGCAGCACGTTGCTCAATAACCGCCTGCTTCTTAACGGTAACTTCGGTTATCGCGACAAGACGCTGAACAACAATCAGTTCATCGGAGATTTCGATGTCGAATACCTGCTTACACGCCGCGGGAACTGGCGTCTGAAGGCCTACAATCATTTCAACGACCGCAACCTCTACGTCAAGACAGCCCTGACAACTCAGGGCATCGGCCTCGTTTTCAAACACGACTTTGACCGCATCTTCAAAAAGAGTCCGGGTCGTAGATGAGAGTGCGGGTCGCGGGGGTTGAGGCGAGGAAGTAGCCGAGACAGAAGTCGCTGCCCGGAGCGGTGAATGTTGTGGGGCCTCCGATGGTGTGTGCCGAGAGATTGCTGAGGTATGTGTAGATGTGGGGCGGGATGCGCGTGGCCGAAATCAGCAGGATGTCGCCCTTGTTGAGGTTATCTTCGTCGTCGGGGTCGGTCGGGTTGCGGCGCGCGGTCATCGCCGTGATTTCAACGGTTCCGTCAACGGCAAACTTGTCGTCGTTGAGCAGCCATTTATAGATTTTGCCGTTGCGCCGTACCCTCACCCACCAGGCTTCGCCCTTGACCGTCGGGTCATCGACCAGCAATACGCGCATGACGGCAACATGGTCGTAGGGCATGCGTATCCACTCGAAACTGACGTCGGCAATCTCGGCCGGTGCTTGCATCGTGCATTCCGAAATGTAGCGCCGCCCTCCGCGCTCGATCTCGAGGCGGTAGTTGCGCCCGACTTCGACATCGGGGTCGGAGAGTGTGACCGTATAGTCCGAGAGCGGAATGGAGTCCATCGGCTCGTTCATCGGAGAGGTCAGGGTCATTCGCACGTTCAGCCCCTTATCGGTGAGGTTCGCCTCGATTACAGGAATCGGTTCGATTTCGTGGTAGTCCAGGTCGAGGTCTTTGGTGCAGGCTGTCAGCGCCAGTATGGCGGGCAAAAGTGCGGAATAGTTCTTCATTAGAATTTCAGGGTGTAGGAAACCGAGGGGAGAATGCCGTAGAGCGCCTGTTGCACGGCGCGGGTGCCCGACGGGCGCTCGGGAGCGTCTTCAAAGTAAACCGCGAAAGGATTCATGCGGTTGTAGGCGTTATAGAGTCCGAAGGCCCATTGGTAGGTCAGCTTGCGCCCCGTGTGGGTGTAGGTTGCCGAGATGTCGAGCCGATGTGTCGGGGGCGTTTTGTAGGCGTTGCGCTCGGAATAGTAGTAGCAGGTTGCTCCGTCAATCTGATATTTGACATCGGGTGCCGTCAGCGGACGCCCGGAGGAGTAAAGCCATTGCGCCGAGAGGCTCCATGTTGGCGTCAGGTTGAAAATCGCTACTATGGTAAAGTCATGATTCCGCTCGTTCGAGGCGTTATACCAACGACCGCCGTTGATTCCCGGAATGCGCGTTTGCGCGCGGCTCAGCGTGTAGGATGCCCAGCCGCTCAGCCTCCCGAAGTTTTTGCGCACCATCAGTTCCAGACCGTAGCTGCGCCCGCGGCCGCCGAGAATCAGCTCTTCGAGGGCGATTTCGGAAAACATCGATGCGCCGTCGCGTAAGTCATAGACGTTGTGCATGTCTTTATAGTAGACCTCGGCCTGCCAATCCCATGCTCCCGAGGGGTTCATGCCGTTATAGCCTATCGAATACTGGAGCGAGCGTTCCGGACGCACAACGTCGGAACTCAGGGCAAAGCGGTCAAAGGGGAAACTCGTTGAACTCGCGCGGATTGCGTGGATATTCTGCGTTGCAGTGAACATTCCCGCTTTGATTGAATGTCTTGAGTTGATTGCGAAACGCAGGCTCAGGCGCGGCTCGGCGTCGAAGTAGCTCCGCGGACGGAATTGCGCCTGTGAACCCGAAAGGCTCGTGAACTCATGAAATCGAGGGGCGGTCAGCGTCGAGAAGAGCGAGAGCCTGACGCCGCCGATAACCGAGAATACAGGGCCGAATTGTCCCGAATATTCCGCCCACAGGGCATTTTGCCATCCGGATCGGACCTCGCGTTCGGTCATTGTCTGATATGTCATTTCGCCGGACATCACCCTGAGCAGTTCCGAGCGTACGCCGAACTCCAGATAGTGATTTTCGGCGAGGCGTGCGGTTATTTTCTCGTTCAGCGAGTAGCTATAGATAAACTCGCGCATCGATGACTCTGAAGAGCTGAGACTCATTTCCATGTCCGAGGTGTATCGAGTCAGCGCGGCGGTTGTGTGAAAGCGCCAGGTGCTTCCGCTGCTCGCATTCCAGTTCAAAGAGGCGCCGAGGTTTCCCCACTGCATTCCCATGACCTCCTTGACGGCCATGTTGTCGCGACCGAAAAAGAACGAGGCGTCAAGCGTGCGGCCCCGGCCTGGAGAGAACTGCAGTTTGGCCGTCAGGTCATAGAAATGCATGACCGTGCTGCGATATTGCGGAATGAGGATGAGAAAGAGGTCTATATAGCTGCGGCGTGCAGATGCGGCGAAGGTCAGTTTGTCTTTGACAATGGGGCCTGAGGCATAGACTTTTGCCGCGAGGATGCCGACGGTTCCCGACGCATGGAAGCGGTCGGGCTCTCCGTCTTTGAGGCCGATGTCGAGGGCCGAGGCGACGGCGCTGCCGTATTGTGCGGGGATGGGGCCCTTATAGAGCGTGGCGTGGGCCAGGGCGTCATCGTTGAAGGTAGAAAATATGCCGCCGGTGTGGGCGGGATTGTAGAGCGTGATTCCGTCGAGTTGTATGAGGTTTTGCCAGGCAGTGCCGCCGCGCACTTCAAATCCGCCGGATGCGTCGCTCTCGGCTCTGACGCCCGGAAGAAGGATCAGTGACTTGATGAGGTCGCGTTCTCCGAAAATCACGGGCATCCGTGCGAGCTTCTCCAGGTCGAGGTGTTCAACTCCGATGCGGGCGTTGGCAACTCGTCGGGCTGCGGACTGACCGGTGACGACGACCTCGCGGAGAGTCCGGTCGGAGCCTGTGGAGTCGTTGGGCTCGGCTCCGCGCGCCGGCCACAGACAGATCAGCACGAGGATTGCCGAGGCGAGTCGCTTCATAGACGGTTGAGATAGAGTGCGGCGGCGAAGCGCAGATAGGGGCCGAGGCGCTTGACGCGTGAGGGCTGGACGATGAACCGCCAGATCCATTCGCAGCCAAGTGCCTGCAGAAGTTCGGGGGCGCGCTTGAAGTTGCCGACATAGAGGTCGAAGCTGCCGCCGAGACCCTGATATAGGGCAACGTGGCGCTGCTGCAGGCGCTGCATCAGCAGCTCCTGGCGCGGCGAACCCATGGCAACGAATACGATGTCGGGGTGTGTGCGCTCTAAATCGGCGGCCAGGCGCTCTTCATCGCCCTCGCCGAAAAAGCCGTTTCGGTGGCCGACAATGCGGATGTCGGGATATTGCCGGTGCAGCTTGTCGACGACTTCGTTTACCACTTCGGTACGCGAGCCGACGAAGTAGAAAGTGCGTTCCGAGTGGAAGCGCTCGATAATCTGAAGCCACAACTCGCAGCCCGGGGTGCGTTGCGCTTTCTTGAAGCCTTTGCGGCGGGCGACTTTCACCGGGCCGGCGCCGTCGCAGTAGCCGATGTTGGTGTTGATAACCTCAATAAGGTCGGGCTTGGCGTACATGCACTTTTCGGCGTTGAGGGCCACGAGGATCCCCTTGCGTCGGTCGGCAAAGTCAATCAGGTCATCGGCCGACGCGAATGCGTGGGCGCGTATGTCGCGGATAGTGAACGTGTTCATTCGCGCACTCCACAGAAGTCGAGTTCAATTTTGGTGTCGTTGACGGGCAGTGACTTGAACGGGGAGTGGGCTATCAGGAACACAACGATGTCGGCCTCCTCCCATGCTTTGCGCGTTTCCGAGAGTTCAACTCCGGGGACTTGATCGATGTTGGGTTCGACAACTGAAAATTCAGCGTCTGAGCCGCACTCGCGCATGACGTTGAGGACGATTTTTTTTGCCGGCGATTCGCGCAGGTCGTCAATATCGGGTTTGAACGCCAAACCCATGAGCGCCACGCGTGGCAGTCGCCCGTGGTCAACGCGGAAGCGGAGAATAGCATTCTTGATTTTCTCCTCGCTCCAGTCGCTCTTGTGGTTGTTGATTTCGCGGGCTGTTGCGATGATGCGCGCCGTATTGGGGTAGGCGGCGGTGATGAAATATGGGTCAACGGCAATGCAGTGGCCGCCGACTCCGCAGCCCGGGCGCAGAATGTTGACGCGCGGATGTTTGTTGGCGAGCGAGATTAGTTCCCAGACGTTGATCCCGGCCTTGTCGCAAATCATTGACAGTTCGTTGGCAAAGGCAATCTGAACGTCGCGGCTGGAGTTTTCGGTCAGCTTGCACATCTCGGCCGTGCGGGCATTGGTGCGGTGGAGTCGGCCGGTGACGAAGCGACTGTAAAAATTGACGGCACGCTCGGTCGATTCGGCGTCGATGCCGCCGATTACGCGGTCGTTGTTGACCAGCTCATGTACAACATTGCCAGGGAGCACCCGCTCGGGGCAGTAGGCAATGTAGATCCTGCCTTTGAGTTCGGGGCGTTCTCTGAAAATCAGTTCGGCCATCTGCTCGGTCGTGCCCATCGGCGAGGTCGATTCGATGATGAAGAGGTTGCCGGGGCGCAGGTGGGGAATAACGCTGCGGGTCGCCGCCTCAACATATGAAATGTCGGGCAGGTGGTCGCCTTTGAAAGGGGTGGGGACTACGATGAAGTATGCGTCGGCATTTTCGGGTTCCGTCGCGGCACGCAGCGAGCCGTTGGCAACAACCCGGCGAAGCATGTCTTCCATTCCGGGTTCGATGAAGTGCAGCCGTCCGGCATTGGTGGCTTCAACGATAGAGGGATTGATGTCTACGCCGACAACTTCAACTCCGCCGCGTTCTGCGGCAATGATGGCCGTTGGGAGGCCGATATATCCGAGGCCGATAAAGCAAGCCTTAAAATCACTCATAGAATTTGCGTTGGTTTATGACGTGCAAAGTTACGAAAATAAGTGGGAAGTTAAAAATGAAAAATGAAAAATGAAAAATGAAAAATGAAAAATGAAAAGTGAAAAATGAAAAATGAAAAATGAAGAATGGAAAATGAAAAAAGAGGAACGCGCGTGAACCTACCTTATAAAAAATAGAAGGCAAAAGAGTGTCAATCCGTAAAAAATGCTTACTTTTGCAATCAATTATGGAAAAGAATAACGATAAGGAGTTAGATATTTCCGTCGTGGTTCCCCTTTTTAACGAGGAGGAATCGTTGCCGGAGCTTGCCGAGTGGATCGGTCGGGTCATGACCGCGAACGGTTTCAGCTACGAACTTATTTTCGTCAACGACGGCTCGACCGACGGCTCCTGGCAAGTAATCGGTCAGATTGCCGCCGCCAATCCCGCGGTGCACGGAATCTGCTTCAGACGTAACTACGGCAAGAGCCCGGCGCTTTATGAGGGCTTCAAGGCCGCACGCGGCAGCGTGGTGATTACCATGGACGCCGACCTTCAGGACTCGCCGGACGAGATTCCGGAACTCTACCGTATGATTACGCAAGAGGGCTATGACCTCGTCAGCGGGTGGAAGCGGAAACGCTATGACCCTCTGAGCAAGACCATTCCGACCAAACTCTTCAACGCGACGGCGCGGAAGGTAAGCGGCATCAGGAACCTCCATGACTTTAACTGCGGACTGAAGGCGTATCGCCTCAACGTCGTCAAGCACATTGAAGTCTACGGCGAGATGCACCGCTACATTCCCTATCTGGCCAAGAACGCCGGATTCAAGAAAATCGGCGAGAAGGTCGTGCATCATCAGGCCCGCAAGTATGGAACCACGAAGTTCGGGCTTGACCGCTTTGTCAACGGCTATCTCGATTTGATGACCCTCTGGTTCACGTCGAAATTCGGCGTGAAGCCGATGCACTTCTTCGGACTCTGGGGGTCGTTGATGTTCGTGCTCGGCTTCTTCGCGGCTGCAGCGGTCGGCATCATGAAGCTATGGCGTGTCTATACCGGCGGCCACTATATCCTCGTTACCGACTCTCCCTACTTCTTCCTGGCGCTTACGCTGATGATTCTCGGCAGCCAGTTCTTTCTCGCAGGGTTTGTCGGCGAGCTCGTGGCCCGCAACAGCCCCCGGCGTAACGATTACGAAATCTCCGCGACCATATGAGGAGATTGCCCTGGATTGTTGCCGCGGCGGCGGGATTGATACTCATTGTCGCATGTTCGGGCGAGGGGTGTATCAATAACCGCAATTCCATTCCCCTTGCCGGATTCTATGACCTGGCGACCGAGCAGAAAGTCTCGGTCAGCCGCATGCCGGTCTACGGTATCGGCGCACCCAACGACTCCTCGCTGCTCGACACGGTCCGCAACTCCTCGCAAGTCTACCTGCCCCTGCGCGGCTCGCTGACCTCAACCGCATTCGTCTTCGACGGCGGCACGGTCAAGGATACACTGACAATCAACTATGAGTCATATCCCTACTATGACGGCGAGGATTGCGGTGCAATGTGGCGCTACTTGATTCACGACGTTGTCTACACGCGCAACTTCATCGATTCGGTGCTCGTGACCGACCCGCTCATCACCAACATCGAGCGCGAGCGCCTGATGATTTTCCTTCATATTCCTGACCCTGAAGAATCCGAAGAATGAGGCGGCTGCTTGCAATAATCGTCGCGGCGCTCTGTCTTGTCGCCGCTCTCGGTCAGGGGCGCACGGTTACTCCCGTCACCCCCGTGACTTCGCGCCCCGTCGCACCCGTG
This sequence comes from uncultured Bacteroides sp., assembly GCA_964554335.1. Lineage (GTDB taxonomy): Bacteria > Bacteroidota > Bacteroidia > Bacteroidales > Muribaculaceae > UBA3263. The sequence continues at coordinate 25,793 of CAZKOF010000013.1, forward strand.
AAGGTCAAGAAATCGAAAGAGCCGAAAGAAAAAGATAAAAAGCAGGAGCGACCCGAATCGGTCATCGAAACCACCGACGATCTCGGGAACACATTCCTGCTCGACACCCTCTCGGGAAACGAATGGGTCGACTCCATGGCCATGGCCCAGCCTAAAGCCATCGGCAATATTTATCCGCTGCTCGATGCCGTCAATATCGGCGTCGATATCTGGCCGGCGTTGAACCGCGCGTTCGGACAGAAACAGGGTCTATTCGGCCTTTGGGCCCGGCTGAGTTTCCATAACCGCTTCTTTGCAGTGGTCGAGACCGGTCTGAGCAACGCCAATTCGCGTCCGGAAGCGATGAACTATACCTACAAATCGCCCATAGCCCCCTACTTCAAGGTAGGTATGGATTATAACTTCTTCTACAACAGCGATTCGCGCTATCAGGTCTACCTGCTGCTGCGTTACGGAATTTCTCGCTTCCGGTACTCGCTCACCGACGTGACGGTCAACAACGGCTACTGGGACACAACGACAACCCCCGAATTCCCCACGCAAACAACCACGAACGGTTTCATTCAGATTGGCGCGGGTATCCACGTGAACATATGGGGTCCGCTGGCAATCGGATGGAACTTCAAGTATCAGCGCGTTGTACATCACTCGGCCGAAACCTTCGGCGCCCCCTGGAATGTGCCGGGCATGGGGCTACGCAACTCCGAGCTCGGACTCTCCCTCTCGCTCATCTACACCATTCCCCTACATAAGCCAATAATCACCGACGAAAAATAGTAATGAAAACGTTGACTTTTTCCGTGTTGCTGGCTCTTGCCGGCTACGCCTCGGCGGCAACTCCGCTCTGGCTCCGCGATATAAAAATCTCCCCTGCGGGCGACCGCATTGCCTTCACCTACAAGGGCGACGTTTATACCGTTGCCGCATCGGGAGGCCGGGCCACGCGGCTGACCGCGACGCCCGATGATATTGAAACTTCGCCCATATGGAACCCTGACGGCAGAACTCTGGCATTCGCGAGCACTCACCACGGTTCGGCCGACATCTTTACGGTCAACGCCGACGGCTCAGGTCTTCGCCGCCTCACCTCCTACAGTACTGCCGAGCGCCCCGAGGCATTCAGCCCCGACGGCTCACGCATCTACTTCTCAGCGGCAATCCAGGACCCCGCAGCCAGTGCGGCGTTCCCGTCGGGACGGCTGACGGAGCTATACACCGTGCCCGCCGCCGGCGGCGCAGTCAAGCAGGTGCTTGCAACCCCTGCGGTCAACATCAGTTTCGCGCCCGACGGCAGTTACTTTGTTTATCAGGATGTAAAAGGACTGGAAAACACCTGGCGCAAGCATCACACAAGCTCCGTTACCCGCGATATATGGAAATATGACCTCAAGAGCGGTGCTCATACCCCGGTGGTAGAGCATCCGGGCGAAGACCTATGGCCCGTTGCCGGAGGTTCATCGCTATTCTTCATCTCGGAGCGCGACGGCGGCACAGCCAACGTCTACTCTCTCGACCTCTCGAACCCCGGCGCCGTCCCGACGCGGCTGACCGACTTCAAAGAGCACCCCGTGCGCTTCCTTTCGCAGGGAGCTGACGGAACCCTCGCTTTCGGCTACGACGGTGAAATATATACCCTCGTCCCCGGCAGGAAGCCCGCAAAGGTTGCCGTTGAGATTGCCGATGCCGACTATCAGGCCCCCTCATTCGTCAGCTTCAGCTCCGGCGCCCGCGATGCCGTTGTCTCGCCCGACGGCAAGCAGATTGCCTTTACCCACCGCGGCGATATCTTCGTCACCTCCGTTGAATATAACACCACACGCCAGATAACCGAGACCCCGCAGGGCGAGAGTTCGCCTTCGTGGAGCGACGGCGGCCGCACCCTCTACTTTGTCAGCGACCGTGACGGACGCAATGACATCTATAAAGTTGAGATGACACGCAAGGAAGACCCCGACATGGTCCACTCGACGACACTCAAGACCGAGCGCGTGCTTCCCGCCAAGAAAGGCATGGAGCGCAGCCGTGCGAAGACGAGCCCCGACGGCGCCAAACTCGCCTTCGTGCAGAACCGCAACGAACTGATGGTTATGGACCTCACATCAAAGAAGGTTACCAAACTCGCCGGCGGCGAACTCAATCCCGAGCGCGACGGCCAGATGCAGTTCTCATGGAGTCCAGATAGCAAGTGGATCGTGTTTACCTGCATTCCCCATTATCATTCGCCCTATTACGATATTGCTCTGGTCAATGCCGATGGCAATACCCCTGAAATCAGCTACATTACCGAAACAGGCTATTTCGAGGAGATGCCCCGCTTCACCCCTGACGGTCAGGCCGTTATTTGGCTCACGGAACGTTACGGTATGCGCAACCAGGCCTCATGGGGTACGCAATATGACGTCATGACCGCCTACCTCAACCGCGCCGCACGCGACCGCGCCATGCTCAGCGAGGAGGAACTTGACCTCTTCAAGAAAAAGGATGAGAAGAAAGACTCCGTGACGGTTGTTGAGCGCACGGGCCTGCAAGACCGCATCCGCCGCTTGACGCCCTATAGCTCAACACTTGCCGACGCGACCGTGAGCCCCGACGGCAACACTCTCTATTACCTCAGCAAGGTCGAAAAGGGATATGACCTCTGGAAGCGCGATCTTCGCAAGGGCGACATCTCTCTTGTCAGCAAGCTCGGAGGCGGCAGCGCCGACCTGCAGGTCGTTGGCAAGGAGCTGTTTATTCTCTCGCCCTCGCAGATGAAGAAAATGCCTTTCGCCGGCGAAAAAATCAAGAATATATCATATTCCGGGCATCAGAAAATCGACCGTGCGGCTGAACGGGACTACATGCTCGAATATGTGCGCACCGAAGAGGGCGAGCGCTTCTATACCCCGATGATGCATGGCGTCAAATGGGATGACCTCGTTGACCATTACCGCAAGTTCCTTCCCCATATAAACAATAATGCCTCTTTCTCGGAGATGCTCTCCGAAATTCTCGGCGAACTCAATGTCAGTCATACCGGCAGCGGCTATCGCGCGAACCGCGGCGCCGAGGAATCGACCGCAAATCTCGGTCTCATCTATGATCTCACCTATGGCGGCGACGGCTGGAAGGTTGCCGAAGTAGTTGAGAACGGACCCTTTGACCGTGCCGACGCAATCGTTGCCCCGGGCGATATCATCACCGACATCAACGGCGTAAGGATTGACCGCGACACCGACTTCTCTGCCCTGCTCAACGGCTTGGTGGGCAAACCTGTGTTGGTTCGCGTCAACAACGATCGCGAGCAGGTTGTCAAGCCCGTCAGCGCCTCGGCAATGAACTCGCTGCTCTATGACCGCTGGGTCAAGCGCAACGCCGCCGCCGTTGACTCGCTTAGTAACGGTCGTCTCGGCTACGTTCATATCCAGTCGATGGCCGACCCGTCGTTCCGCACCATGTATGCCGACGTGCTTGGAAAATATAACGACCGCGAGGGTATCGTCATCGACACCCGTTGGAACGGCGGCGGTCGCATGCACGAGGACATCGAGGTGCTCTTCTCCGGCGAGCAGTATCTGACCCAGAAAGTGCGCGGCGAGAAAACCGCGACCATGCCCTCGCGCCGCTGGAACAAACCCTCGATCATGCTCATCTGCGAAGCCAACTACTCCAATGCCCACGGCACCCCCTGGGTCTATAAGCACCGTGGACTTGGGAAGCTCGTCGGCATGCCCGTGCCGGGAACCATGACCTCCGTCAACTGGGTTGACCTTCAGGATAATACCATGTATTTCGGCATACCGGTAATCGGCTATGAACTTCCCGACGGCAGCTACCTCGAGAACACCCAACTGGAGCCGGACGTGCGCGTTGCCAATAGCCCCGAGCGACTTGCCGCCGGCATCGACGACCAGCTCCGCGCTGCCGTTGCCACCCTTCTGAGCGACATCGACTCCTCCAACTGACCCTACCCTCAGATGAAATAATTACTGAAAAATTTGTAACTTTGCATCCGCAAATACGATAAAAGAGCCAATATGAAAGTTATACGTAAAGCCGATGAGCTGCGCCGGTGGAGTGCCCGGCAGCACGAGGCGGGACGCTCGGTCGGCTTCGTGCCGACTATGGGAGCCTTGCATCAGGGACATCTCTCGCTCGTTGCCCGCGCCCGCGGCGAAAACGACTGCGTCGCGGTCAGTGTTTTTGTCAATCCCACTCAATTCAATAACCCAGACGACCTGCTGAAATACCCGCGCACTGAAGATGCCGACCTCCTCGCTCTCGAAGCCGCCGGAGTCGACGTTGCCTTCGTGCCGACCGTCGAGGAGATGTATCCCGAACCCGATACCCGAGTGTTTGACCTCGGTCCCGTTGCCGAAGTCATGGAGGGGAAGATGCGTCCGGGCCACTTCAACGGAGTGGCACAGGTTGTCAGCCGCCTGTTTGATATGGTGCACCCGACGCGCGCCTACTTCGGTGAAAAAGATTTCCAGCAGATTGCCGTTATCCGCAAGATGGTGGCACTTGAGGGTGGATATGACGGCCTGGAGATTGTCGACGTTCCCATCAAGCGCGAGGACGACGGCCTGGCCATGAGTTCGCGAAACGTGCGCCTCACTCCCGATATGCGCTCCGCCGCGCCCGCAATATATCGCGCCCTTCAGCAGGGCGTCGACTATGCCGCAACACATAGCGTTGCCGAAACCACCTCCCATGTCGTTGAACTCATCAACGCCGTTCCGGGGCTTGAAACCGAATATTTCCAGATTGTCGACGGGCCTACGTGCCTGCCGATTGCCGACTGGTCAGAGAGCCGTCAGCCCGTAGGGTGCGTGACGGTCTATGCAGGCGATGTTCGCCTGATTGATAATATAAAATTTCACCCGCAATGTTGATACAGGTACTGAAATCAAAAATACACCGCGTCACGGTCACCGAGGCAAACCTCGACTATATCGGCAGCATAACCATTGACTCGGCTCTGATGGAGGCCGCAGGCATCATTGCCGGTGAGCGTGTCTTTATTGTCGACAATAATAACGGCGAACGCTTCGACACGTATGTCATTCCCGGCCCGGCAAATAGCGGCGTTATCTGCCTTAACGGTGCCGCTGCCCGCAAGGTGCATCGCGGCGACGTTGTCATCATCATGGCCTACGCTCTCGTAACTCCCGACGAGGGCGCCGCCCTTTCCCCGAAACTCGTTTTCCCCGATACGTCGACTAACCGGCTTGTTGGGGGAGTGTGAAGTGTGAATCGGGATTTGACATCGCCGTTGCTGGAGGCTGCCGTCACGGAGCTGAGCCGTCTGCCCGGACTGGGGCGTAAGACAGCCCTGCGTCTGGCACTGCATCTGTTGCGTCGCGACCCGGAGCAGGCCGAGGCTCTGAGTCGTGCAATATCGGAAATGCGCCGCGGGGTCAGATACTGCACCATCTGCCACAACATCTCGGAAGATGAGGTCTGCCCGCTCTGTTCCAACCCACTGCGCGATTCGTCGACAATCTGCGTTGTCGAGACCGTCAAAGACGTCATGAGCATCGAAAATACAGGCCAGTTCCGTGGCCTCTACCATGTTCTCGGCGGAGTTATCTCACCCATTGACGGCATCGGTCCCGACCAACTCGAAATCGACTCCCTGGTCCAACGCGTTGCCTCCGGAGGGATCAGGGAGATCATTCTCGCGCTATCGGCAACTATGGAGGGGGAAACCACCGACTTCTATATATATCGTAAACTCGGCACGCTGCAGGTCGAAATCACCCAGCTGGCCCGAGGGGTCAGCGTCGGCAATGAACTTGAATACACCGACGAGATAACCCTCGGACGTTCCATTCTTAACCGCACGCCTTTCGGCGCCGCACTTAAACGATAACCAACCGATATGCAAGCACTCATCCTCGCCGCCGGCATGGGCCGCAGACTTGGCGAATTCACCGCCAATAACACCAAATGTATGCTTGAGGTCAATGGTGTCCGCCTGATTGACCGCATGCTCTCGCAACTGCTGCGTCTCGATTTGAGCCGAATCGTAATTGTTATCGGATATGAGGGCGAAAATCTGCGCCGCTATGTAAGCGGGCGCTATCCCGAGGCTCCAATCGTTTATGTAGAGAACCCGATCTACGACAAGACGAACAATATATACTCCCTCTGGCTTGCACGTGACTTTTTGCTCGGCGACGACACCCTGTTGTTGGAGTCTGACCTGATTTTCGACGACGAGGCCCTGAATCTTGCCCTGAATAGCCAATACAACAATGTGGCTCTCGTTGCAAAATACGAAACCTGGATGGACGGCACGATGGTACGCATCGATGATGAGTGTAACATCGTCAACTTCATACCAAAGAAGGACTTCAAGTATAGCGACGTTGCGACGTATCATAAGACCGTCAATATTTACAAGTTCTCGCGCGAGTTCATTGCCGACCATTATCTGCCGTTTCTGGGGGCCTACATCCGCGTGCTCGGTGAGAATGAATATTACGAGCAGGTGCTCCGCGTGATTACCCTGATCGACAGTTGCGACCTCAAAGCCCTCCCGATTCACGGCATCAACTGGTATGAGATTGACGACGTGCAGGACCTGCGCATTGCCGAGACCATTTTCGCGACACCGCGCGAACGCCTCGCAAAGCTGCAACATAGTTTCGGCGGCTACTGGCGCTACCCGGGACTGGTTGACTTTTGCTATCTCGTCAATCCCTACTTTCCCCGGCCTCACATGGTCGAGGAACTGAAGGCTAATTTCGAGACTCTTTTGCGCGAGTATCCATCGGGCATGGGAGTCAACTCGCTTCTCGCGGCGAAATATTTCGGTCTGACCCATGATTTCGCCGTTGTCGGCAACGGTGCCGCCGAGCTGATCAAGAGTCTGATGAGTCTGCTGCCCGGACGTCTCGGGGTGGTATATCCGACCTTTGAGGAGTATCCCAACCGGTTGACCGACGATCGCCTCGCCAAGTTCTATCCCCGCAACGCCGATTTCAGCTATTCGGTAGTCGAACTGATGGAATTCATGGACGCCAACGAGGTTGACTCCATGCTGCTCATCAATCCCGATAACCCGTCAGGCAACTTCATCCCTCCGGCTGATCTCCACGCTCTTGCCTCCGGAGCGGAGACGCGCGGCGTCAGGCTGATTGTCGACGAATCGTTTGTTGACTTTGCCGACGAGGCTGCCGAGGCAACCCTTCTCAGCAACGAAACGCTGCGCCGCCATCCCCATCTCTGTGTGATGAAGTCAATCTCCAAGAGCTATGGCGTTCCGGGCCTGCGTCTCGGAGTCCTCGCCTCGGCAGATACGGAATTGATTAGCGCGGTTCGCCGTGACGTCGGCATCTGGAACATCAACTCCTTTGCCGAGTTCTACATGCAGATTTTCGGCAAATATGAAAAAGATTACGTGCGCGCGTGCGCCAAGTTCCGCGCCGAGCGTGAGATTTTCCGCGCCGAGCTCGAGAGCGTTCCGATGCTTCGCGTAATCCCCTCGCAGGCCAACTATTTTCTGTGTGAGGTCTCGGGCATGACCTCCGGAGAGCTTTCTCTGCGCCTGCTGACCGACTATAATATACTGATTAAAGACTGTTCGGGCAAGAAGGGATTCGAGACCGGCGGTCGCCAATACGTGCGCATCGCAATTCGCGACCGCGCAGATAACTCACGCCTCATCGCCGCCCTAAAGAATCTATGATAATGAACTACATCACCAACGAGCAAATAAGTTCTCTGAACATATCGCCCGCGACCTGTGTCGAGTGGGTGCGCGAGGCCTTTCTGATGAAAGACCGTTGCCAGTTGCCTCCGAAAGTATCGCTCCATCCGCGGGGCAACGACTTTGTCAATACGATGCCATGCCTGCTGCCCGACGAGTTCCACACGTTCGGCTGCAAGGTTGTCACCCGCGTCAGGGGGCAACACCCGGCACTCAACAGCCAGCTGATGGTTTTCGATACCCTGACGGGACGCATGACGGCGTTGTTCGATGCCGATTGGATCACGGCCATGCGCACCGGCGCCGTTGCCACGTTGGCAATCAACCAGCTTAGGGCCTCCACCTCCCGTGTTTACGCTTTTGTGGGTCTCGGGACGATGGGGCATGCAACCTTGCGATGCCTTTTGGACACCAACACCGACGCACCCATGACCATACGCCTCAAGCGCTATAAAGACCATGCCGAACAGACAGTCGCTATGTTTGCCTCCACCCCAAACGTGACCTTCGAGATTGCCGACAGTATGGAAGAACTCGTTTGCGGTGCCGATGTTGTGGTTTCGTGTATCACCGACGCCGATAGCCTCCTCGTTGATGATGTCAACCTCTTCAAACCGGGCGTCCTCGTTGTTCCTGTCCACACCCGTGGCTTCCAAAACTGTGACACCGTCTTTGACCGGGTCTTTGCCGATGATGAGAATCACGTCAGTGGCTTCAGATACTTCAGCCAGTTCCGCCAATTCGCCGAACTCTCCGATGTCCTTGCCGGTCGTAACCCTGGTCGCACGTCAGACTCCGAGCGCATCCTCTCATATAATATCGGCCTCGGCCTCCACGACATCTATTTCGCCAACAAGATATCAAACAAAATATTGTAGATTCAAAAACGAAGTGCAACAGCTGACGTTTGAATTTACACATTCTCC
>CAZKOF010000014.1:0-34355 GCA_964554335.1 uncultured Bacteroides sp.
ATGTGCAACTTTTTCATTATAAATATTGTACTAATTTAATTCAACCAACAGGTAAACTCTTGATTAATTACTCAGAAACGGCACCCAAGATGATCCGGTTGCTTTCGATAGTTGACAATGCAGACCAGATGTTTCACACATGTGGCAATCCGAATCTCAAGAAATCATTATACTCGTCGGCAGAATTCGTGTTTACTCATAATCTTCCAACCTATAACCGCAAAATTAACCTATCAACAAAATATTCGCGCACGGGCCGAGCAATAACTTCTGCAAAATTATATAACCGCCGCAATGGAGTAACGACGATTATGCCTTATAATATTGACGGTAACTTTAATGTCTGCGTAACGGGTTCATTTTCTCGTTATTTAGATGGCCGTAATCGATTTATGCTTTCGAATTCTCTACAAGGAGAGCTATTGCGTTCCGCTGACTATTCAACGGATTCCGACGAACTCATGACGCTGAAAGTAAATAACTGGCAAATCAGTGAAGACTTCGACCTCAGCTGGACCCCGGGGAACGCAACCATCTCTGCCAAAGTTAATTTTAACTGGAATCGACTTGTAAGTCTTGATCGAGTTTTTACGTCATTTCATTTTACGCACGTAAATTATGGAATATCAGCCTCTGTACCCTTGAGTTGGGGAATTTACTTACAAACCGAACTGATGGCCTACTGCCGCCGAGGTTATGAAGAGCCGACAATGAACACTACAGACTGGGTCTGGAACCTCCAACTAAACAAAACCTTTGGTTCTACCAAGCAGTTCACCGTCAAAGCCATCGGCTTCGACCTACTCCAACAACTCCCCTCCATCCGCCAAGTAGTCAATGCCCAAGGCAGAACTGAAACCCGCTATAACTCCCGGCCCGCATACGCACTGCTCTCCATCGCATACCGCCTCGACATCAAACCCAAACGCAAATAACATGCGAAAATTCCCTTATTTTCGTCAACTTAATGTGATGGACTGCGGTCCGGCATGTCTGCGTATGATTGCGCAGTATTACGGGCGGCATTATTCGCCGGAGACCCTGAATCGTTGACCATTATACGGACCATTATCTGTTAAATTCGGAAATGTTTCGGTCCGGGTTCTTGGATTTACGGATTTTTTGTGTAACTTTGTACCGGATTTGCGCTTATTCAAGACCGAAGAATAACACACGTGAATGCCAGACATTATGTGCTTAAAATATTGTTTCTCAACTTATTTACGGTCCCATACATCCTCTCCGCCTCCGCGGCAGAACCGCTTTTGCGCGCAATCCTCGAAACAAGCCGTGCTCCCTCCGAAACTCATGAAATAAGAAACATATCATAAACCAACTAAAAAAAGTTCTATGAAACAAGTTAAACTAACGGGACTCGGTGCGTTGGCCGCCATGACGGTGCTCGCGTCTTGCGACGAAGGCATGGACTTCGGCGACGCCACCGGCACGATCTCTCCGACCGTAACCTGCGACAACACTGTCGTCGGTTCGCGCAGCGCAGCCTCCCGTGTCAGCGAAATCGCCGATCTGACGGCCGAAGACCTGACAATCACCCTCACCTCTGCCGACGGCAAGACCAACGAGCAGTTCTCCGCCGCAGCATTCCCCGCCGACCGACAGTTCCCCATCGGAAAATACACCATGACCGCCGCCTACGGCTCTGCCGATGAGGAGGGATTTGAAAAGCCCGCCGTTTACGGCGCCACCGAGCTGACCGTCAGCGAGGGTAAGGCAACCAGCGTGGAGCTCACCGCAACGCCCAACAAGACGATGGTCGGCATCACCTACGACGAAAGCGTGACCAACTACATGACCGACCTGAAGGCAACGCTCCATAGCGCCGGAGGTCAATACATCGATTACGCCGCATCGGAAACCCGCTACGCCTATCTCAAGCCGGGCGAAGTAACCGTCGACGTCACTTTCACCAAACCCAACGGCAAGGGCGGAACCGTCGAGGTTGCCAAGTTCACCGCCGAGGCCCAACATCGCTACTCCCTCGGCGTCAAACTCGGCGGCGACGGTGTAGGCTCCGTAGAGTCGCTGGTAATCACCTTCGACGAAACCCTCGAGCAAGAAGACGTTGAAGTCGACATTTCCGACCTCATTCTGAATGTGCCCGCCCCCGAAGTGACTCTCAGCGGCATTGCCGCCGGCGAGACCGTTTCGGTTGTCGAGGGGTCATCGCTCGCCGCCCCCCTGCGCTTCGACATCAAAGCCCCCGGCAGCATCAAGTCCGCCGTGCTGACAACGACCGGCGCCGGACTCCTCGAGCTCGGATGGCCCGCCGAAATCGACCTTGCAACCGCATCCGAGGCTGAGCAGCAGCTGCTGACCTCTCTCGGATTCAAGAATATCGGAATTTTCCGCAACCCCGGCAAGTTCGCCGCATTCGAACTCACCGACGTTGCCCATTATATTCCCGCAACCGTCGAGACCGCATCGCCCGTGACCTTCGCTCTGAAAGTCACCGACCGCAACGGAAAGGTAGCCTCCGACGAACCCATCGGCTTCGGCATCAAAGTCGACAAGCTCACCCTGACCCTCGAACCCGTTGAAGGCTATGCCTACGCCGGCGAGGAGACCGTCAGCGTGCTCGTGGGCTATAATGGCACCGAACCCCTGCAGAACATTCTCACAGTGCAATATCTCAACCGCAACGGTATCTTTGCCCCGACAACCATTGCCGACGTGCAGACGCAGAGCCGCGCATCGCAGACCTACGTTGTCAGCGTCAACGTGCCCTCCGACGCCCAGCTCCCCATTATAGTCAAAGCGCAGGCAGGTTCCGTAACAACCGACGAGGTGACAATTCCGGTTGCTTCAGCTCCGGTAATCGCCGTCAACAACAACGACGTTTTTGCCGGCCACGCATGGATTTCGCTCAGCGCCGAGGACTATGACGTCGCCTCCAAAGCCATTGCGGTAGAAATTTCCGCCGACGGCTCAAATTTTTCAAAGGCCACCGGAGAGCAGAGCGGTGCTGAGTTCCACATCACAGGTGGCCTGAACCCCGCAACGACCTACACCGTACGCGCCTGCGTAGGCGCCCTCGTCTCCACCACCGCAACCTTCACCACCGAGGCTGCAACCCAAATCGAAAACGGGGACCTCGACTCCTGGACAACGCAAGCACACAGTAGTGGGCTCAACAGTTGGACTGAATATATTCCAGACTCTTCATGGGGAACGCTGAATGATTTGACATTTTCTGCAAAAAGCGAGCTGTGCGTGCGCTCTGCCGCCGAGTCAATCCAATCGACCGACGATTCCCACTCGGGCAAAGCCGCAATTTTGCGTACCGTGGGATGGGGAGCCTCCACAACACTTTCTGATTGCAAATATCATACCGCCGGAGAACTTTATCTCGGCTCATATAGCGACGGAGCGCAATATGGCATTACATTTACGTCGCGCCCGACAGCTGTGAATTTCTGGTGTAAATTCGCTGAATTCAACGACGGAGAAACCGGAGTTGCAGAAGCTCAGGTTCTTGATAGCGACGGACAAGTTATTGCCTCCGGAAGTCTTAACCCCTCCAACGCTGAATATGAGCAGCAGACCATCACCTTTTCATATGCGAAAGGCGCCAAGAAGGCCGCCAAACTGATTGTGAAGTTCAAGTCGAACTCAAAGACAGACTTGTCCAAATCTGATGTTACATCATATATCAAAGGCAACACTACTGTCAAACCCGTTGGCTCATTGCTTTATATCGACGAAGTTGAACTCGTCTACTAATCTCAACGCTAATATTTAACATACTGATATCAAATTATGAAACTCAAATATCAAGCTGCCCTGCTGACCCTCGTGCTCTCTCTCGGCTCCTGCTCGAGCGATGAGCTTTTCGGCGACGGAAACACCGCCGACGGCGCTACGGGACGCGTCAACAAGCCCGGCGTTGAGGTTAACAATGCCGAAGAAGTCATCAGCAACGGCGCCAACAAAGTGCAGTCGCGCGCCCAATACGACGTTTCCAACTACCTGCTCGACTTCTACCGCGTCGGCGAAGCCACCCCTTGCGTGAGCTATGTCTACAAAGAGATGCCCTCGGCAGTAGAACTCCCCGCAGGTGACTACACCGTCAGCGTGCGCTCCCACAATGTCGCCAAGTCCGAATGGGACAACCCCTACTTCACCGGAACCTCCGAGCAGTTCACCGTAACGGCCGGAGAAATCACCACGGTGACGCCCGTCAAGTGCGTCTTCTCCTCGCTCAAAGTGACCGTCAAGTTCGGCGACAAGCTCCGCGAAGTCATGGGCGACGACGTTCAGGTAACCGTGGTTGCCAACGACGAAGGCAAACTCACCTACACCCCCTCCGAAACCCGCGCCGGCTACTTCGAGGCCCTCGAAGGCTCCGTCAGCCTCGCCGCGACATTCACCGGCATGGTCAACGGTCAGGCCGAGAGCTTCTCAAACGCCTTTGGCGACGTTGCCAAAGGCCAGCACCGCATCATCACGTACGAGGTTGGCGGCACCCTCCCCGAACCCCCGACTCCCGGCGGAACCATTGACCTCGGCAACGGCCTGACGGTCGACTTCTCATATACCGACGAAACCCTCGACGGCACCGTAGACCCCGGCACGGAAGAAGTTGACGACAACGGCGAAAAAGAACCCGGCCAGCTCCCCGACATCGACGACCCCGACGACACGGACAATCCCGATAACCCCGATAATCCCGACGACCCCAAAGACGAGGCGATAACATTCGGCGGAACACTGCTCAACGGCGGTACATACACCAACACCGAGCTTGATGATTATACCGTTGTCATCACGAGCAAGAATCCAATCACCGACCTGCTGGTTAATATCGACTCAACATCTCTGACTCCGGAAGAACTTGAGGCTGTCGGTTTGGCCGCTGATTTCTCGCTTGCCTACCCTGAGCCCTACCTCGACGGAATCCTGAGCCTCGGTTTCCCTTGCGGCGACGGTACTTTAACCAATCAAGAGGGTGATCCCGTCCCGGCCGTATTGGGAGCAACCAACGTGTCAATCAGTGTGACCAGTTTCATGCCCTTGCTTCAAATTCTCGGCGAGTCAACCAGCAAATTCACCATGACGGTGAAAGATGGGACCGAGACTCAGGAGCTTCAGTTTACCATTCTCGTTAAATAACCCTCCTAAGCTAACAGAACAATCATGAACAAGAAAATCTTTTCATACATGAGCATGGCCGCAGTTGTTGCTGCCGGCCTGTCGGGCTGCTCCGAGGAGCAGACCATCCCCGTTGGCGAAGGAACGGTCTACCTCTCCACGCGGGTGAACTCCGACGTTGTTGTCGAGAGCCGCGCAAGCGCCGAGGAGGAACTCGCCGCGTCGACCATCGTTTGGATATACTCCGACGAGGGCGTGGTCCGCAAATATAACGGCATTGCCGAGATTCCAGCCTCCGGCCTCAAGCTCGTCTCCGGCAACTACACCATAAAAGCATGGGCCGGCAAGGCTGAATATGCCTCATTCGAGTCGCGCTGGTTCGCCGGCCAGGAGCAGATTACCCTCGAGCCCAATGCCGCCAAGTCCGTTGAGGTGGTCTGCAAGATTGCAAACGTTGTCGCTTCGGTGAAATATCCCGAAAATATCGATGACCTCATCTCCGACTACTCCCTGACCGTCTCCCATAAGGGCGGCTCCCTGACCTTTGAGGGCCTCGACGAGCGCAAAGGCTACTACATGATGCCCGAGGGCGTCACCTCTCTCGACTATGTGCTGACTTTCACCGCCTCAGGCGAGCAGAAGACCATGCGCGGCCTTATCGACAACGTGCAGCCCGCCCATGAATACGTTTTCAACGTGAAAGCTAACGCCGGCGAAGAAGATAACGACGGCGCCGCATTCATCGAAATCGAAATCGACGACACCACAATCGATGTTGAAGATGAAATCATCATCACGACGCCCCCGGCAATCACAGGCTACGGCTTCGACCTCTCTGCCCCCGTTGCCGGCGAGAGCGGCACAATCGGTCGCAAGAGCGTCTACGTCTGCGCCGCATCCGAGCTCCAGAGCGTGAAGCTCGAGGGCATTCCCGGAATTGACGGCTTCGAGGCCATCGACTTTATCCGCGCAACGTCCGAGGCCCTCGCAAGCCTCCGCAACGCCGGCATCTTCCACGAAGTCGAAGACGCCGACAACGGTCAGATGATCAAAATCGTCTTTGAAGACACCTTCATCAACGCCCTCCCCAACAGCGACGAACCCTACGTCATCAGCATCTCCGCCACCGACAAAGGCGGTAAATCCGCCTCTGCGGCCCTCACGCTGCGCGTGACCGAGGCGCCCGTTGTCAGCGCTCCGATTCCCGCCGAGCAGGCCGAATGCTATTACACCCAAACCCTCTCGGCAACCGTGGCAAAAGACGGCGTTGACGCCGTAGGCTTCGAGGTGGCCACCGCCGACTCCGAAGACTGGACCTACGTTGCCGGCTCAACCTCGCGCGCCTTTGCGAAAGGCCAGACCTACTACGCAACCTTGACCGACCTCGTGCCCGGCACAAGCTACAAATACCGCGCCGTTGCCGGAACCGCCTCGGAAATCACCTATCGCGCCGAGGAGCTGACTTTCGAGACATCCTCCCTGCCTCAGCTCCCTAACGCCGGATTCGAGGATTGGCGCACGGATGATAATGTGTTGATTGCCATGCCTGCAGGTCAAGAGGGCTGGGATAGCGGCAACCACGGCTCCACAACCCTGGGAGATAATATTACAACTAATGTTGAAACGCCGAAACACAGTGGAAATTATGCTGCAAAATTGCGCTCGCAATTAGTCGGGATTGGATCTATCGGCAAGTTTGCTGCCGGCAACATCTTCTACGGCAAGTATCTCAAGACCGATGGCACAAATGGCATTATCGGATTTGGCCATCCTTTCTCTTTCCCCGAGCGTGAAGTAAAACCCGTTGCGGTTAAAGTTTGGGTCAAGTACGAACCCACCAATGATTGGAAAGGCGATGAGGACTATATGCCGGCAAACGGTTATGATGAAGGTCATATCTTCGTAGCTCTTTTCGACGGCCCGGACAATTCTGACAGTGAGGCCTCGTATAATGGAAAATATGGCTTTGTTGTCCGCACCAGGAACTCATCCAAGCTCTTTGATAAGGAAGCCTCCAACGTTGTTGCCTACGGCGAGAAAGTCTTCACCGAAGCCACTGCCGGCGACGACCTCGTCGAGATAACCATTCCGATTGAATATTACGCCTCAAAGGCTAATAACCAGCCGACCTACATCGCCGTTGTCTGCACCGCCTCAAAATACGGTGACTATTTTCAGGGCGGCGAAGGCACGACAATGTATGTCGACGACGTAGAAATCGTCTACGGCGCACGCTAACCCCATCCCCGACTCCCACGCGCGCAGGCGTCCCCGTCCACCCACGGGCACGCCTGCGTTCTCTTTACCCACGCTCAACCATCGGCGACCCGTGTAAGGTTCATCAGAATGACGTCCTCCGACATGGAGGCGGCAAAGATGGATGCGGGTGCTGAGGTTTGCGTTCCCGATGCTTTGCAACGCTTTCAGAGGAACATGGCAAAATAGACCGGGAGATATGTAATTGCACCGGAACGCTCTGCCTCACGGGCATTGGAAAGGACGCAGCCCTCATTGATATGATAGTCAGGAGTAACTACAAAGCGAGACATTGCACTATGACGTTTATAATCCTTCCCCGATTTGACCTCAATCGGGAGTACTGAGAGAGTATCGTAGTCGTTAACCAGAAAATCAACCTCACCCCGCGAGCGATTGTCGTAATAAAAGAGAGCATGGTCATGTGCAGCCAGCTCCATCGCGATCGCACACTCATATACGGAACCGAGATTGATACTGTCAACGTCGTCCAATATGGCGGCAATGTTATTTCGATAAAGAACTGCCGTCAGCAAACCGACATCATTTAGGTATAGTTTGAGCAGGTTTTTCACTTCCGACTCAATGAGCGGAAACTTCGGATTTGAAATCGCCCTCACCTCAAGCGCGATACCGGAACTGACAAGGTAGTCCATCTCCTCCAGATAATCACCGGCCCGCCGACCGGCTTTATTCTCAACATCCTTATACACAAGACGTTTCTTTTTATTCTCGAGATTAGACGGAATGAGTTCATAAATTCGCTTGATTTTAAGCTTATGCTCCGTGTCATATTGCGCGGCATCGATAGTATATAAATCGATGATGTCACGCTGAATCTCGCGTACCTTATAGATGTTTTGCGAACGCAGGAATTCGTTGACAGCATCGGGCATTCCTCCGGCAAGAAGATAATTTTTAAAAAGGCGGAGCACACGTGAGTGCACAGCCTCCGGAAGCGACTCCCGCGCAAGAAATCTGGCACGCATTGCCTGAAGCACTTCAGGACCGACACTATTGGCAATCAGGAATTCCTCAAAGTCAAGAGGATACATGCGCATGATACGTATGCTTCCGACAGGCACCGAGGTTGAACGTCTTAGCGTCATCCCCAACAGGGTTCCGCTTGCAACATACTTATATCGCCCGTCGCGACGCAAGAACTTCAGCAAAGTCAGCAAATCGGGATATGCCTGAATCTCATCAAGGAAAATAAGAGTATCTGACGCATCACCCAGCTTATTACCGGCAACAACGCCTAATGTCAGATAGAAATCCTCGGTGGTCTTCACGTTTTGAAAAAGTCCGGGGCCGTTGAAATCTTCAATGAGATTTATTTCAACAACATTTTTAAACAGTTGATGTCCCACATGCCGGATAATATATGACTTTCCTACCTGACGCGCACCACTAACGACCAACACCTTGTCATCATTCGACACAAGATGCTCATATATAGCCTTTTCAATTTTACGAAACAACATAGTCTCACACTTTTCAAGCCGTTTTACAGGCACAAATATACACTTTTCAAGCCGGTTTTGCAAGGAAAAAGTACACTTTTCAAGCTGCTCTGAGAGTTGGGAGCTACTTTTTTCGATAAAAACAGCAAAAAGTTTGCGATTTCATGATTTTTAATTATCTAAGTGTGGTTATAGAGGGTAAATCATTGAAATGACTGAACTTCAAGAGAATTAGTTAGTAATCTATTCAAAAGTGGTTAAGTTTTGATGCTTTCCGACAAGTATTAGACAACCCTTTTCAATAAATTTCTTTCCAATTTCTTGTCGAAAAAATGGCAAAATTGAACGCAGTCATTATACCTGGCAAAGCCCTTAAAGGTGGGCGCCACAAGGTCAGAATATCGGTGTCGCATAATAGCGAGTTTCGGTATATCTCCACGGACATCATACTCAACTCAGCAAAGGAGTTCAAACATAATCAGATTGTGAAACGCCCCGACGCGGCGTTCCTCAACACCAAACTTCGCGGCATCCTGCAGAGATACCAGCAAGTCATTGACGAACTTGAATACGTCAATGGCCTCACCTGCCCGGAGTTGGTGTATCAGATAACCCATGCCGGCCATTACCGCCACCGCACTCTCTTGTCAATCTATGAGGAATATATTGAGTACGCACGACTCCAACCCGGTGATTATCCCCGCCCGCGACAATGCTCTCTCAGAGGAACTGTTCACGCAAACCCGCATACGCCACATAGTCATGCCGGAGTCCATTACGGCGATATATTCGGCCTTTTCAGGCGCGTCGGAACTCGAAGGCACGGTGACGGTGCCCGAAGGTGTGGAGATCTTGGGCGAGTATGCTTTTGAAGGTTGTCGGAAAGTGGAGGCCTTTGTGCTGCCCTCAACCCTGCACGACATCGACGACCCGTCCTTGTTCAACAAGTCGGCCATCGGTGCTCACGCGTTTGCGGACTGCACGTCGCTCACGGAGTTCACACTGCCTGCCGGAGTGACCCGCATCAAGCAGGAAACGTTTGCCAACTGCCGCTTTCCCACGATTACAATCCCGGCATCTGTTGACCGGATTGACTATTGCGCCTTTTACGGGTGCACGAATCTTACGGACGTGACCGTCGAACGCAAGGAGCCGGCAAAGCTCTACTACGACGCCTTCCACGGCGTGGATGTCAGCAACGTTGTGCTTCATGTTCCCGCAGGCTCTGTAGAGGCCTACAAGACCGCTGACGAATGGTGCTACTTCGGCACAATAACCGACGAGGCGATGTCAGGCGTGGCGGTAACAACCGCCAAAGCCGCCGCCGACCGGGAGGAATGGCACACAATCACGGGCGTACGCCTGAACGAAAAGCCTGACGCTCCGGGCGTCTACATTGTCAACGGCCGCAAGGAAGTCGTGAGATAATCCGCCGCCCCGCATACCGCTTCAGGAAAGAAGCGGGACGCACCACACAGACAAAGGAGAGAGCCATGTTATCCAACGGCTCTCTCCTTTTCTACATCCGAACCGGATGCAGGCTACACAGGATGCACACTTTTCAGGACGTTTGGCGGTTTCGGGAGAAATGATTACATTTGCAGGGTATTATGTGCAGTGCAGCAGTTTTAGCTTTTGCGAGCGTTCTCTCGTGGATCGGGACCGACGCTGCGGTTACGGACACCACGACCGTGGCTCCGGAGGTGGTCGTAAACGACACTATTGAGGCCTGGCGCGGCGAGACGGTCAGTGTCCGCGCCCTGCTGACGCTCGCCCCCTCGACGCCAGACACGCTGCGGGCCGAGATGCCCGGCGCCGACGCGCGGTTCATGAGCTATGTCCTTACCGATGCACAACGCAGCTGCGGCGCCCACCGCTTCGATCTTAAGACCTGGAGGGTCGCGGATATAGTGGACAATGGGGAGTGGGCAGTGGACAGTGGGCAGTGGACAGTGCCGGTATGGGTGCGGATCGATATTGCTCCCGACGCCGAACCGGGGCTGCATGACTACCGACTGTGCATTTTCAATGAGGGCGACTCGGTGGTTGCCGAGGCCGCGCTGACAGTCGATGTCAGTGAACGCGTGCTCCCGCCGGCGTCGGAATGGGCCTTCCACACCGACTTCTGGCAGCAGCCCTACGCCGTGAGCCGCTACTACGGCCTGAAACGCTGGAGTACCGAGCATTTCGAAGCCCTGAAGCCGTATATGCGCAATCTGGCCCGCGCGGGCCAGAAGGTAGTGACGGCCATTCTCTTCTATGAGCCATGGGGCGACCAGAGCCACGACAAGTTCGACCCGATGGTTACCACCACGCGTCGCGCCGACGGCACCTGGGCATTCGACTACGACATTTTTGACCGCTACGTGGAACTGATGGACTCCTGCGGCATCAACGCGCAGATTAACTGCTACTCGATGATTCCATGGGACATGACATTCCGCTATTTCGACGAAGCTGCCGGAGAATATAAAGACCTGAAAACCAAGACTGCAACGCCGGAATATGACGATCTGTGGAGCAGCTTCCTGACCGACTTCACCGCCCACCTGCGCCAACGCGGGCTGCTGGAGAAGACGCGCATCGCAATGGACGAGCGCGGGTTGCAGCCGATGCTCGACGCCTACGCCCTGGTTCAGAAGAACGCCCCGGAGCTGAAAATTGCCCTGGCGGGCAACCGCCACCCCGAGCTGATCGACAAGTTGGAGGACTATAGCATCACCCTCACCCAACAGTTCACGCCCGAGGAGCTCGCCGAACGCAAGAAGACCGGCAAGGTCTCGACTTTCTATACCTGTTGCACCGAGGCGCAGCCCAATCTGCTAAGCAACAATGAGCCGTCGGACGCCGCCATGCTCCCGCTGATTGCCTCGGCGCGCGGACTGGACGGCTACCTGCACTGGTCATGGATGAACTGGCCCGACGCGCCACTCGAAGATTCGCGCTTCCGTCTTTTCAGCGCAGGCGACACCTATCTTTTCTATCCCGGACCGCGCACGTCGGCGCGCTTCGAACGTTACATTCAGGGCGTGCAACTGGCCGAGAAAATTCGCCTGCTCCGCGCTTCCGGCGCCGACATGACGGCCATCGACGCCACCCTTGCCGACATTGCACCCGGCGTCATCGCCCCGGGCACGACGTCGGCCGAACTTGTCAACAAAGTCATCAAAGCGATAAATCAGACATCACGACAATAGCCCAAACATCCTGCACTATGAACCAACTCAAACTTCTCGGACTCGCCACGTTGGCATTAAGCATATTTCCGGCAGCAGCCGAGACCGTGGCCCCGACCACGGGCGACGGGTCGAAAACAATATACCTGCCAAGCACGCCGACGTATGACGGCGCACGCATCATTCCGCTGAGCACATTGCAGCTCGACAACATCACCAACGGCTGGGGAACAATCAAAGCCAACAAGAGCATCGACGGCAACAACATGATGATGAAGGGCTATCGCTACACCTCCGGAGTCGGGTTGCACGCAACGGCAAAAGTGGTTGTACGCCTAAACGGAACAACGCCTAAATTCCACGCCGCACTCGGGGTGGACGACGAAGTGAAGGAAGCGGCGCAACGTAATCCCTCGGTCACGAAGATGACCTACCGTGTGGTTCTGCGCAAGCTCGGCGGCATTGACGAAGAAGTGCTCTCCGGAAGTCTTCACGCCAATGACGCTGACGTTGTCAATATTGACCTCGACAATCTCACACCATATAAATATCTCATTATCGAGGTAGATTCAGACGGCTCGAACGAGAGCGACCACTTTGACCTCGGCAACGCATATTTTGAATTCATCTATCAGAATTCCTCAGAGCCCGAAATCGTCAACGAAAGAGAACTCACCGCAGGGCTCGACGCCGCAACGACGGTGTTTTCCCAGCCGGGCGTACGCTTCATGCACAAACTGCGCGCACATAGTCAGGAATCCGTCATCAGCGTCAGCAACCTGCCGGCAGGCCTGAGCTACAACGAAAAACGCCGTCTGGTCGAGGGCACCGTCACCACCGAGGGAGTATATACCTACAACGTCACTGTCACCAATGGCGAGGAGGAAATTCATGTCCCCGTGACCCTCACCGTCAGCTCCGATCTTCAGCAACCGACTCCTTTCATGGGTTGGCTCAGCTGGAACAGCATCGAAGACAAAATATCAGAAGACGTAATCAAATCCGTGGCCGACCAAATGGAGCGGACCGGGCTAATCGACGCAGGCTATAACTATCTGGTAATCGACGACCTTTGGCACTATGGCGGCCGTCATGGCAACAATGCGACCCACCGCACACCCGACGGGTCCCCCATTGAAGACCCCGAAAAGTTTCCCAACGGCATGAAAGCCTGCGCCGACTATGTCCACTCGAAAGGGATGAAATTCGGCATCTACTCCGACGCCGCAGCCAACACCTGCGCCGGAGCTTTCGGCTCTCTCGGTTATGAAACACAAGACGCCAACCAGTATGCCAAATGGGACGTCGACCTGCTGAAGTATGACTACTGCGGCGCTCCCGGCGACACCGAAACCGCAAAAGAACGCTACACGGCCATGGGCAACGCCCTCAAGGCATGCGGCCGCGACATCATATTCTACATCTGTGAATGGGGACAGCGCGACCCCTGGAAATGGGGCGCCGAAGCCGGAGGCACGTGCTGGCGCACATCTTATGACACCCGCGACGCCTGGGCCGGCCAAATCAGCCAGAACGGCGTCGGTGTGGTGAACTCCATCGAAGCGCTGAAAAATATCTGGCACTATAACGGGGTTAACCGTTGGAACGACGCCGACATGATGATGATCGGGCTTCACGGCACCGGCAAGAGTTCCGGAGAACTGTGTGTCGGCACTCCGGGCATGACCCAGGATGAATATCGCACCCAGTTCTCTTTGTGGTGCTTATGGTCGTCGCCGCTGACCCTGTCGAACGACATGTCGAAACCTCTCTCGGACGATGACCTCGCAATCGTCACCAATGCAGAGTTGCTGGCCGTTGACCAAGACCGCATGGGCCAGGCCGCAGAAACCGTCTACCATGACGCCGACGACTGCCTGATGCTTGCCAAGGACTGCGAAAACGGCGACATTATCGTTTCCGTCACCAACCTCACCGACGCCGGCAAGAACTACACCCTCGACCTCTCGAAAGTCGGCGCTGCCGACCCCGGGGCGACATACTTCTGCCGCGACATCGTTAACCACCGGGACATGCCGAAGGTCAGCGGCACAGTAGATTTCGGCTACGTGCCAACCCACGCTACGGTTGTTTATCGTCTTAGCCTCAACGCCCCCTCCCAAAGCGGCATCAACGACGTAGTTGAACCCAAAGCACTCGACAACATCGCCGTTACCACTTCGGCCAACTCCGTCAATGTCAGCCTCCCCGGAACGTCCGGGACCGACAAGCGCATGCTGCCGAGCGATCTTGGCGGACGCGTGGTTGCCGACGCCGAAGTTCTCCTCTGAAAGCATTGACGCCGGCACACACCGCGGAAATCATGAGACGGATTTTTGGAAAAGACTCGGTTTTTTTGTAATTTTGAGGGTAAGTTTACCGTTATCTATGAAGAATATGAAAAAAATCACAATTTTATTGGCAGCCGCAGTTGCGTCGCTGAACCTGTCGGCGACCGAGCCGACAACAACCAAGTCGACACCCAAGAGTAACAAACACGACCGCTATACGAATGTATATGAAAAGGTTCCGCTCGAGGGCACATATGTCGGCTATGCCGGCATCGAGATGTTGTCGCCGACCTTCTTCAGCAACGGCGGCGCGGATTTTGGCGTAGTCACGAGCCACGGCTATATGGTCACACGCAATATCTTCGTTGGCGGAGGCGCAGGTTATCTTGCCGACTTCAGCCACAAGAGAGGGATTATTCCGATTTTTGCCGAAGGCCGCTACTTTTTCCAGTCGCAATATCAACGCCGCATCTATCCGCACCTCGGAGCTCGCGCCGGTGCGGCAATTCCCACCGAGGGCAAGACGGGATTCCTGATTCAGGCGTGCCTCGGCTTCCGCATTCCGCTGGCCGAAACCTTTGCCCTCAACATCGAGGTCGGACCTCAGTATTCAACCAAATATCAGCGCAAACTCGAGCATCAGGGTCTTTTGGTCGACGAAGTCGGCTCCCCCTTTGAAAGCGACGGCTACTTTTTCAGCTTCTTCGCGCGCCTGAACTTTGAATTCTGAGTCATGGCCGACGGATATCTCGAAAAGCGCATGGAAGATTACCTTGCCGGAAAACTTAAACCTTCCAAGAAAAAAATTGTCAAAAAACAAACCAAACCTAACACAACCAATACCTGAATGAAAACATTTTATTCACTGGCAGCCGCCGCAATGGCCCTACCCGCAAGTGCACTCGCACAAAGCCGGCCCGCGCCCGCAATCACACCGGACACCGACGCTCCGCGATATAACATCGTCTACATAATGACCGACGACCACACCGCGCAGATGTTGTCGGCCTACGACACCCGCTACGCTCACACACCGAACCTTGACCGTCTGGCCCGGAACAACGGCGTCAAATTCAATAACTCGTTCGTTGCCAACTCGCTTTCGGGTCCCTCACGCGCCTGCATGATTACCGGCAAGCACTCCCACGCCAACGGCTTCCGCGACAATGAGAGCGGCATTCCGTTCGACGGCTCGCAGCCGACGTTCCCGAAATATCTCCAGCAGGCCGGCTATGAGACCGCCCTGTTCGGCAAGTGGCACCTGATTTCCAACCCGACAGGCTTCGATACCTGGCGCGTGGTTCCGGGTCAGGGCGACTACTACAACCCGACGTTTATCAATCAGGACGGCTCGCAAGAGATTGTCCACGGCTACCTGACCAACCTGGTGACCGACATGAGCCTCGACTGGCTCGACAAGCGCGAGGACAAGGAGAAACCTTTCGCGCTGCTGATTCACCATAAAGCACAACACCGAAACTGGATGGCCGACACGTGCAACCTGCGCCTGTATGAGGACAGAGTCTTCCCGATGCCCGACAACTTCTTTGACGACTACGAGGGCCGACCGGCTGCCAAAGCAGCTCAGATGCGCATCGCCTCGCCCCACGACATGGATATCCAGTATGACCTGAAGATGCTCCACCCCGACTCGGTTACCCGCCTGAAGAGCAACTATGAGGCTTTCCTCGGGCGCATGGACCCCGAGCAGCGCAAGGCGTGGGATGACTTCTACAACCCCATAATCAAGGAATTCTACTCATCGAACCTGCAGGGCAAGGAGTTGGCCGAATGGAAGTTCCAGCGCTACATCCGCGACTATCTGAAAACGCTGAAGAGCCTTGACGACAATGTCGGACGCGTGCTTGACTACCTGGAGGAGCATAACCTGCTCGACAACACGCTGGTTGTCTACACTTCCGACCAGGGTTTCTACATGGGCGAGCACGGATGGTTCGACAAGCGCTTCATGTATGAGGAATCACTCAACACACCGTTGCTCATGCACCTGCCGAAGGGGTTGAATGCCAACGGTGACATCGACGAAATGGTCCAGAACATCGACTACGCACCGACATTCCTCGAAATCGCCGGAGTCGAGATTCCCGAAGATATCCACGGCAAGTCGCTGCTTCCGCTGCTCAAAGGCGAACACCCCGATGACTGGCGCGATGCAATCTACTATCACTTCTACGAGTATCCCGCAGAGCACATGGTCAAGCGCCACTACGGCGTGCGCACCAACCGCTACAAGCTGATGCACTTCTATAACGACATCGACGTCTGGGAGCTCTATGACCTTCAGGAAGACCCCACCGAGATGAACAACATCTACGGCAAGCCGGGCACCGAAGAAATCACCGGGCAACTGATGAAACGCCTGAAAGAGTTGCAGATTGAATATAAAGACCCGATTCTGGAGCAATTCCCTATCGAGGTAGACTGATTATAAGACAACTTAAAAAAATGTGGAGTGTGAAATGTGTTGACAACACATTCTCACACTCCATTCTTCACACGTAAGGAGGAGATGCCGGGATTGTCGATTCATCATATCAGACAAGGGCGCGAACTGTCGGCCGGGCAACAACTGCGGCTGACGGTAAGCCTGGCTCTGCCGGCAATGCTCGCGCAGCTCTCGAGCATATTGATGCAGTATATCGACGCGGCTATGGTCGGCCATCTCGGCGCCGACGCATCGGCGTCTATCGGCCTGGTGTCGACGAGTCTGTGGCTCTTTTGGGGCACATGCTCAATGGCCACGACGGGGTTCTCCGTGCAGGTTGCCCACCGCATCGGCGCCAACGACGAGGAGGGCGCGCGGCGCATTCTTCGCCAGGGTTTGGCGGCATTGCTGATTTTCGGCGCGATAATGGCCGCCGTCGGTCTTGCGATTGCCGTCCCGCTGCCCCGTTGGCTCGGCGGCGAGGAGCAGATTTGCCGGTCATCGAGTCTATACTTCGCAATTTTCGTTGCCGCCCTTCCGCTGCTGACGGTGAACTATCTTGCCGGAGCAATGCTGCGCTGCGTCGGTAACATGAAGGTGCCGAGCATGATATGCGCGGGCATGTGTGTACTCGACTGCCTTTTCAACTATCTGTTAATCTTCGTATGCGGGCTTGGGGTTCTCGGTGCGGCCCTGGGCACGGTGATTGCCGAAATCATCTCAGCGGGCATGATGCTCGGCTACGTTATATATCGCCAGCCTGAACTGCGGCTGAAAGGGCGACCGGGGTCGTTCAGGCTTCAGCGCGAGGTTATCATGCGCGCCGGCAAGATCGCCATGCCGATGACCGCCGAACACGCGATTATCTGCGGAGCGCAGATTGCCGTGACCATAATCGTTGCCCCGCTCGGCATTCTTGCCATCGCCGCAAACGCCTTTGCCGTGACAGCCGAGAGCCTCTGCTACATGCCGGGCTACGGCATCGGCGACGCCGCGACGGTCCTCACCGGCCAGAGCTTCGGCGCAGGCCGGCGCCGGTTGGTCCGCTCCTTCGGGTTCATCACCGTCGGGCTGGGCATGGCGGTGATGACGCTGATGGGCGTGCTGATGTGGTTCGCCGCGCCGCAGTTAATGGCAATCATGACCCCGGTCGAGGGCATCCGGGAGCTCGGCGTCAGCGCCCTGCGCATCGAGGCATGGGCCGAACCGATGTTCGCGGCCTCGATAGTTGCCTACGGCGCGATGGTCGGCGTCGGCAAAACAACAATTCCCGCGGTCATGAACTTCGGAAGCATATGGCTCGTCAGGCTTCCGCTGGCATGGTTGCTTAGCCGGAGTTACGGGCTCGACGGCGTATGGATGGCTATGGCTGCGGAACTGACATTCCGCGGACTGATATTTATCATTCGCCTGCTTCGACCAAAAGACTGGATTCCTTAAGTGGCCCGGAGGGAGTTCAGTCATGCGGTCATTCCTATACAACGGCTCAGCGCAAACTTCCTCATTTCCCATTCATTTTTAACTTTTAACTTTTCATTTTTAACTTTTTTATTGTACCTTTGCATGGCATGTCGCCGCAGAGGCCCGATGCGGGCTGAGGGGCGGGATGCAAAGACATACAAAAAAAGCGTTTACTCAGCTCTCTTTCTTGACGTATAGAAACTTCGCAACTTTCTTAGAAACAGTCAGGATTGCAACGACGGTAAGCGGCTTATGTGGATATGTATACCGAACTCCGACCGCGATGCGTGGGCATCACGGGGGAACATATATACATATTTGCGTGAGGCCTCTGCATCCGTTGCTCGTTCCAACAAATCCGGGCAATGCGAAGGCCTCTATACGTGGGAACGGGCAACAAGTACGGCTCTCACGCTTTTCTTTTACATAGCTCATTTATTATCAATCGCTTCCACAGTGAACCGCGGCAGCGACCAATCAAAAATCACAAAGTCATGAAGAAAATTTCACTTCTTTTTGCGGCATTGCTGACTCTCGCGCTCACAACGCGAGCCGCCTACGGCGACACATTCACCGTTGACAATCTCGTATTTTGGGTAGAAAACGAGCACGAAGTAGCTCTTGCCGGGTACGATAAACATAAACCCGAAGGCGCTTTGTCAATTCCGGCAGAAGTAACCAACGACGGGAATAGCTACTCCGTGACCATCATCGGAAGCAGGTCTCTCCGTGACTGCGTGCGTCTGACCTCTGTGATTATCCCCAACTCTGTGACCAACATCGACGTGGAGGCTTTCTCCGCTTGTGAAAGTCTGCTTTCGGTTACTATTCCCAACTCCGTGACCACCATCGGACAGTTGGCTTTCGCCAACTGCAGCGCTCTGACCTCGGTGACTATCCCCAACTCCGTTACCGAAATCGGAGGGTCCGCTTTTGCGAATTGCGAAGGCATGACTTCAGTTACTATTCCCAACTCTGTGACCAGCATCGGAGCGGGTGCTTTCGGCGGCTGCAAATCCCTGCAAGAAATTATAGTTGAGAACGGAAACAACAATTATACGGCAATAGACGGAATTTTATATAATTCCCAAATTACGGAACTCATTACCTACCCCGCAGGCAAAGAAGGTACTTTCGAAATTCCCAACTACGTGACAGGCATCGGAGCGAGTGCTTTCTCTGCCTGCAGTGGCCTGACCTCGGTTACTATCCACAACTCCGTAACCGACATTGGAGCGGGTGCTTTCGCTTCCTGCAGTGGCTTGACCTCAGTTACTATCCCTAACTCAGTGAGCCGTATCGGAGAGCAGGCTTTCTGGGGGTGCAACGGCTTGACTTCGGTGAGTATCTCCAACTCCGTGACCGTCATCAGAAATCAGGCTTTCGCCAGGTGCGAAGGTCTGACCTCTGTGACTATTCCAAACTCTGTGACCGACATTGAACAAATGGCTTTTGGCGACTGCAAAAGTCTGATCTCGGTTATTATCCCCAACTCCGTGACTAACATTGAAAGTTTTGCTTTCCAACGATGCAGCAGATTAACAACCATTATTGCGCAGCCCACGACTCCCCCGGCCTGTTTTACATATACGTTCTACGAAGTTCCTCAATCCGCAGTCGTATATATTCCAAAGGGGACGTTAAATAAGTATGCCGCAGCTGAGGGCTGGAACTATTTCACCGACTTCCGCGAGACGGAAGACTCCGGCATCGAGGGAGTAGAAGCCGGCAGTGACACCGCTTCCGCTGAATTCTTCAGACTCAACGGCATGAGGGTCAAAGGCGGCGCACTCGCTCCCGGCCTCTACCTCAAGCGTCTGGGCGGTAAAACCGCCAAAGTGCTGGTGAAGTAATCATCGTTACCACCCACCCCCTCAGAGCCGCATCAGCGGCGACACATGTCCCGGGCACCCTACGGGACATGTCGGCGAGCGGTTTTGCCGCGCGAAAGGAGCGGTCACGCAATTTTTGATAGAAAACCGCGTTAGTAGGATATGAACAAGATTATTCTTTCTATCCTGATTATATTTTCGTTGTCATCGTGTATTGTCGACTCATTCGACACGTCGCCCTCGGCCCAGCCGACATTCTCGGTCAGCGAGGAGGGCCTCGACATGGGACTGTACTTCGCCGGGTCGCCGTCGCCGACGTCACACATGATGATCTACAATCCCAACAAGAAGATTATCAACCTCGCGGAGGTTCGCCTTCGTTCGGGCGAGCATTTCCGCATCAACGTTGACGGACGTTCGGGCTCGGTTTTCAACGACGTCGAGATCCGCCCCAACGACTCAATCTACGTCTTCGTGGAGTGCACGCTGCCGACGGTCGATACCCCCGAGCCGCAGGAGGTTGCCGATTATCTCGACATCACGACCAACGGCGTGATCAAATCAGTGAAAATCAAAGCTCAATCTCAGAACGTCAACCGAATTGACCGTCTGACGATTGACTCCGACATGACCTTGCAGGCCGAAATCCCCAATCTGATAACCGACACGCTGCGCGTCAGCGAGGGCGCCACGCTGACCGTCTCCCCGGGGGCCCGGCTGCTTTTCCACGACAAAGCGGCGCTCGTCGTCGAGGGTACGCTGCTGTGTCCCGGCACGTCCGATGCCCCGATTGAGCTTCGCGGCGACCGCACAAACAACGTCGTAGCCGACATATCGTTCGAGGTAATGTCAAACCAATGGGAGGGCGTCAGGTTCACCTCGACGAGCCGAGGCAACAGACTGGAACACACGTCGATTGTCAATACCTGCCGGGGGGTCGAAGTCGACTCTCTGTCGGAGCTTACGCTGCTGAACTCGCGGCTCTACAACAGCGGCAAAATCCAGCTCACGGCCGGAAAGGGTTCGACCGTGACGGCTCTGGGATGCGAAATCTCAAACGCCGCGTCGGCGCTGCTCCTCCTCGGAGCCGGCAACTTCACGTTTGACCGCTGCACGCTGGCCAACTGGTATCTCTTCGCCTGGCCCGACATGGCAATCATAGAGCTGACCGACGCCGGGTCGACCTCGGCGGTGTTCGCCAACAGTGTCATCTATGGCCGCGACCGCGCCCTGAGGGGCTATGACCCCGAAATCGAGACCGACATATGGTTCAAGCGCTGCATGTTTGCAGTCGACGGCAGCGACGACGAGCGGTTCATCAGCTGCCTCTGGAACGAAGACCCGCGTCTGGAATACTCGCTGACGGACTATACGTTCAGCTATCTGCCACTCGACGGCTCACCGGTAATCGATGCCGCCGATGCGGAATTCGACTCCCCGGAACTGCCGCCGCTCGACCGCCACGGTCGCGAACGCGCCCTGACTCTCGGGGCATATGCCGCCCCCACCTTTCCCTGACGCCCGGGGCAAAACAAATGGGCAACCGTCGCGGTCGCCCAAAAGTTTCAAATACACAATTATCTATAAAATAATTATTTTCGGTGGCATTCGCAAATATACGTAAATATTTTCCAAAAAGGACACATTTAAGGTTAAAAAAACCTAAACTATTACTTTTTTGCCAATTTTAATGTAACTTTGCCATAAATAAAGCACTTTTCAGCCAATTTATGATAGAGTCTGTATCGCTGCGCCAGATGCAGCGCCTGCATGAGATTGCAAAATATGACACCGCGGTCAACGGCCGCGACTTTGTTTTCGTCCATCTGACCAAAGACAGTTCGGAGACCTATATCGAGGATCTCGAGAAGGCCTTCCGCTTCAACGGCATAATTCTCTTCATTGTCCACGAAGGGGGCATATCGTTTTCTGTCAACATGGAACGCATTCATCTCAGCGCAAACCAGATGCTTATCAGCGGTCCGAACTCGATCACAACAGTAGACCCCGACTCGGTCCGCGGCCTCGACGCATATGCCCTCTTTATCAGCGACGAGTTCATACACGATCTGAACTTCGAGGTCATCATTCTCAACAACCTGCCGATTACCGCCAACCGTTCGCCGGTTTTCAATCTCGATCCGGAGTCAGTTCTTCATCTTGTGAACTACATGGAGCTGCTCGACCTGAACGTCAGGCGCAACACGGGCGAGGGCGACGACCTCTTTGCCAAGAGCATCTCGCGCTCGCTGCTGACGGCCACTCTCTATCAGATAATGATTCTGACCATGCACCGCAAAGCGAACGCCCCGGCCAAAGAAGACGAAGACATCCTCGAGCCTCCGCGTCCGCGGTCTCGCCGCGCGCTCTATACGCACGAATTCGTGCGCCTGGTCAGAAAATACTTCCGCATGGAGCATTCGGTCCGCTTCTATGCCAACAAACTCTGCATTTCGCCGAAATATCTATCGCTGGTTGTCAAGGAATGTTCAGGACGCACGGCAGCCGAGATAATCGACGAATATCTGCTGCTTGAAGCGAAAAACATGCTCCGCTTCTCGGGCAAGAATATCCAGCAGATAGCGTATGAGCTGAACTTCTCGAACCAGTCGAGCTTCGGCAAGTACTTCAAACACCTTACGGGCATGAGCCCGTCGGAATTCCTGAATTCCTGATTTCGACAGCACCGATGGCAAGCAATAAAATTCTATGGGTCGACGATGAGATTGACTTTCTGAAACCACACATCATGTTTCTGCAGGCCAAAGGCTACGACGTGGTCACGGTCAATAACGGGCGCGACGCCCTGGCGTTGGCCGAGCAGGAGCAGCCCAACCTGATTTTTCTCGACGAGAACATGCCCGGGCTCTCGGGACTGGAGACCCTGCAGCGGCTGAAGCAGGTGCTTCCGCTGACTCCGGTTGTCATGATAACGAAAAACGAAGAGGAGAACATCATGGATCAGGCCGTCGGCCAAAACATTGCCGATTATCTCATCAAGCCGGTGAACCCCAACCAGATACTCCTCTCAATCAAGAAGAACCTCCACGTTGACCGCCTGGTCAGCGAACAGACGGGCGCGGACTATCGCCGCGAGTTCATGCAGCTGAGCAGCGAAATCGGCGACTGCCGGACGTTCAGCGACTGGCAGCGGCTCTACGGGCGCCTGACCTACTGGGAGTTGGAACTCGCCGGACGCGGCACCAACATGGAGGAGATACTCGACATGCAACTGCGCGACGCCAACACGGCGTTTTCGCGTTTCGTAAAGAATAACTACCGCGACTGGCTCGGCGGGCATGAACGCCCGCTGATGAGCACCGACGTGTTCAAGTCGAAGGTCTTTCCGCTACTCGACGCCGGCAAGAAGGTGTTTTTCATTCTTATCGACAACTTCCGCCTGGACCAGTGGCGCACGGTGCGCCCGCTGCTCAGCGAACACTTCAATATTGACGAAGACACCTACTGCTCCATCCTGCCGACGGCCACGCAATATGCCCGCAACGCGATCTTTTCGGGCCTGATGCCACTGGATATCGAGCGAATGTTTCCGCAACTGTGGGTCGACGAAGACTCCGACGAAGGGAAGAACCTCAACGAGTCGCCGCTGATTGCCACCCAGTTCGAGCGCTACCGCCGCCGCGGAGTGAAGTTCAGTTACAACAAAATCAATGACTCAACGGCCGGGGAGCGTCTGATAAAGGATTTCAGCAATCTGGAAACGAATGACCTGAATGTGGTCGTGTTCAACTTCATAGACATGCTGAGCCACGCGCGCACGGAGTCTAAGATGATGCGCGAACTGGCGTCGACCAACGCGGCCTACCGCTCGCTGACAGAGTCCTGGTTCCGCCATTCGTCGATTATCGACTTCATGCGCAAGATTGCCGACAAAGGCCACACGATAGTGCTCACCACCGACCACGGCACCATAAAGGTTGATAACCCGGTGAAGGTTGTCGGCGACCGTAACGTCAACACCAACCTGCGCTATAAACTCGGAAAATCGCTGGGCTACAACCCCAAACAGGTATTTGAAATCACCCGTCCGAAAGATTTCGGTCTCCCGACCCCCAACGTCAGCACGGCCTACATCTTCGCCTCGGGACGCGACTTCTTTGCCTACCCCAACAACTATAACTATTACGTCCAGTATTATACCGACACGTTTCAACACGGCGGCATCTCGCTCGAAGAGATGATAATTCCGCTGATAACCCTGACTCCGCGATGACCCCTGAACTTGCAGACCTGCTCGAGCGCGAAGCCGCCCGCATAAATTCGCCCGAATTTATCAGCGCCGACCCGGTGCAGTTTCCGCGGCGCTACGCGCGCCGGGACGACGCCGAGATCGTTGCCCTGCTGGCCTCCCACATGGCCTGGGGCAACCGCAAGATGATCTGCAACGACATCGAGCGTCTGCTGGCCCTGACCGAGGGGCAACCCGCGGCATGGGTGCGCAACGGCGCGTTTGAGGAGATTGCCGACGAGCGGAACATTCACCGCACGTTTTTCGGCCGCAACCTCAAACACATGCTCCGCGGAGTGGAGCGTATCCTGGCGAAACACCCGACGCTCGACGCCTACGCCTCGACGCTCAACCTCCGCGGCCGCGAGTGCGCGCCCTGGCTGCTGGCCGAGGCCCTCAATGCTGAAATGGCGGCGGCCAACGACGGACGCAGCGACTCGCGATGTCTTCCCCTGAACCTGACATCTACGGCCCTGAAGCGCCTGAACATGGCGCTGCGATGGCTCGTCAGGCGCGACGGCATCGTCGACATGGGCCTATGGGAGTCGCTGACCCCCGCCGACCTCTATATCCCGCTCGACGTCCACGTCGGCAACACGGCCCGCGAACTCGGGCTGATTACGCGCCGCGCCAACGACCGGCGCACCGTCGAGGAGCTGACGGTCGAGATGCGTCGCCTCCGCCCCGACGACCCCGCCTTCTTCGACTACGCCCTGTTCGGCATCGGCGTGGGGAGTTGAAAGTTAAAAGTTAAAAGCGTAGTAACCACACCTGCGCATGCAGGCCTTTAGACCCGCACGGGTCTCCAAAATCGGTGCAGCCATATCGCGACCCGCGCGAATCGGCTGGCTCCCGTAGGGTGCCCGGGGAATGTGTCGCCGCGATGCGGCTTACGGGGGGTGGTGGGGGCGTCGCGCGCGTAAACCTGCGGCTGCGGGCGCTGACGCGCCCCTTGCCCGGGGCTACATATGGTCAGCGGCGCTACGCGCCTCCACCGCCGCTGACGCGGCTCCTTTCGCGCCGCCGACATGGAGGGCGCGCCGGGGTAGCAAATCGGGCCGCAGGGTCTGTCGCAGCGCGGCGACTAAAAAGCCGCGTCAGCGGCAAACAGGCGCGTAGCGCCGCTGACCATATGTAGCCCCGGGCAAGAGGCGCGTAGCGCCCGCGGCCCGGGGTGAGACACCGCATCCCCCTCCCACCAAAAAGCCGCGTAGCGGCGAAACGTTTGCGCATATTTCCCGGGCACCCTACGGGAGCCCGGGGCGCAGCGGGACGGTCATCGCCTATCCCCCGTCATGACGGGAGCCTACCATCCCGCCGCCCCTGCCGGGGCGTCAATCGCGGCGCCGGCAGGCGCCGAGGCAAGGTAGGCCCCGCCTCGGCGGGGGTGAATCCGCCCCACGCGAATTGTCGGGCTACCGTAGGGTGCCCGGGGAATGTGTCGCCGCTGACGCGGCTCCTTTCGCGCCGCCGACATGGAGGGCGTAACTTTTCAGTCGCGCCGGGGTAGCAAATCGGGCCGCAGGGTCTGTCGCAGCGCGGCGACTAAAAAGCCGCGTCAGCGGCAAACAGGCGCGTAGCGCCGCTGACCATATGTAGCCCCGGGCAAGAGGCGCGTAGCGCCCGCGGCCCGGGGTGAGACACCGCATCCCCCCACCAAAAAGCCGCGTAGCGGCGAAACGTTTGCGCATATTTTCACGGACACCCCACGGGAGCCCGGGGAATGTTCCGCCGCTGACGCGGCTCAGGTGGGAGGCACGGCGCGCCACGACCCGGGGCGGCGACCGCTACGGCGGTCTTTGCCCCGGGCTAATCATCGTCTGCGGCGCTACCGCGCCTCCTTTGCCGCTGACGCGGCGGTTAGCCGCGATAGCGGCGGATGAGGCGCAGAGCGCCGACAACCATAAATAGCCTGCCGCAAGGAGCGCGTCAGCGACCGCAGCCGCAGGTTCGTCCGCGCGGCGCATCCCCCATCCTTTCGAGCCGCATCGCGGCGACACAAAAGTTACCTGACAAGCACTTTGGCGGTTTTGCCACCCTGACGCTTGAGGTAGACGCCGGGGGCGAGTGCGCCGCCTTTGACCCTCATGCCGTTGAGTCTGAAGAATTCAGCGGAAGCGGTGTCACTGCCGGCTTCTACTCCCTCGATGCCGGAGTCTTCCGTCTCGCGGAAGTCGGTGAAATAGTTCCAGCCCTCAGCTGAGGAATATTCATTAAGTGTCCCTTTGGGAATATATACGACTGCTGATTGAGGAACTCCTTTGAACGTATATGTAAAACAGGCCGGGGGAGTCGTGGGCTGCGCAATAATCGTTGTCAGGTCGGTGCAATGTGCAAAAGCCCAATCTCCGATGCCGGTCACGGAGCTGGGAATTGTCACCGAGGTCAAGCCGCTGCACCCATAAAAAGCACACTCTCCGATGTCGGTCACGGAGTTAGGGATAGTAACAGAGGTCAGACCTGAGCAGTAGGAGAAAGCACCCTCTCTGATGGCGGTCACAGAGTTGGAGATAGTCACTGAGGTCAGGCCGGTGCAGTTGAAGAAAGCACTCTCTCCGATGTTGGTCACGGAGTTGGGTATAGTGACCGAAGTCAAGCCGCTGCAATTGGCGAAAGCACCCTCTCCGATGGCGGTCACGGAGTTGGGTATAGTGACCGAAGTCAAGCCGCTGCAATTGGCGAAAGCACCCTCTCCGATGGCGGTCACGGAGTTGGGAATGTCGACCGATGTAAGGCCCTCGCAGCCACTAAAAACACTCTCTCCGATGTTGGTCACGGAGTTTGGAATAGTGACTGAGGTAAGACCTGAGCAGTAGGAGAAAGCACTCTCTCCGAGATTGGTCACTGAATTGGGTATAGTAACCGAGGTAAGACCCCAGCAGTGTTTGAACGCACTCTCTCCGATGCCGATCACTGAGTTGGGTATTTCGAAAGCTCCTTCTTTCCCGGCGGGGTATGTAATGAGTTCCGTAATCCGGGAATCGTATAACACTCCGTCTATTGACGTATAATTGTCGTTACCGTCCTCTACTGTAATTTCTTGCATGGATGAGCATGCAGTGAAAACAGCTGCTCCGATTTCTGTCACTGAATTGGGAATAGTCACTGAGGTCAGACCGTCGCAATTAGCGAAAGCACCCTCTCCGATGCCGGTTACTGAGTTGGGGATTGTTACCGAGGTAAGACCTGAGCAGTAGGAGAAAGCACTCTCTCCGATGTCTGTTACTGAGTAGCGGTTCCCGTTATTGTTTACCTCTGCCGGGATTGATAAATCTCCATAAGGGTACTCAACGAACCCGATAAGAGATACTTTGTGTTCGGTTTCTGAGAGTACCTGGTACGTTAAGTTGTCAACGGTGAACACGTCGCCGTCGGCGGCGCGCGCAGTCATGCCGAGAGTCAGCAATGCCGCGAAAAGAAGTAGGAATTTCTTCATAACTTTTTGTGATTTGATTTGCCGCCGCGGCTCACTGTGGAAGCGATTGATAATAAATGGTTTAGATAAAAAGCGTGAGAGCCGTACCTGTTGCCCGTTCCACACTTGGAGGCTCTGGATTGCCCATTGGAGTTGAACGAACAACGCAGAAGCCTCACGCAAGATATGTCATTCATCCGGCGCACAATATACCGAACTTGTACACATGTGCCTGCGGAACTTACATATCCATAAGGCATCTACCTGTTGCTTCATTCTTGACTCCAATTGAATTTTCCAGATTCCCAAGTGTCAAGAAAGAGCGTCGAGTAAACGCTTTTCATTATGTCCGTCGACCCTCCCGCGAAGCCCTTGACCGGGCTTCTGCAAGACGGTCAACGGCTGCAAAGGTATAACAAAAAAATGAAAAATGAAAAATGAAAAATGAAAAATGAAAGGTGAGAGTTTTTCATTTTTAACTTTTCATTTATTCTACGGTTTCGGGGAGGGGGAGGGGCGTAACTTTGCGGTATGATTATGGAACACACAGAGAACACTGAGCCGACGCTGGAGCAGCAGCTCCGCGAGGCTGAGGAGCGCGGCTACCGTCGCGGCCTCAATGAGCAAATCGAGTCACGCATGGCTGAGCCGGGCGTATGGGAGGGCCCGGAAGGAGGCGCCGCGGCGCCTCCCGCGGAGTTTCAAATCCTCGGCACCCGCCGCCGCTCAATCTGGGACTAACCCCACACACATTTCATTTTTCATTTTTCATTTTTCATTTTTACCTTTTAACTTCCAAAATGAGCACACAGATTACCGGCGAGGCGTTGACCACCACGCTCGCAAATCAGGAAAGCCCTGAACTTCTTCGCAACGACGTTGACAGACGCATCACCAAACTGCGCCCGATGGCCACGCCCATAGACCAGCTGAGCCGCTATGCCGACACCCGCCCCTGCCGCAGCATGACGGTCGATTACTATGCCGTTGCAACGCGTCCGCAGGGGTCAACAATCACCGAAGGCACCCTGATGTCAGGCAATGACCCGATATTGCTCAGCGTTGCGGAGACCAAGACCTTCGACGTCTCGGAAACCATTATGTTGCCGACGGTCAAAAACTCCAAAGGCGAAGCCGTCATTTTCTACGTCATGAGTATAAGTGACACCTCCCTGCGCGTGCTGCCGGTCAACACTGTCGCCGACGACCTCGTTGACATACAATCCGGCGCGGCGGTCATACGCATGGGCCGCGCGGCGGGCGAGCTTGACGTGCAAACCCCGCAATATGAGGCCCTGCCCGAGAAGAAGCAGAACTACTGCCAGATTTTCAAAGCCCAGATCGAGCAGTCAACCCTTATGCGCGCGGCCAACAAGGAGGTCGGATGGACCTTCTCGGACCAGGAGGAAGTGGCGCTCTACGACATGCGCCTGGCAATGGAGCGCAGTTTTCTGTTCGGCACCAGGGCGCGCCTGACCGACACCGACAAGCGCACCGAGATTTTCCTCACCGGCGGCATCTGGAACCAGGCGGGCAAGGACGCGCAATACGTTGCCGGCAAACTGACGTCGGCCGACTGGCTGAAAGTCATGTCGACGGCATTCACGGGCCACGCGGGGTCGGCGCGCAAGATTCTCATTGCGGGCACCGGGCTGATTGAGCAACTGAGCCTGCTGGACGGCAACCAGAGGGTGATGCTCCCGGGCGACATCGTGAGCCGCTGGGGCCTGGATTTCACCGAGATGCACTCGAAGTTCGGCACTCTCTACGTTATCCACTCCGAAATTCTCGACAGCTGCGGCCACTCGGACGACGGCCTGATTATCGACCCTGAGTTCCTGACGAAGTATGTCCACGTTCCCCTGTCGGCAACAACCCTGGACCTGCGCACCAGCGGCCAGCGCAACACGGAGGCCGTTGTCATGACCGAGGTCAGCTGCCTGGTTCTGCGCTATCCCGAAGCCCACGTCCGCATAACCGCCGCGAAAGCATGAAGCGCACACTGACCAAGGAAGAGATGTTTCAGCTCTGGCGCAACGCCCGTACAGCCGAACCCCTGCGGCTCGACTGTACGGTCACCCGCACCGACGGCACCGACTTCAGCGAGCTGCTCATGGAGGAGATGCGCGCCTGGTATGTCGACCTGCTCGACACTGCTCCCGAAGAGATGCTTGCCCCCGAGGAGCTTGCCGGCAAGGCGACAGTGCGCGGCATATATGGCGCCACCCACGTTATTCTTCCCGACAACTGCCGCAGAATCCTGCGCCTGTCCTTCGCCGGCTGGGAGTCGCCGCTGACGCCCGACGGCGACTCGATGGCCGTCAGGCGCGGCGCGGCCAACCCCTACTCGCGGCCGATGGCGGCGCGCATCTCGCCCCGCGAGGTGATTGTCTGCGGCGCGCGCGGAAGCCTGAGCTCGGTCATCGGCATTACCGACCCGGGGCCCGAAACGTATATTTTTGACGACAAAACTCCGATTCCGGAACAATGAACACCAACAACAACACTCAACACGACTTTCTCGCGGCGGCCCGCCGGCAATATGAACGTCTGGCGCCCTTCCGCGCGGCGCGGCGGCGCTTCAAGAACTTCACCTACGGACGGCAGTGGGGCGACACGATGCTCACCCCGACGGGCGAGCGCATGACCGAGGGCGAATATGCGTCGCTCAACGGGCGCGTGCCGCTGACCAACAATATGATTCACCGGCTGGTGATGACCATCGTCGGCCACTTCCGCTCGCGCGAGGACCAGATCAACGCCCCGGTCGACCACAACCGCCTGCCGGAGCTCGACGCGCGCATGCTCGAGGAGTTTCTCGTCGGCGGATGTGCGGTTCAGCGCATTGTCAGGGAGCGGCGTCCGGAGGGCGACGGCCTCTGGGTCGACAATGTCGACCCGGAGCGCTTTTTCTGCTCTCAGATACGTGACCCCCGCAGCCTCGACGTTGAGCTCATCGGCATGGTCCACGACTGGAGCCGCGCCGAAACCTTAGGGCGCTTTGCCGGAGGCTCAAAGGCGAGGGCCGACGAGATTTCGCGCCTGTATGACGCCGCGGGCGAGGCTTTTTGCGGCGCCGTGGGCCCGGGCCGTTGTGCCGTCGTCGAGGTCTGGACCCTCGAGGCCTCCGCGCGCCTGCGCTGTCACGACGCCCTGACCTCCACCCTCTACACCCTCCCCGCCGGGCGCGAGGGCGAAATCATCGCCCTCAACCGCAAACGCGCGAAGAAAGGGCTCGCGCGGGTTTCCACCCGGCTGGAATATGCAACCGCATGGGTCGGCCGCTACCTGACGCCCGAAGGCATCGAGCTGAAACGCGTCGAGGCGGCGCGCCACCCGTTCGCAGTGAAATTCTACCCGCTTTTCGACGGCGAAATCCACCCGTTTGTCGAAGGGCTGATCGATCAGCAGAAACACGTGAACCGCCTCATCACGCTCATCGACAACATGATGTCGTCCTCGGCCAAAGGCGTGCTGCTCTTTCCCGAAGACCAGCTTTGCGAGCGCTATGACTGGAACGACATACGGAACCTGTGGGCGAGCTACGACGGCGTGATTCCCTACAATCCCCAGCCCGGCGTTGCCGGTCCGCAGCAGGTTGTCACGAACCCAGCGACCTCGGGAGCCTACGAACTCGTCAGCCTCGAGATGAAACTCTTTGAAAAAGCCGGCGGCGTCAGCGACTCCCTGCAGGGCCATGCGCCGACGGGCACCGGCAACTCGGCAAGCCTCTTCGACGCCCAAACGCGCAACTCCGTAGCCTCGCTGGCCGACATCTTCCGCTCCTTCGACGACTTCCGCACCGCCCGCGACGCCCTCCTCTAATGAACAATAGCGGCCATAGCCGCTATTGTTCAGCCACCAAACTCAGCAGGTGCGACTGAATTTCCGCCTCCCCGGCTCCCGCCGCCAACCCATAAGCCGCCAACACAACGGCGTCGTTGAGGCGATGTGCTTTGCGCAGAGATGCGGGCATCACCAACGGGTCATAGAGGTCGGCAAGCGAGCAGTCAGGCTCAGCTTCGCGAGCATCAAGTATTGCCTGCGCGGTTTCTGAAATGCGCTCACTCTCCTCGGGCCACGGAAAGTTGTTATACACAATACCTTTTGAGTAGCGATAGTCACTTTTGAGTCGCCCCGCAGTCAGGCGCATCCATGCCATATGTACCGACGACGTCAAGACACCGAAATGAAACAACGTAGCATCGGGAATAATCAGAACAGCATCGCTCGACATATCGTCAGGCGACATGAATCCCATCGGTATGTATTCTCTATTTTCGGACGAAGTGCTCGGAATCAACAAATAATTTCCCTTAGGCATGTTCTCCACGAGAAAACGCGTGGGCGTCTCAGCAATTTTGCGTGTCGCCGCGCGTTTGCTTGCAAGACGCAGATTGCAAACGTTCTGAACACGCTCCATACAGCGGGGCATATGCCGCAATTCATTCAGAGGGCAATCGCCAAGCCACAGGCAATAGCGCGGACGTCGGTTAATGAATTCCACGGCGCCATACCAAGGTCTGAAATACTTCTCCGAGACCGGCTCGCGCTTGATAAATTCACGCATTTCTTCGGCAGTGAACAAGTAATTACCACCGTCAACGGGTTGACAACCGATGCCCATTTCGGGAACATTGCAAAGCGGCTTGCTGCGGCTGCCAACAACCACATCAGGGCCATCAAACAGGTAAGGACTGATATTGGCGGCCAAGTCCGTGGAGCCATCGGCATTATAGAGCCTTTTGTCGCCGATGTTGTTGACATAGCTGAAACCTATGATGACGCAATGAACGTGAGCCTTATTCTCCGACTCACTGTCCCAACGAAACGTGCGATATGCAAAGTTGATATGCACCCCCTCGCGAAGCAGCGGGGGCCAAAGAATGGCTGCCTGCTCGCCCTGCGTTATGGAATTAGTGCTCACCAGAGCGGCACGGATTTGGGTACCGGCCATGAAATCGGCGCTCTTCTTGAACCATGCAGCAACGTAGTCAAGATTACCTACGCCATGCCATTTCGGGCCAAACGCTCCCTCTATGTCAGCCTTTTGGGTGGCAGTCATCATGCGAGCGCCGAAAAAGGGCGGATTGCCGATAATAAAGTTAACGTCGGCAGGAGCAATAAGTTCGCTCCAGTCATAGGTCAGAGAATTGGCCTCGACGATATTATTATATGCTTTAAGTGGCAGGAAGTCAAGGTCGGCGGCAACAATATCGGAAGTTTCTTTCATCATCTGACTCTCGGCAATCCAAAGAGCGGTTTTAGCCACAGAGACGGCAAAATCGTTGATTTCAAGCCCATAGAATTGCGATATTTTAACTGAAATTGGCGATAGTTCCTCACCAAGTCCCAATGCGGGACCACCACTGCGCGACATCAGGCGCAGAACATCATTTTCCAAGCGCCGCAGCGACAGGTATGTTTCGGTCAGGAAATTGCCCGAACCGCACGCCGGGTCAAAAAATCGCAATCCGGCCAAACGTTCAATAAAGGCCCGCAGCAACTTGTCGCGTCGTTGGCCCGGAGTGGAAGAGTCGACAATGCGATTAAATTCTGAACGCAGAGAGTTTAAAAAGAGAGGATCGATTACACGATGAATGTTCTCGACCGAAGTATAGTGCATCCCGCCGGTGCGGCGGGTAGTAGGGTTGAGGGTACTCTCAAATACGGAGCCGAAAATTGTCGGCGAGATGTCGCTCCAGTCAAAACCCAGCGAAGCCTTATCAATGAGCAGGTCGAGTATCTCAGAGGTCAGGAACGGAACTTCGCAGTCGTCGGCGGCAAAGAGCAACCCGTTGACATAGGGAAAGGCAGCTAACATAGGGTCAATATAACGCGAACGTCGGTCCGGGGGAGTATTTAACGTTTCAAAAAGGTCAATGAGCGCACGGCGGGCGGCCGACGGATTTGAACGATAGCCGCTGAGATAGCGAGCAATGGCATTGTTCGAAAATATACCGGCGTCTTCGGCATAAAGACAGAACACCAGGCGCACACAGAGACGATTGAGGGCTACGTAGGTGCTTTCGGCATCTTTATTGGCATATTGCTGATGAATCAGGTCATAGAGGCGCCCAACCAACTGACCGGCCTTCAGCGACACATCCTTCTGGCGGTTGAAAACAAACGCCTCGTCACGAACAAGAAATTCAAGGCGCGAATAATCTTGCTCAAGGTCGCAAAGGCGCACAACCGCCGGATCGTCTTGAGGTCGCTCCATATCATAGATATGAAACTCTGCAAAGTTGCATGTCACTATCCAACGGGGATGTTGCGAAACAGGCAATTCAAG
This sequence comes from uncultured Bacteroides sp., assembly GCA_964554335.1. Taxonomy (GTDB): domain Bacteria; phylum Bacteroidota; class Bacteroidia; order Bacteroidales; family Muribaculaceae; genus UBA3263. The sequence goes on from CAZKOF010000014.1 coordinate 33,994, forward strand.
AAAGTAGCGCTTGGCTTGAGCTATAGGCGAGAGCAAGGTTCCGTCGCTCTGGCGTATTGGTGCCCTCAGGTCCTTGCCCAGACTCTTCTGCTCAATCATTACGCGCGTTGATGGGATAACCGCGTCTATGAAACTGACATGATTCAGTTGTACCTTCTCCTCAAACCGAATCCATTTTTCGGGTTCTTCAATTCCAAAGACTTTGTGGAGCAGCGTAAGCCAAAACACCTGACTCTCGCCGCGTTCATTGCCGCGACCCTCCCAATCCCGGGCAAAGGCGCGCGCCGCATCTCTCTTTTGTTTACTATTCATATTCTTATGATTTTTGCAAGCCTAAACCGAAAAAATAGGTTGATAAATTT
>CAZKOF010000015.1:0-32321 GCA_964554335.1 uncultured Bacteroides sp.
GAATGGATCCCGGCTCTTTCTGTATCTCCCCGTCCGCCCTTCGCCGGTCCAAATTAGTCTCGGCCGGGAAGCCGAGACCGCTAAAGGTGTGTAAGCGGCTGCAACTCTCAGTCCACTCTTGCGTTTCTTCTTTCGGCGAATAGTGCCATTTTCTCCGTTTTATTCGGTTATTCCGGAGATTTTCAGTAAATTTGCCAAAAGTTCTATCTGAGATCCGAAACAGTATGTTTAAGTTCAACTCCGTGTTGGCAATGGTTGCGGCGGGATGTGCCGCGGCTGCTCAACAGAAACCTAACGTGATTTTTCTCGTGGCCGACGACCTCGGCTACGGCGATTTGAAATGCTACGGCGCGCGCAACGTCGAGACGCCCAACTGCGACAGTGTCGCCGCTAACGGCCTGCGCTTCACCCAGGCCCACGCCTCGGCGGCAACCTCTACGCCTAGCCGATACTCGATTCTGACGGGGCAATACCCCTGGCGAAAACAGGGCACGGGAGTGCTGCCAGGTGATGCCGCAATGATCATCGACCCCGAACAATACACCGTTGCCGACCTTTTCCACGATGCAGGCTACGCAACGGCGGCTATCGGAAAATGGCACCTCGGCCTCGGCGACGAAGCCGGAAAGCAGAACTGGAACGGCCGTCTGGAACATACTCCCGCCGACATCGGCTTCGACTATCACTACATCCAGGCCGCAACGGCCGACCGCGTGCCCTGTGTCTATCTTGAGCAGGACACCGTTGCCAACTACGACCCCTCGGAGCCCATCTATGTCAGCTATCGCGCGAACTTCCCCGGCGAACCCACCGGAGCATCACACCGCGACTCCCTGAAGCTCGATTGGACCCACGGCCACAACCAGAGCATCGTCGACGGAATTTCGCGCATCGGCTACATGAAGGGGGGCGGCAAAGCTCTTTGGAAAGACGAAAACATCGCTGACTCGATTGCCGCACATTCTCGCCGCTTTATCATGGAGCATCGCAACGAGCCGTTTTTCATGTATCTCTGCACCAATGACGTCCACGTGCCCCGCTGGCCCCACGACCGCTTCCGCGGTAAGAGCCCCATGGGACTGCGCGGCGATGCCATCTCGTCGTTTGACTGGACGGTAGGCGAGGTGCTCAAAGCCCTCGACGACGCCGGAGTGCGCGAAAATACCCTGCTCATCATCACGTCCGACAATGGTCCCGTCATGGACGACGGCTATGACGACCGCGCTTTTGAACTCCTCAACGGCCATGAACCCACCGGCGGACGCCGCGGCGACAAATACTCCAACTTCGACGGTGGCACCTCCGTGCCGCTGATTGTCAGCTGGCCCGCGGCCGTCGCCCACCAAGCCGACGAAAACCCCACGCTCATCAGCCTCGTTGACCTCTTCGCCTCAATGGCCTCGCTGACCGGCGCACCTCTGCCCGACGGCGCAGCGCCCGATAGCCGCGACATGCTCGCACAACTTCTTGGACGTAGCCGCGAGAATCGCCCGGCCGTTCTTACTCTCGGCCAGCGCAACACGGTCAGCGTCAAGACACCCCGCTGGAAATACATTCCCGCATCGCGCTTCAGCGGCGCCCTCGGATGGCCCGCTACCGGCCATGACGGTTCGGAAATCGACACCGGTGACCGCCTCGAGCCCCAGCTTTATGACCTCATCGCCGACCCCGCTGAAACTACCAATCTCGCCCCTCTCAACCCCGAAATCATCACCGAACTCGAATCGCTTACCCTCTGATATATGTATCTGACCATCGCAACTCTCATTCTTGCCGCCGCCGGATTCGTCTGGGGGCGCATCAGGGCCGACATTGTTGCTCTCATTGCCCTGTTGGTGCTGACCCTAAGCGGCATTCTGACAACCCAGGAAGCCTTGAGCGGTTTCTCAAACCCGATTGTCATCATGATGGTCGGACTCTTCGTCGTAGGCGGAGCAATTTTTCAGACGGGACTGGCCAAGATGCTCGGCGCCAAGCTCTCGAAACTCGGCGGCGGCAGCCCGACGCGACTCTTCCTCGTTGTTGTGCTCGCAACCGGCCTCATCGGCGGCTTTGTCAGCAATACCGGCACGGTTGCCCTCATGCTCCCGATAGTGGTCAGCATGGCCGCGGCCTCCGGCGCCTCGCCCTCGCGCTTCCTGATGCCTATCGCTTTTGCCTCGAGTATCGGCGGAATGCTGACGCTCATCGGCACCCCGCCCAACCTCGTGATTGCCGAAGCCTGGGAAGAATTTGGCGGAGAGCCGCTGACAATGTTCACTTTCCTACCCGGCGGCATAATCTGTCTTATTGCCGGAACCATACTGCTGATTCCAATGAGCCGCTGGCTGACCCGAGGCAAAAAGAAAAAGGCCGACGGCAAGGCAGGAGGCACACGCTCCCTGTCGGAAATTGTTGAGGAATACAACCTAAACAACGACCTTTGGCGCATCAACGTGCCCGCCGGATCGCCGATCTCAGGACTAACGCTCGGAGCCCTGGCCCTGCGCGCCAACTACGGACTCGATGTCCTCGAACTCCGCATGATTGAAGGACGCAGCCTGCTGAAAAACGTCAGTCAAGAGGCCCCGACCGCAGCGTCGACAATAGATCCCGGCGACGTGCTCTTCGTCCGCGGCTCGCGCGATAACGTTGACCGCTTCGTTGCCGACTACGACCTGAGAATGAGCGATGATGACCAAAACGTGCGCCGGAACTTGCGATTCTACGACATAGGCCTCGCCGAGGTGGTGGTGCTCCCCGACGCCTCAATTCTCAAAGATACAATCGCTGACCTCGACTTCCGCAAACGCTTCAATGTCAACATCCTCGGAGTGCGCCGCGGAGGTGAATACATCATCGACAACCTCGGCGCCCTGAGCGTGCGCAAGGGCGACGTGCTCCTGGTCCAGGGCACGTGGCAAGCAATCGGTGAGGTATCGACCAACTCTCGCGACTGGGTCGTTCTCGGCCAGCCCGAAAGCCGAGCGACCGACGTCACCATCGACTATAAAGCCCCGCTTGCCGGTGCGATAATGCTCGCAATGATTGCTCTCCTGGTTTTCGGCTCAATTCCGGCCGTCATGGTTGTCCTGACCGCCGCGGTGCTCATGATTTTGAGCGGTTGCTTCCGCTCGGTTGCCGATGCCTACAAGACCATCAACTGGGAAAGCATAGTACTTATCGCAGCAATGATGCCGATGAGTTTTGCCCTCGAAAAAACCGGCGTCAGCGAAATGGTCAGCGCATCGCTCGTCGACGCCCTCGGCGGCATCGATCCACACTGGCTCATGGCCGGCGTATATTTCACGACTTCGCTGCTCACCTTGTTCATCTCCAACACCGCAACCGCCGTGCTCATGGCCCCGATTGCAATCCGGAGCGCCGTGGCCTACGGTGTCAGCCCTCTGCCGATGCTCTTTGCCGTGACATTCGGCGCCTCGCTATGCTTCATGTCGCCCTTCTCAACTCCGCCAAACGCCCTGGTGATGCCCGCGGGCCAATATACCTTTGCCGACTACATTAAAGTAGGCGCTCCCCTTCAACTGATTCTCGGCCTGCTTATGCTCTTGGTCATCCCCCTCCTCTTTCCCTTTTAGTGTGTAAGCAACGAACCGCCGGCAATCCTATGGTTACAAAAGTTGGGATGCGTTGCGGAGGTCGGGATCGCGTTTGAGCCACGTAAGTTGTTTTTTGGCATATACGCGCGTATTTTTTTGGATGCGGGCAATGGCCGTCGGGCGATCCATATAGCCGTCGATCATCGCAAACATCTCTTTGAACCCCACCGTGTTGAGCGCATTGAGCCGGCGCAGGGGATACAACGCTCGGGCCTCGGTCTCCATGCCGGCCTCGACCATGCGCTCCACCCGCGCGTTGATGCGGGCAAAAAGTTCCTCGCGCGGCAATTCTATGGCATACTTCTCAACCTCGAAGGGGCGACGCTTGGCGCGGCCGGTGCGCAGTTCCGACACCTTGCGGCCGCTTTCGCGAATGATTTCGAGGGCATGCACCAGACGGCGATGATTGTTGGCGTCTGCCTGAGCAAGATAGTCCGGGTCGAGGCGCTGCAACTCCTCGCGCACCGCCTCTATGCCCTGCTCGTTGAAGAGACGCAGTGTTTCGGCACGTACACCGTTGGAGATTGTCGGCAACTCGTCGAGCCCGCGGGTCAGAGCGTCGATATACATCATCGACCCGCCGCACACGATGCAACGGTCCAGTCCGCGTCGCTCCATGTCGCCGATCAGCGCCAAGGCGTCGCGCTCGAAAAGCGCCGCGCTATAATACTCGTCGAGTTCCAGCTCCTCGAGCAGATGGTGGCGGATGCCGCCGCGCTCCTCCTCGGTCGGCACGGCGGTAGTAATCGCGACATGGCGATAAATCTGACGCGAATCGGCCGATATTATCTCGCAACCGAGGCGACGGGCAAGCTCAACGGCAAGCGTGGACTTCCCTGACGCCGTCGGTCCGGTAATAACAATTACTTTCAACCTGAGATTAGTATTTTGACCAGTCCACCCAGTTTGAGGATGGGTAGCGCCATGAGTCGCCGTAGGCTTCGGGTAGAGGCACGTCGCTCCAGACCTGAAGAATCGAGCCCGGCTCGGTTGCCTTGATGCAGTTGGCATATCCTGCGGGCACGCATAGAAGCTGACTGTCGGAGTCGCTGATATGGAAAATTTCGGGTTCGAGGTCCGCCGAGGGGTTCGCCCAGTCGTCAATTTTCACAAATGCCATTGTGAAACCGCCGCGGATGCAGTGGAACCACTTGCGTTCGTTTTGATGACCGTGCCAGCCGCGCACAACCGACGCGTCGGGGTGATGAATCGTGTAGGTACGCTTTACGCCTTCAAAGCGGAAGTCATTGAGCGACATAATTTTGCCGCGTTCGTCATTGTAGATTTCTCCTTGGATTAGACTTACCATATGTTCTTTATATATAATGTTTATACACTTTAATTCTCACACATACATCACGCCCACACACTCCACACATGTTTATCGGTATTTCGAGGAGCCGGTGGCGTCGTTGTCGAGTATTGAGCGATATGAGGCGTAGCGGCTTGCGGCGATGCGGTGGTCGTCGAGGGCGCGAAGCACGGCGCATCCGGGGTTACTTTCGGTGTGCAGGCAGTCGGAGAAGCGGCAATCATGGCCCGTGGAAAAGATTTCGGGGAAAAAGTGGCTGACTTCATGACGATTGAAGTCGAGTGTGCCGAAGCCGCGCACTCCGGGGACGTCGATGAGGCGGCCGCCGCCGGGGAGGTCATACATGCGTGAGAATGTGGTCGTATGCGTGCCCGAGTCGGTTGCGTCGCTGACTGCTGCGGTAACGGCTGCGGCGTCGGGAACCAGGGCATTGATAATCGATGACTTGCCAACTCCTGAATTACCGCTCAGCAGCGATGTCTTGCCCGCAACCAGCGCACACAGACGGTCGATGCCCTCGCCGGTTTTCACACTCGTTTCAATCACCGGATAGCCGACAGTCCGATAGAGTCCGGCAACGGCGTCGAGCAGCGCGCGGTCGTCGGGGTCGGCCAGCAGGTCTGTCTTGTTGATAACCAGGGCGGCGGGAATGTCATAAGCCTCGGCGGTTGCCATAAAGCGGTCGATGAAGGTTGTTGACGTCGCGGGGTGGGCCAGCGTGGCCACGAGTATGGCGCAGTCAATGTTGGCTGCGAGAATGTGGCTCTCTTTAGAGAGGTTGGAGGCACGGCGTATAATGTAGTTGTGCCGCGGGTCGATGGCCGTGATGTAGGCGAGTTCGGCGCCGTCGGCTCTTGTGAGGCTTACTCGGTCACCGACGGCCACGGGGTTGGTCGTTCGTATGCCTTTGATGCGAAGATTGCCCTTTGCGGCGGCGGTGACCACCTCCGGGCTATTGTCAAGGAGCACTTCATAGCGGCTTCCGAGGTTGCTGATAACGAGTCCGTGCATGCTTGGGGTCAGTGGATTACCAGGTCGGTGATTGTTTCGGGCGTTCCGGCGTAGCGGTTCAGTTCGTCGATTAGACGCGAGCGCAGGAACATCAGCTCCTGCTTGACCGCGGCCGACGAGATATAGACATGGATGACTCCGGCATCGGTAACGAAGCGCCGCGTTGTCAGGCGGTTGATTCCACCGCCTACGATATTGCCCCAGTTCACGAGAGCGCGATAACGGTCGGCATTGCCCGTGCGGCCGGAGCGTTCAAAGACCTCACGTATAATATCGCCGATCTGCTGCGGTTCAGTCTTCTTCATAGTGCAGGGGCGTGAAGTTGCCGTCGCAGACTTCCCAAAGGCGGTAGTCGCCTCTGGTGCGGCTCATTATTTCGTCAAGGTGCGAGCGGTTGGTGTCGGTAATGAAAATCTGTCCGAAAGCCGGGTCCTCGACCAGGCGCACGATGCGCTCAACGCGTGAGGAATCGAGTTTGTCGAAAATATCGTCGAGCAGAAGCATGGGCTTCATGCCTGTTTCCTCGGCCAGGAACTCATACTGGGCGAGACGCAGGGCAATGACAAAGGTCTTGCACTGGCCCTGCGAGCCGGTGCGGCGCATCTCCATACCGTTGAGGGTCAGGTCTATGTCGTCACGGTGCGGGCCGGCAGAAGTGTGGCGCAGGACGGCATCGCGGGCGGCGTGGGCAGCCATCATCTCGCCAAACGTGGCATAGTCGTCGCGTTGGCTGACGTAGCGCAGCCCGGGCGACTCGTCAGTGCCGGCAATCTGAGCATAAAACTTTGTGAATATCGGCTGCAGAAGCTCTACGCGACGGGCACGGGCTTCGCGTATATATTCCGCCGCGGGCTCCATCATCGCCTCCAGAGCATCATACATCGCGCGGTCGCTGACTCCATCTTTCAGCAAGCGGTTGCGCTGCTCCAGGGCACGCCCGTAGCGAATCAGCGAGTCAAGATAGACGGGGTCGCTTTGGCTTATGACCATGTCGATCCAACGGCGCCGCTCGTCCGGGCTCTCGCGCACGAGGTCCACGTCGCCGGGCGAAATCATCACCAACGGGAATACTCCGATGTGTTCCGACATGCGCTGATACTCCTTGCCTTTGCGCTTGAGACTCTTGCGCCGGTTCTCGCTTAGCCCGAGGGTCACGTCTTCGTCAACGCCGCGGCGCTCATAGACGGCCCGGACAAGGGCAAACTGCTCGCCCGAGCGTATGAGCATCGAGTCGGGCACCCGACAGAAGCTCTTGGTGAAGCTCAGCGTGAAGATAGCGTCGAGGAGGTTGCTCTTGCCCATGCCGTTGCGGCCCAGCAGGCCGTTGACCTTGGGCGAGAACTCCAGACGCGCTTCGGCGATATTCTTGAAGTTATCGATGCTGAGCGATTTGAGCTTCATTCTTGAACGTAGCAGTGTGAGGGGTGGGGAGCGTGCCCCTCACGTTTAATAAACGTAAGTGCCGATAGGCTCGCCGTCGAGAACTTTGGCGAGGTTCCCGGGAGTGTCCATATCGAAAACTATGATAGGCAGCCGGTTCTCGCAACACATTGCCGTTGCCGTAATGTCCATGACCTTTAGGCCGCGCGCGAGCACTTCGTCATAGGTGATGCTATCGAACTTCGTTGCCGTCGGGTCCTTTTCGGGGTCGGCGGTGTAAACGCCGTCAACGCGGGTGCCTTTGAGCATGACGTCGGCCTCGACCTCAATGCCGCGGAGCGAGGCGCCGGTGTCGGTGGTGAAGAAAGGATTGCCGGTGCCGCAGCTGAGAATGGCAACACGGCCCTGCTCCATGGCGCGAATGGCTTTCCACTTGCTATAATGCTCGCCGATGGGGTGCATGGCAATGGCCGTCAGTACCTCAGCAGGTTGGCCGATGGCCTCGAGTGCGGAGCTCAGGGCCAGAGAGTTTATAACGGTAGCAAGCATGCCCATCTGGTCGCCCTTGACGCGGTCAAATCCGCGCGAGGCACCCTGCAGACCGCGGAAGATGTTGCCTCCGCCAATCACTATTGCAACTTCAAGGCCGCTGTCAACGGCGGCCTTGATCTGTTGAGCGTACTGCGCGAGTCGCTCAGTATCGATGCCCTGCTTCTGCTGAGCGGCGAGACTTTCGCCGCTCAGTTTCAGCAGTACGCGTTTGAATTTTCTCATTTAAAGTATGGCTGAGAGGTTAAAACGGTTGAATTCGAGATCGCTTGCGGCCTTTGCAGCCATCGAGGGGTCGAGCTTCACGGCCTGATGCAGGGCGTTGGTGAGCATAGACTCGTTGTTTGTGCGCGCACCGAGCACAGCCGTCAGGTAGTAGGTCGTCGCGTCGGGGTCGGCAATGGCGGCGAGGGTCTTTTTGGCGGCCGAATAGTCTTTGGTCAAAATCTGTGCCAGAGCGGCGTTGTTGCTCTTGACGTCGCGCATGGCGCGGGCTGCGGCGGCGTTGTCGCCCTGCTGCAGGTAGTAAACGCCGAGCGCTTCGTTGAGTTCGGGAACGCCGGCGGCATTACCGAAGCGTGTCTGGGCATCGTTGAAGTTGCCATCGTTGAGCGACACGAGGCCGATGTTCATCTGAGGCTCGGCCTGAGCGGGAGCCAGGCGGGCGGCCTGAGCGAAGCTGCTGCGGGCGGCATCATAGTCGCCGAGTTGATACTGAGCCGAGCCCAGGTTATTGAACGTGCGGTAGTCGGTCGGATAGAGCTCGGCGGCAACGGAGTAGATTTGCGCGCGCTTCTCGGCATTGTCGGTCAGAGAGGCGTAGTAGAGAATTTCGTCGACGCTGAGGCTCGAGGGGTTTGAGGCAAAAGCCTGGGCGATTTCTTCATCGCTACGGCCGATAACGTTGATTTTCGCGCTGATGCGGCTATAGCGGAGCTTCGGGAGAATCTCCTCGGCAAGCTGCTCGAACACGCTCGAGAGGTTATGGATTTCGCGTTCGCGCTCTTCGGGGTCGCTATACATCGAGAGCACGCTCAGAATGAGGTCTTTGTCCTGAATATTGCTCTCACTGACGAGGCGACGGAAACCTTCCCAGTCTTCGGGGGTGAAGTCTGCGGTGAGTTCGCCAAAGCTGACGCCTTTGAGTTGTTGGTCCATGTAATCCTTGGTTGTGGTCTCACGCTTTTCGGCCAGCTTCTTGTTGAAGTCATATGAGCCGTCGGGCGAGGCGTAACTCTGGATATTTATCTCGGTGATTTCCTGGTGGGAATCGGTGTTGGCATCATTGATGCGGCTATGCAGGCCGGTCATCTGCTCGGTGCGCAGCTGATTGTCGCGGATATTAGCCTGGTTGATAAGGAACAGGATGTCGGCATCCACCTTGTCCTGGATAATACGCTGGAACTTGTCGGCGGCAATGGCGGGCTGCACAGTGCCGGCGTCGGCCAAAGCGGCGGTTGCAATCACGCCGTTGGCAACGGCAACACGCGGCAGCGCGTAGCTCTTCTTGCCCTGCTGAACGGTGAAGGCGAGCTCGAGTTTGCTCGCGGCCATGGCCGGGGAGTAGGTGTAGTTCACGGGAATAGTTACCGTAGCTCCATTGTCGTAGGATACAACGGGGTTATTGCCACGCACCTTCTCGCCTTGATAGGTATATGAGGCGGAAGCGTTCTCGCCGCCTGCATATGTCAGATAGGGGGTAACGGTCAGTTCGGCGTTCTTCACGAAATATTTTGCGGGAATGCGGGCCGTCACGGTCGCGGGAACGTTCTGACCAACAACTTCCAGCGGGTTGGGGTTTGTCGTGAAGTAATCGGCCTGCATCTGGCCCAGTTTTTTGGAGCACCCCGTAAGGGCTACGGCTGCTCCCATCAGCAGCACGAGGCTACGTGACTGATACTTGGAGTTCATTAGTAATTCAGTGGTTAAAGTTGTAATATTTTTATTTCCGTTTATAACTGCAAATTTACAACTTTCCCTCGACTTTTGCAACCCTCTATCGGTCGAGAGCCAGATAGATTTTTTTCAAGTCGGCTTTGATTTTTTCAGGGTAGAAGGCCGGCACCAATTTCAGCGCCGACTTGCCGTGGCGGTCAATGAGGTCGGGGTTGAGCAGATAGCAGTCGATTGCCGCACTCATTCCGACCTTGTCGCCGGGGCTGATGAGAATGCCGTTCTCGCCGGGGACGATCATCTCCGGAATGCCGCCGACCGGAGTGGAAATCACCGGCATTCCGTGGCCCATGGCCTCGAGAATCGACATTGGCAGACACTCGACATAGCTGGGAAGAATCAACACGTGGTGACGGGCAAAAAGACGCTCTTTGCGCTCGCCGTCGACCCACCCGAGAAATTCAACAATATCTTCGAGGCGGTTTTCGCGGATAACCTCACGCAGGCGTTCAACTTCTCCGTTGCCACCGATTGTCAGCTTCACGCGCCCGAGCCAGCGGTCGCGGTTGGTTGACATAACGTCAAGAAGATCAAAAATGCCTTTGTCGTCGACCAACAGGCCGAGAAAGAGCAGGCGCAGGGGATGTTTCTCATCGGGATGGGTCAAAATATGGCTCGGCACCAACGGGTTATGCACAATCTCGATGTTGGGGTGGTGAAAAATCGACTCAAAATAGCGCTTCCACGATTGCGAAAGACAGATAATGCATGCACATTTATCGAGCGTCCGCTTGGCTCGGGGGATGCCGATTGAGCGGAAATAATCTTGTGTATGTCCGCCGTGGCAATGATATATAACCTTATAGCCCAATATCTTGCCCCAACGGATGAAAAGCCGCTTGCGTATGAAGCTCTTGCCGCTGGCAACGTGAACATGCAGAATAGAGCGACCGCGAAGACGCTCTATTGGCAGGCGTATCAGCGCCCATGTAGCCGCGAACAATCCCGTCAGGGTTGTTCCGCGCGGACTGTTCGACGCCAACTGATGAAAATCCGGCAAGCAATCTTCATATATCTTCAACACTGACGCCATGCCGCCCTGGCAATTACGCGAAGGACCCACGGTCAATACCTTAGTGAAAACCGCGTCGCTATTGTTATTATCTTTCATCTGTTGCGTTTTGAATGGCTTGTTTTAGAGATAAGGGTTTGTTGACCAGTAAAATGGCACTGAGAATCGTTCCGATAAGACAGAGTCCGTGAGGACCGTTGAATCCGGCGAAACCACCTATGCCGAGAACCGAGGTCCCGACAATGACATTCAGATAATCACGGGCGTGCTTCAGCCTGCGTATAATGAAGTAGACGCCGACAAAAAAGGCCAGCTGAACCAGGGCGCCGACAATACCGATATCGAACACCGTCTGCACCTGTGTGACCTCAACCTCGGTTGCAACTTCGTCGGCTTCCGACGACTGGTCGACGTAGAGGTAATTGTGGATCTGAAATATCGGATTTGTGGTCTTTTCTGGATGTATGAAACCGAACCCCAGGGCCACGCGGTCGAGCTCTTCGAGGAGTTCCCACTTGGGTATAATCTGCGCCATGCGTCCCGAGCCGAATTCCGCAAGTTTTTCAGGGTCCTGCTCCGCACTTTCCAACGATGTGAACTGGTCGAAGTTATCGGCCAGGCGCAGGTGGCGTCCCGTTGCGCTATCGATGAAGTAGCCGCCGATAAGTACCACGGTTCCAATGATTGAATATACAATAACCTGCTTTATGTTCGGGCGGAAGAATATCCAGCAAACAACCAGCGCAAAGAGCATCGAGTTGGTTCGCGAGGCAAACAGAGCCAGCGCAATCACGACCCACTGAAGCGGAGAGAACCGAAGCTGCTTGTAGTTAATCCATATGACGCAGGGAATCAACCAATAGAGCCCCGGAGGATAATGACGAGGGAGCGACAACGGGCCATAAATTATCGGCTCGAAAATGGTCGACGGCTCGCCGAACGACGCTCCCGGAACCAATATGAACCCGCCGATAATGAACGTATCAATGACATAGAACCCGCAGATTACCAGGGCATGTACGACAGTAGCTTCCATAAACCGCTTCCACTCGAAGGCGCGGTTGACGAATATCAGCAGCGGAATGAAGTAGACCACTATGGTAAAGTAGCGCCGCATTCTGTACATCTGCACCGACATCGTTTCAAGCGAGGTCATCGCAATCAGTATGACGACCGCGAAATAAGCGGCCATTGCCAGGGTAACGCGTTTGACGTCACGGTTCTTGCGGTAAATTATAATACCCACTATGCCCGCAGCCAGGCCGAAGTCCGACGCCGGAATCGGGAGCGCCGACGAGGGCATAAACCCGAAAGCGCCGATAAAAATTATCATTTCGACCATCAGGCTGTAGCGGTCTTGGCGCCAGCGCCAGATGATGAACACTATTACAAGCAGCAGAAGCGGGTAAAGTTGCAAGCCAACGAACGACATCAGCAACAGAAACGCGGCAGCCTGCCACCAGACGGAGGCAGGGGCACGGAAATATTCAGGTTTTCCGTCTCCGGTTGCTATAGCTGCGGCTGAGGCCATCAGTTATTCTCTTCGGACTGCGTTTCAGGTTTCTTTGCAAAGAGGGTTTCGCGACAGTAAATCAACACCGGAGGAATCAGCAGGCCCAGCAGCAGGCAGATAAGCACGATGCTCGACTTGCTCATCGACAGGTCCTCATTCATCGAATATGCGCGGTCAACTACGCGAGCCTTTGGACGGTCGTCGTTGAAGAGCACATTGATTTCCTCCTGTTTCTGAAGCAGGAACACGTAGATTTGCTCCTCGATCTCCTGGTTGCGCGCAATGCGGCGGAATGAGTTCTCAAGTTCGGGAAGACCTTTAATCTGAGTGGTTGCATTGTCGTGGACTCGTTTGAGTTCCGCCTCCATGCCTTTCGAACTCAGATAGGCGTCCTCGAGGTTTTTTATCATCGTCTGGCGCAGATTGGTAATCTGTTCGTCGAGACGTGCAAGTGTCTGGTTATCAGGCTTTACAGCCGTGGCCAGCTGCATTCGGCGCATCACCTGGGCATTATAAGCGTTGATGAGCGTGCCGAGTGCCTCACTGCCTGTCAGCGGCGGAATCGTCGAATTGTCCTTTGCGCTCTCGCGGGCCAGGTCGAGGGCAATGCGGGCCATTTCAGTTTGGGCCTGCTGCTGTGTCAGCAGCTTCTCGGTTTCGCCCAGACGCTCATACATTGCAACGCCGTCGGCCTCAATCATGCCGAGGCCCTCGCTCTTTTTGTAGCGTTCGAGCTCATTCTCGGTAGCGCTGAGATTATCGCGCACTACGGTCAGGCGGTCCTCAAGAAACTTCGCTGTTGCTCCGGTTTCCTGCTTCTGCTCTTTGTGCGAGCGGGTGTTATAAACATCGATGATGTCGTTGAGAATACTCTTTGCGAGATCTTCGTCGCGGGTAATCATCTGCATTTCAATAATCGAGGAGTTCTTGTTGGCCTGCGATATGTTGAGTTCCGCCTCACGCAGGTTTTCAGCGGCGATATCGGGGCTCGTGATATTGACCCTGTAGCGACGACCGCTCTCTTCGTTAAAGAAGGGGGTGGTCATCAGGGTGAACGTGCCGTAATCGGTCTTGATTATCGCGGGAAGCTGAAGATCCTTGCCGTTGTAGATTTTTTTACCTTTGGCAATGACCACGACCTTTTTTGCCTTCGATTTCGATTTGAGCGAGATATTGAAGCGCAGAGTTGTGCGCAGAGTGTCGGTCAGGATAGTGCTCTCGTCGGGCACAACGAGCAGCGGTTCGTCTTTGGTCAGCTGCTTGTAGACCATCGGCATCTTGCGCTCATACAGGGTGTTGGTCAGACCGAGGTCTATGACAACCGTCCTCAGAATCGAATGGGCGGTCATAATCGACACTTCGTCCGCCGCACTCGAATTGCCTCCGAAAATCTGCGCCACGCCGCTCATGCCTCCGCCGAGAAACTGCGACACGGCATTTTCCTCATTGAGAATCACGCTCGCGCGTACCTCATATTTCGGCTGGATAAGCAATGAAGCTAACAGTCCGACGCCCACGCATGCAACTACCGAAATGGCAAAGAAATACCATTTCTGCTTATACTTGCGGAACATGCCGCGGAAGTCTATGAGTTCAGATATGTTTTCGCTCATTGTTGATTGAGTGGTTGGTTAGCGTATAAAGAGGGCGATTGCAAGAGTCGCGATGACAGAGGCCGCACTGACAATGACCGAAGTCATAGACAGGCGATATTGCTTTTCGGAGTTCATGCGCGAGTTAGCCTCGCGGACATCGTTGGGCTCGACGTAGACAACGTCGTTCTGCTGAAGGTAGAAGTAGGGAGACTCGAGAACCTTCGAGTCGTTGAGATTCAGATGATGATAGGTCCGCTTACCCTCCTCCTCGCGGATGAGCAAAACCCGCGAACGTTCGCCCCATGGGGTCATGTCGCCGGCAGCGGCAAGAGCGTCGAGAATGCTGACGCGCTCGCGGTTGATCAGTTGCACTCCCGGACGGGCAACCTCGCCCATCACGTTGATATGGAAGTTTACCAACTCAACCGTTACAATCGGGTCTATTACTTTCTCGCTGATTTTTTCTTCAAGATATTCGGCCAGGCCCGTCGGCGTCATGCCCGCGACGTGAATCTTGCCAAGCACAGGAAAGTTGATGAAACCTTCGCTATTGACGCGGTAGGTCTGATATGTCAGCGCTGAATTCTTGCGCGTTGCAACCGCGCTCTCGATGCTTTGGGTTGCCGGCGTATTATAATCCTTTATGCGAGGCGCCTGATAGGGAATCGTGTAATCCTCTATCGCTTCGTAGTCGGCCGCCGATACGTTGACCAGCAATTCATCGTCGGGAATAATTTTGATGCCGAAGTAGCCGGCGGGAATCGTGCCCTCTTCCGGCAGGTCCGTGAAATATGGCAGCACTGTCTTGCGGACTGAACATCCGCTCAGCAACAACACCGCAACCATTGCTATAATCAGCTTAGTGGCTTTCATTTTGAATTTAGTGATCGTGTTTTATCTTCTTAAACGCGGAATCAGTGTTTTTTATTGTGCAGCTCCTCCAGCAATTTCTCAACACTGACGCCAAGACGCGGATGTCGCCAGCCGGGAAGAATTTCAGCCATCGGGCGGAGCACGAATTCGCGCTCGTGCATCCGCTGATGAGGCACCGTTGCCCCCGGGGCGTCAATGATCGCATCGTCCAGACTGATAAGGTCGAGGTCTATGTGGCGGTCGGTATATCCGCCGACGGCATCGCGATGGCTCTCGCCCGGAGCAATCGTCTGCTCTATGGCTTTCAACACGTCGACAATAGACGTCGCATCGAGTCCGGTCTCCACGTTGACGCCAACGTTGGTGTACGCTGCGGCGGAATCATAGCCCCATGCCTGACTGACAAAGGGTGTCGAGCGCTGCGTGACCGCTCCGAGCCGTTCCTGCAGTAACGACACCGCACGGCTGATTTGCTCCGCGCGGTGTCCTATATTAGATCCTATGTTTATGTGGGCTGTCAAATCGTGCGGCTCACTTCAACTTCCTCAAAGCCTTCAATGATGTCGCCAACCTGAAGGTCGTTGTAGCCGACAATACTGAGACCGCAGTCGTAGCCCGAGGCGACTTCCTTTGCGTCATCCTTGAAGCGCTTCAGAGAGCCGAGTTCTCCGGTATAACGCACAATGCCATCGCGGATAAGGCGGACTTTGTTGGTGCGCTTGATCTTGCCTTCGCGCACGATTGCGCCGGCAATGGTGCCGACCTTGCTGATATGATAGGTCTGCAGCACTTCGGCCGTGCCGGTAACCTCCTCTTTCAGTTCGGGGGCAAGCATACCGGCCATGGCGTCCTTGACCTCCTCGATCGCCTGATAGATTACGGAATATATACGGATGTCAACACCTTCGCGTTCGGCAGCTTTGCGGGCTGTCTGGCTCGGACGAACCTGGAAGCCGACGATAATGGCGTCGGAGGCAGCGGCGAGGTCAACGTCACTCTCTGAAATGGCACCGACGGCCTTATGGATAACGTTAACCTGAATCTCTTCAGTCGATAGTTTGAGCAGCGAGTCGCTGAGAGCCTCGATCGAGCCGTCAACGTCGCCCTTGACAATGATATTGAGTTCCTGGAAGTTCCCGATAGCACGGCGACGACCGATATCTTCGAGCGTAATCATCTTGGTTGTGCGGGCGCTCTGCTCGCGCTGGAGTTGCTCGCGCTTGGTCGCGATTTCGCGGGCCTCCTGCTCGGAGTCGAGAACGTTGAACGTATCGCCGGCGGTCGGAGCGCCGTTGAGACCGAGAATCAACACCGGAACGGCGGGACCGGCCTCTGTAACCTTCTGATTGCGTTCGTTAAACATTGCCTTCACTTTGCCGTAATGCGTGCCGGCGAGAATGATGTCGCCTACTTTCAGCGTGCCGCTCTGAACCAGCACGGTGGCAACGTAGCCGCGACCCTTGTCGAGACTCGATTCGAGCACCGCACCGACTGCATTGCGGTTGGGATTGGCTTTCAGGTCAAGCATTTCGGCCTCGAGCAGCACTTTTTCCATCAGCTCTTCAACGCCGATGCCTTTCTTGGCCGAAATTTCCTGGCTCTGATATTTACCGCCCCAGTCCTCGACAAGATAGTTCATGGCCGAGAGCTCTTCCTTGATTTTGTCAGGGTTCGCATGAGGTTTATCTATCTTGTTGATTGCAAAGACGATGGGCACGCCTGCGGCTGCGGCATGGTTGATAGCTTCAACCGTCTGGGGCATGACGGCGTCGTCGGCGGCGACGATGATGATCACCAAGTCGGTAACCTTGGCGCCGCGGGCGCGCATGGCCGTGAATGCCTCGTGGCCGGGAGTGTCGAGGAACGTGATTTTGCGGCCGTCGGCAAGCGTGACGTGATAGGCTCCGATGTGCTGCGTGATGCCACCTGCCTCGCCGGCAATCACATTGGCCTGACGGATATAGTCGAGCAGCGATGTCTTGCCGTGGTCGACGTGACCCATGACAGTAACAATCGGCGGACGCGGAAGCAGGTCCTCTTCAGAGTCCTCGACAGCGGCAACAGCCTCCGAAAGTTCCGTCGTTATATATTCGGTCTGAAATCCGAATTCTTCAGCCACGATGTTGATTGTTTCGGCGTCCAGTCGCTGGTTGATGCTGACCATCACTCCCATCTGCATGCAAGTGCCGATAACATTATTGATAGGCACATTCATCAGCGAGGCGAGGTCATTTGCAGTTACGAATTCGGTGAGTTTCAATATTTTGCTTTCTGCAGCCTGTTGTTCCTGGCGTTCGTGCTCGCGGTTGGCGAATGCCTCGCGCTTCTCCTTACGCCACTTTGCAGCGACTTTCTGGCCCTTGCTGCCTTTCGATGTCAGGCGGGCAAGTACCTCCTTGACCTGTTTCTGAACGTCTTCCTCGCTGACTTCGGGGGCTGCCGCCTGCTTGGCTTTGCGGTTGCGTTCGTTGTTTGATTTCTTCGACGGTTTGCCGCCGCTCTGCTGGGTGCCGCCGTTATTGCCGCCACCCTGTCGGGTGCCGGTGTCGCGACCGCCGTTACGGCCCTCTTTCTGCACGTCGACCTTTTCGCCGGCGCCGATGCGCTTGCGCTTCTTTCGGTCGCCTTCGCGGTCGTTGCGGCGCTCTTCTTTGGTCTTCTTTTTGGGGCGCGTGGCGCCGTTGATTGCCGCAAGGTCAATCTTGCCGACAACGTTAAGCTGCGGACCGCGGGCCTTCAGGTCTTCGGCCGCATGCAGGCGGAACACCTCGGGCTCAGCGGGCGTTTCCGTCTTGGCCGGCTCCGGTTTGGCTTCGGTCTTGACGTCCTGGCGTTTCGGCGCCTCAGACTTGGTAGCGGAAGTCTTAGGCGCAGACTTGGGTTCCGTCTTGGTCTCGGAAGGTGCGGGCTTAGGCTCGGCCTTTGGCTGCTCAGGCTTTGCAACCGGCTCCTGTTTTGGAGCGGATTCGGCGACGGCAGGTTTCGGCTCCGCTTTAGGCGCAGGAGCGGGAGCAGCCGGCTTAGGTTCAGGCTTGGGAGCTTCGGGCTTTGCGGACTCGGCTTGCACTTTCGGCTCAGACTTGGCGGGCTCTGCGTTCTTGGGTGCTTCAGGTTTCGGCGCAGGCTTCTCTTCCGGCTTGGCCGCAGGAGCTTTCTCAACAACGGGCTTGCCGGTAGAGAGGTCAATCTTGCCCAACACTTTCGGGCCGTTTTCAGACTTGGCGGTTGCAGCCGGAGTCGTGGCCGGGGCAGAAGCGGGAGTCTTCGCGGCCTCCGGGGCGGAAGACGCAGTCTTCATCTTCGGGCCGAGGTTAATCTCCTTGCCGGTGCCAAACTCCTTTATCAGCAGTTGGCAGACGTCGTCGTCCACTCGGGCGTTGACGTTGTCTTCAACTTCTATATTCTTCTTCTGCAAGAATTCCCTCACCGTGCTGAGCCCTACGTTGAGTTCACTTGCTATTTTACTTAATTTCTGTCTTGCCATTTACTTTCTATAAAGGAGTCTAAAATTTTTAATTCTACTGGTTACCGGTTATCGCTGATTTTCGCATCTTCGCTTCAGTCCTCGCTATCTTCTTCGAACTCGCTGCGGAGAACGTTGAGCACATAGTCAACGGTTTCGGCCTCCAGGTCGGCTTTCTCGATGAGAATGTCGCGGTCGGTTTCAAGTACGGTCTTGGCCGTGCTCAGGCCCATATTCTTCAAAGCGTCGATAACCCACTGGTCGATTTCGTCGTTGAATTCGTCGAGATAGATGTCGTCGTTGTCCTCCTGGCCCGTTTCGCGGTAAACGTCGATTTCGTAGCCTGTCAACATGGATGCGAGCTTGATATTCAGGCCGCCCTTGCCGATAGCGGGCGAAACCTCTTCGGGCTTCAGGAAGACTTCGGCCCTCTTCTTGCCGTCGTCGCTCTCCTCGATGCGGATGGAGCTGATTTTTGCAGGACTGAGAGCACGCTGGATGAGCAGCGAGGGGTTCGATGTCCAGTTGATAACGTCGATGTTTTCGTTGCGCAGTTCGCGGACAATTCCATGTATGCGTGAGCCCTTGACGCCCACACAGGCTCCCACCGGGTCAATGCGGTCATCATAGCTCTCAACCGCAATCTTTGCACGCTCTCCGGGAATACGCGCAACCGCGCGGATGTTGATGAGGCCGTCGTGGATTTCGGGAACCTCAAGTTCGAATAGCGCACGCAGGAATTTCTCGTTGGTACGGCTGACCGTGATTTTCGGATTATTGTTCTTGTTCTCGACATTGGCAATCACGGCGCGGACCGTTTCGCCTTTGCGGAAGAAATCGCCGGGAATGGATTCGCTTTTGGGGAGCAGGAGTTCGTTGTGGTCCTCGTCCATCAGTAGGGTTTCCTTGCTCCAGGTCTGATAAACCTCAGCCGAAATCAGCTCGCCCTCCATGTCTTTGAACTTGGTGAAGATGGCCTCTTTCTGAAGGTCGAGAATCTTTGACTGCAGAGTCTGACGCAGATTCAGAATTGCGCGGCGACCAAAGTCGGCGAATATAATCTCCTTAGTGTGTTCCTCGCCGATTTCGGCATCGGGATCATTATCGGCCCGGGCGTCGCTCAGAGAAATCTGCAGATTAGGGTTAGTCACCTCGCCGTCGGGAACGACCTCGAGGTTCTGGAATATCTGAACGTCGCCTTTGTCAGGGTTCATAATCACGTCAAGATTCTCATCCGTGCCGAACTGTTTGCTCAACACGTTGCGGAAGCTCTCTTCCAGCACGCTGATCATCGTGGCCTTGTCGATGTGCTTGTATTCCTTGAATTCATCGAAACGTTCCACCATGTTGGTGTTTTCCGCTTTCTTTGCCATGTTTGATTGTTTTTCTGTTTACTTATTTGAAGTTTATTACATATTTCACACTTTTGGCGTCGTCGTAGCCCAGCGTTTCGGGTTGCATCTCGATGGTCGGACGCTTGGCGCCTTCTTTCTTGATCTTGCGGGCAACCTCTACGGTGAATCTATCCTCGCCGACGTTTGTCAACACGCCGCTGAACTTGCGCCCGTCGCGGCTCAGAACCTCGACCTCCTTGCCCAGGTTCTTCTCAAACTGCTTCTTTACCCTGAAAGGCGAGGTCAGGCCCGCAGACCCGACTTCCAGTTCGAAATCTTCGGCATCGCGGTCAAGCGAGGCCTCGATTTGGCGGCTGAGGGCAACACACGTGTCTACATCCATATAGCCCATAGAATCAACCTCTACGACAATACGGTTATCCGTGTCGACGCTGACGTCGACCAAAAACATATCCGTACCCTCCAGGGCCTTCTCTACTGCGTCAATTATTAAAGTCTTATCAATCATATGGTATCTATAAAAAACTCGGAAGAGACCTGCGCCCCCTCCGTTGCTACGCTGCAAAGTTACAACAAAATTTTCAAACAGCCAAATTACGATCCCTCAAACTTCACGAATGCAGAGTCAAGCCAACGTCACGGATCGGATTCCGAATGTTTTTTGCGTAAGGTTTGTGATTTTTTCCGTAACTTTGCAGTGCCGTTCACAAAGAGCGGTGAGTAAATGATTGTCACAAATATAGCGATAACCGCAATCGGAGCGCACGTTCAAAACTACGCTTTCAAGGAAAACTGGAAGAGCACGGCAGGCTATAGTCGCACTTAAAGTCTGATTTGACTTCAGAACAGTTGCATACCGTCGGAAGATTGACGGATAGCGACTTATTTACATTATTCACATTTTATCCCCACGATTTTTATGAACAATCAACGATTGCTCACAGGGCTGCTCAGCGCTGTCCTGTCGGGCATAGGGGTGTGTGCTTTCTGTCAGAACCCTTCGGTAATAACCCTTGAACAGTTATTTGAGAGTGCTGAACGCAACAGCATGCAGTTACGCCCCTCTTTTTCCGCTGAAAAGGAAGCTAATCAAGAGATAAGTGTTGCCCGTGCCGGTCGCCTGCCCGATATCAATGCCTCCCTTTCAGTCCAATACTTGGGCGACGGCTTTACAACGAAAAGGGATTTTTCGGACTATCAGAAAGCTCCGATACCCCATTTAGGCAACGCCTTGTCGCTGAACGTGAACCAGCCTGTATATACCGGAGGTGCGGTAACCTCAGGCATCAAGCTTGCAGAACTTAAATTGACCGCTTCACGTTATGCCACGGAATTGCAGCGCGACAATATCCGCTTCCAGCTCACCGGTTTTTACCTTGATATATACAAGTACACCAATCTGCGCGGTGTGGTGGAGAATAACATCGCGCAGGCGAGGAAAGTGCTCGATGAAATGCAAGCCCGGTATGAACAGGGTGTGGCTTTGCAGAACGACATAACCCGCTATGAGTTGCTTGTATCCAATCTGGAGCTGCAACTTGTAAGGATCAACAACACAATCGACATTCTCAACAACAACCTTGTCACTATCGCAGGATTGCCGCATGACATGGTGATACAACCTGATCCGACCATACTTAACAGGTCGCTGCCGGCCCAAACCGAGTCGTCATGGCAGGCTGATGCCTCAGTCAATTCTCCCACGCTCAAGTTGGCGCAGTCAAAAGTTGACATCTCACGAAAAGCGGAAGACCTGACTATGTCGGAGCGTCTGCCAAAAATAGGATTACAGGCGGGATGGAGTATCGACGGACCCATCTTGGTGGAGGTGCCACCGATCAATCGCAATCTGAGCTATTGGTATGTAGGTGTCAGTCTCAGCTACAATATCTCATCGCTATTCAAGAGCAATAAATCTCTGTCACGTAGCCGTGCGGCAACAATACACGCCGCTGATGAACTTGTGGCGGCACAAGAGAATACCGAACTTGCCGTCAGGGCTGACTATATCCGCTATCTTGAGGCCTATGAGGAACTCAATACCCGACAGAAAAGCGTTGAACTCGCCGAGAGAAACTACAACACCGTGTTCACCCGCTATTCAGCAGACATGGCGCTTATAACGGATATGCTCGATGCTGCCAATTCAAAACTTGACGCGGAGCAGCAACTTGTCAACGCCCGCATAAATATCATATACTATTATTATAAACTTCTGTTCATTTCAGGAAAAATATGAAACACTTTACCAAAAAGATAATCTCCTACGCCATCACGTTCGCAGTAATCATCGCCGCCGGCATTTGGGTGGCTTCCAAGTTTGTTCATTTCGGCAATGTTGAGTTTACTGATAACGCGCAGGTACAGCGTCAGATTGTGCCTGTCAACAGCCGTGTGCAGGGCTACATCGAGGAAATCCGGTTCAAGGAGTATGAGCCTGTGAAAAAAGGCGATACGCTTGTCATAATTGATGATGCGGATATGCGCTTGCGTGTCGCGCAGGCAAATGCCGATTATCAGAATGCCCTTGCCGGACGCATAGTCGCTGACCGCAGTGTCGGTGTCGCTTCCGCGAATGTGGCCGTGAGTGACGCCTCAATCGCCGAGGCAAAGGTGTTGATGGAAAATGCGGCAGTGGACCTTGAACGCTATTGCAAACTGTTGGAAAAAGAGGCCGTGACACGACAACAGTTTGACCGTGCGGAAACTGACTACAAAGCGAAAAAAGCCCGCTATGAGATGCTTGCCCGTCAACGCTCGGCAACATCCTCGGTAGTCGCCGAGACCCGTCAGCGCATCGCGCAGAACGATGCGGGCATTGAGCTTGCAAAGGCTCTGCTTGAAACCGCCGAACTAAATCTATCATATACCGTCATAACAGCTCCGTGTGACGGCTATACCTCACGCAAGGAGATACAGATAGGCCAACTTGTACAACCGGGACAGACCCTTCTTGACATTGTAGATGGCACAGAAGTATGGATCACCGCAAACTACAAAGAGACCCAGTTGAAGCATATTCACCCCGGCAGTAAGGTCGAAATCAAAGTTGACGCTATCCCTGACAAAACGTTTACGGGCAAAGTCGCATCATTATCTACCGCGACAGGAGCTGCGCTGTCTTTGCTCCCGCAGGACAACTCGGCAGGAAATTTTGTAAAAGTAAGACAACGCGTCCCCGTGAGAATCGAGCTGAGTGACAGTACCGACCTCAATCTTCTCCGAGCCGGTTTGAATGTGGAATGTGAGGTGATATACTGATATGGGAATTTGGCACAGGCATCATAGCTCTTTCGATATACCCGATGTTCCGAACTACGTGCCGCGTAGGTTAAAGCCGTGGTTGTTTATATTCTTCGTGCTGATAGTGCAGTTTTCCGGCGGCATATACCTTGCCGCCGCCAATGATATGGTTGGCTCGACCGCACTGATGCAGGAAGATATATTGATGGCCGGATATGCGTCGCTGGTTGGAATGTCTATAAATTTCGCCGTGATGTTCAGGTTGAAGTTCCGGTTCTCCAACCGGGTGGGATTGCTCGTGTGCGGAGCGGTTCTTATTGCGGCGAATTTCATTTGTGTCAACACGACAAGTGTCCCTTTGCTCGTCGCCACCTGCTTTGTCGCAGGTTGGTTCCGTATGTGGGCAACATTTGTCTGCAATTCGACAATTCAGCTTTGGCTCACCCCGGTGCGTGATATGGCGATATTCTTCTGCTATGTCTATCTTGTTGTTGACGGAGTGATTCAACTGAGCGGTATCGCAACCATTTACACCGCATTCTTCTCTCAATGGGAATATATGCACTGGGTAATGAGCGGTCTGCTTGTGCTTATGATGGTGATGGTGCTGATATTTGTCAAACCCGTGAAAGGTCCCATGCAGATACCATTGTTGGGTATCGACTGGATAGGTGCTGCCCTATGGAGTGTGTTTATGTTGTGCTTCACGTTTATATGTGTGTACGGCAACTTCTATGATTGGTGGGAAGCTGAGGAAATCGTCGGTGCGACAATCTTAGGTGCGGTCTGTCTTGCCATCAATCTTTGGCGGGCCTCATTCCTTCATCATCCCTACATCTCTTTTCAGGCTTTGACCAACCGCAATGTCATAAGGGCGACCTCGATATATCTGGTTTTCTTCACGCTTATGGCCACCGAGCATGTGTTTGAACACAGTTATGCCTCAACTATTCTCGGTTTTGACGAAACAAATCTGATAGACCTGAACTGGTATGTGTTTGCAGGTATCGCCGTCGGATGTTTGTTCACATATTACACTTTCGGGTTACGTAAATGGCGTTACAAGACCATGACTGCCATCGGCTTCACTCTCGCGGCTATATATCTCGGATGGTTCTACTTCATGATAGGCTACGGGGTTGAAAAAGAGATGCTTTTCTTTCCGCTATTCATACGCGGTTTTGCATCAGTGGTAATCTCCATAATATTCCTGACCTCTATTGTTCAGAGCGGTTTGCATTTCTTCATTTTCCCGCAGGCTCTGACGGTAAACGGATTTACGGGAGCCGTGATGGGAGCCACTCTCGGGCCGGCCCTTATCGGAGAATTTTTGCGTCATACAATGGCGAAAAATGCTTCTCTTATCTCAGCGCGTCTGACAGACGTCAATGCCGACACCATGCATGTCCCCATTGCTCAACTGTACGGGACCGTCCGGCAACACGCATTGATTGTATCCATGAAAGAGATTTATGGATGGCTGCTTATTGCGGCTATTTTACCCCTGATAATCATCGTTGTCAGTTACGGCCCCATTCGCCCCATGGCCATATTCCCCAAATGGCGGACAATCCGCAAATTCCTCCGTCGGGCCGTCAAATTCAACCCGTAGCGGGGAGGGGGCGGCTGGTTTAGCGGAAGATGGTGTGGAGAATGGCGGGGGAGTGCATTGCCGAGAGGTTGGCGTAGTGGAGGGTATAGTATTCGAGAATGCGTTCGAGCGCTTCGGCTCTCACCGCTGCGGGCATACGCAGGCGCGACATGTTCTGCCAGTCGAGGCGCAGCAGGGTTGCGGCGGCTGCCGAGGCGGCGGGAGAGAGGCAGTGGCCATGAATGGCAGCGGAGGTCCGGAACGTGCCGTCGAGCATGTCGAAGACCATTCCGGGGCGATAGTTTGCGGCGTCGGGGGCGATTCCGAGCAATACGGCGAGGCCTGTCAGAAAGGTCAGGTGGAAGTTGGCCGGGGCCACTTCGGGATTGTTCAGGCGGCCGACGGCGTCGACGATGAAATCGAATGTCGGACCGTCGGCCTCGGCCTGGCGCAGAATTATCTGCAGCGCCTCGGCAAGAAACATAGCCACGGCCCTGCGCTCGGGTTCGGCCTGGATGGTGTGGAGGGTCAGCAGCGGGCGGGGTTCTTTGAAGGTGTGGAGCTCGCGACCGGGACGTATCGAGGCCTCGACCTCCAGAGGGGTCAGGGGCTGGAGCAGTGCGCGGCGTCGGGCGGCACCTGCTCCCGAGCCCGCGGGTACGGCAAAGCTCACGGCGCCGATTTCGCGCGAGTAGGCCTGGAGAATCGACGTGCGGTCGCTATGGGGTGTCAGCCGCAGCGGCAGAATCGTCAGCGTACGGTTCATGATGCGGGGCTCAGAATGCAAACAGTGCGACTCCGCGTCCGCCGGCGGCGACGTAGCGCGCAATGAGGCGCATCCACAGACCGTCGGTCAGGCCGCGTGCAAGCTCCGGGTAGCCTTCGCGGCGGTAGTGGCCGGCAAGGATTGCGCGGCGATAGTCAATCATTCGGGCATATTTGGTATCCCTGACCGCCTCTGTGCAGGCGTCGAGGGCGCGCTCCCACTGGCCGGCTTTGGAGTGGACGTCGGTGCCGGTGATGCTGTCGGCCTGGGCGTAGGCGACGATGGGCTCGGAAATCGCCAGGTGGCTGACATTCGCTCCGGAGGCGAGCAGCCTGACTCCGAACTCGAGGTCAACCCACCCCGGCAGGCTCTCGTTCCAGCCCCCGGCCCTGCGGGCAAGGTCGGTCTTGATTACGCAGCGCTGGGTTGATAGAATGGAGTGGAAAATCTGCATTTTCATCGGGTCGCCCCGGCGAAAGGGTTTGGGACTGCGCGAGCCGTCGAGGCCGACGAGCTCCATGTTGAAAGCTCCGATGTCGGGCAGCCCGGCGGCGCGAAGCCCTGCGGTGACCTCCTCGATGTGGCGCGGAGGCATGACGTCGTCGCTATCGAAGAATAGCACGTAAGGGCTCTCGACGCGTGCCAATCCGGTGTTGCGGGCAATGGCGGCTCCGGGGCGCGGCTCCTCGAGAACGATGGCGCCGGGAAATCGGTGCAACACGTCGGCGGTGCCGTCGGTCGATCCGTTGTCGACAAGAATGACTGTGTCGGGTGCGAGCGTCTGCGCGGCTATCGAGTCGAGCGTGCGGCCAACGAGGTCTGCGCGGTTGCGGACGGGGATAACAATGGAAATCATTCGTCGGCAGTCATAGGTTTGGCCTCGCCGGCGAGCATTCCGCATGCGGCCTGGATGTCCTCGCCGCGGCTGGCGCGGATTGTTGCCGTCACGCCGAGGTCGTTGAGTCGGTCGCGGAAGGCGGTCATCGTGGCCTCCGGGGCGGTTTGCAGGTCGCTGTCGGGCAGCGAGTGGTAGCGTATGAGGTTCACCCGGCAGTCAACCCCGCGGATCATGCGGGCAAGGGCGTCGGCGTGGCGCATGTCGTCGTTTATGCCTTTCCAGACGATGTATTCGAGGGTCAGGCGGCGCTGGTGGGCGAAGTCGTAGCCGCGCAGCAGGTTGATGACCTCGGCGACGGGCCATGCCTTTTCCGACGGCATCAGCGAGGCGCGTTCGGCGGCGAAGGGCGAGTGGACGCTGATTGCAACGTGGACGCGGGTCTCGTCGAGCAGTCGGCGAAGTTCGTCAATCTTTCCGATGGTCGACACCGTTATGCGTTTCGGGCTCCACGCGAGGCCCCATGGCGCGGTCAAAATCTCGATTGCCTGAAGCACGGCGTCGAGGTTGTCCATCGGTTCGCCCATGCCCATGAAGACTATATTGGTCAGATCTTCCGACCCGGGTATGCCGAGAATCTGGTTGAGAATGTCGGCGGCGGTCAGGTTTCCGTGGAAGCCCTGGCGCCCGGTCATGCAGAACTTGCAGCCCATTTTGCATCCGGCCTGGGAGGAGACGCAGAGCGTTGCGCGGTCGTGGTCGGGGATGAAAACGGCCTCGACGTCGCGTCCGCCTTTGCCCTCGAAGAGGTATTTGACCGTGCCGTCGGCGCTGCGGGCTTCGGCTCTGGGACCGGTGACGCCGACGGTGTAGCCGGCGGCTGCGAGGGCTTCGCGTCCGCGCTTGGGCAGTTCGGTCATCTCGTCGATTGAGCGCGCACGGTTAACATAAAGCCGCCGAGCAATCTGCTTGGCGGCAAAAGGGGGAAGACTGACTTCCGAAGCAACCGCGCGCAGTTGCTCCGAGGTCATGCCAATGAGTTTCTTCATTTGAGTCGAATCTTGCGACCGATAGAGAGCTTCGACGAGGTCGAGAGTCCGTTGAGGCGGCAGAGTTTGCTGACGGTGGTGTGATGGCGTGCGGCGATGCGCGAGAGCGTGTCGCCGCGGCGAATGGTGTAGTATTCCGAGCGTCCTTTGGTCGCGGTTGTTGACTTAGGCTTCGACGAGGGCTCGGCACTCGCATACGTACGCGCGTCGGGCGCGTAGTCGCGCGCGTTCATATATGTGTTCTTGGTGAAGAGATATGAGTCGGTATGGGTCGTGTGGTTCGCGAAGTCGAAGATTGCCGCGGGGTTGATTGCATAGCCCATGTAGCGGGTCTCGAAGTGGAGGTGAGGTCCCGTTGAACGACCGGTGTTGCCACCGAGGGCAATGGGGTCGCCGGCTTTGACGTAGTCATTGGGTTGGACAAGGAATTTCGACAGGTGGCCGTAGACGGTTTCGAGCTGGTTGTTATGGCGCACAACGATGTAGAGGCCATAGCCTTTGCGGCGGCCCTGATTGCGCACCAGGCGCACGCGACCGTCGAATGCGGCATAGATGGTGTCGCCAATCTGCACTTTCAGGTCAATGCCTTTGTGCATACGGCGGAAGCGGCGGCGGTAGCCGTAGGGCGAGGTGACGTATGTCGGCGCCGTCGGCATGTGGAAGCCGCTGACGTCTATGGTCATTTCGTCGGGGACCTGTATGTCGACGAAGCAATTCACGGCCTGAGAGTCCCAGCCTTCGGTAAAGATGTCGAGTTCCGGCTCCTCCTCTTCAGGGAAGAGGTTGTCGAGAAACGCCTCAGTGTCGTCTACTTTGATTTTGTTGCTGATGTTAAGCTGTCCGGCAATTAGCTCGGAGTGTGAGCGGGCGTGGGCGGCGGGGGGGACTATGGCGTCTTCGGCCTGTGCGCAGAAAGGCGCGCCGAGAGCGGCGATGGCAGCGATGAAAAGTGATTTTATACTGTAATGCACGTCTTATCTCCTAAATCGTAGCAGTTAACTCTCAACCGCGTTAACTTTTAATTTTTAATTTTTAATTTTTAATTTTTACCTTTTACCTTTTAAAGCATTTCGTCGGGTTCGTAGGTGTAGACCATCGAGGTTGGTGTATAGTCGAAAATTTCGTCGGGTTTGAAGAACCTGTTGAGTTCAATCGCGGCGTTTTCAACCGAGTCGGAGGCGTGGACAATGTTTTCCTGACCGCTCATGCTGAAGTCCCCGCGAATGGTCCCGGGGGCGGCTTTGCGACCGTTGGTGGCTCCGGTCATTGCGCGCACGACCTCAACGGCGTCCCTGCCCCATAGGGCCATGACAATGACCGGGCAGCGCATCATCGATTTCACCAATATGGGGAAGAATGGTCGGTCAACCAGGTGGGCATAGTGCTCGTGCAGAATAGGTTCGTCGAGCTGCATCATTTTCATTCCGCGGAC
Source organism: uncultured Bacteroides sp. (assembly GCA_964554335.1). Lineage (GTDB taxonomy): Bacteria > Bacteroidota > Bacteroidia > Bacteroidales > Muribaculaceae > UBA3263. Next base: position 28,532 of record CAZKOF010000015.1, read on the forward strand.
AACAAGGCCTTTGCGCTGGAAGCGCTCAATAATCGGGCCGATATAGCCGTGAAGAATTGCTGACGGTTTCAGAATAACAAGTGTCGTTTCCATGAGGAGAAATGAATTTATTTGCGTTTTTATGGTTTATTGAGCGCAAAGTTAATAAAAAAACGCCAAAATGCCTAAAAATCAATATTCAAATTATGTTAAAAAGCAACAATCGGGGGCTATTTTTGTGTAATTTGCAAAAAATGCGTAACTTTAGCGCATATTATATTCACATATCATATCAATCACATATCTTAAACCATGAAAATCTCTACTAAAGCATTCTTGCTGGCGGCCATGCTCGCCGGCGGCGGCCATGCCCAAATTCAGGCGGCGGATCCTGTGGTAATTACCGTTAACTATCAAAACGGTGAGTTTACGGCAAAGAACTCAGGAGGCACATACGGCAAAACTTGGGTGTCTACAGCAACCAACCCCGGACTGACCATTGACTTCGGCGCCAACAATGTCGGCGTCAAGTCTGAAGGCAACTTTGAGGTCTACTCGGGTTCGTCGGGCACATGCACAATCAGCATGACCACAGACGAAGGCTGGCGTGTCAGCGCGTATGCTTTTACGGCATCAACAACGACTGACGGCTCGTTTACAATCACCCATCAGGGCACTGCGTCGACCGTGAACTCCTCTACGTCGGCAACCGTAAGTGAGGCCATTGAAAGGGGAACAACCCTATCGCTCGTGCAGGCCGGTGACAACAAGGTTGTTATCTATGCTGATTTCACCGTGACTCTCGAGGAGTATGTCGAGGTGATTGAAGATGAACCCGTTTTGGCAGTTGATGAAACTCCGGAAGTGGAGAAAGTCGGCGACCTTGTGGTGACCAACATCGTTGACGGTCATTTCAACGGGTTCACGACCTGGTATCACCTGCTTGACGGCAAGAACTTCCTTACCGGCACCGCGCTGACCGACGCAGGCTCAAATGGTGAGCCTGCCTACGGCGACGAATATCTCTTCTGTGTGGTTAAGTCAGGCTCGGGCTACACCCTCTATAACAAAGCCGGCGGCATCGCAACTCCCGTCAACGGCGCTATTGTCAATGCTTCGGGTGTCACCGCCTCAGGCAAGACGCTGACCGCGCGCTTCGCTCAGAAATTTACCGGTATCAAACTGACCGAGGGCAAAACCTCGCGCAGCGACGGCAACGCAACCAACAAGTGGCGCGGCCTTTGGACCTCCAATGCCGAGCCCGTGGTTACCTTAGGCGGTTCGTTGAATAACATGACGACCACAGACTCCGGCAGTACCCTTGTTGAAACCGGTGACTTCCAACTTGAAGTAGGCAGCTCCTCGAGTTTTACATGGAGCTTTGGTGCCGACGGCAACAACTACATCAGCAACTACAGTTTCCGCGCCAAGAAAAACGGCTCCTTCACCGAAACCGCAAGCGTGACCCCCGTGGGAGGCAGCGAAGTTGTCATGGCAACTACTTATAAGCGCATCGAAGGCGGCGTTTATGACGGCGAGACCACGATGGCCAACTTCACCCAGAATGGTACCAACGGCAAGGGCATTATTGTAGATGATATCTATGTTACCGTGCGCCGTATGCTCAGCCATGTCAACGAGCGCGAGGGCTACGTTATCTATCCCCGTGAGGGCGTCGAGCGCCGCATCCCGGCGATTGCCCGCGTTTATGGCGGCAATCATGCCGGCCGTCTGGTGACCATCTATGACTATCGCCACAACGGCGGCGACATCGGTGGCGGCAACATCTCACTGCAAATTGCCGTCAGTGACGACAACGGCGCAACCTGGAGCGAACCTAAGTATCTTGAGGATGCTCAGGGCAACGCCGTGACCACTTTCCCCGCAGAACTTGATAAGAACAACGGCAAGTGGTCGGAATATCAGGCCGACCCCAACAAGTACTGGAACGTTGCATTCGGCGACGCAGCCCTCGTTGCCGACCGTGAGAGCGGAAAGTTGCTGCTTATGGCCGTCGGCGGTCCGACCAACTTTTTTAACGGCCGTTACGATAATCCCAACCAATGCGTGCGTTGGACGTCTGAGGATGGCGGCGACATCTGGACCCCGGCAATGCGAGTGACCTACGACATTCTCGATCTCTTCAACGGAGAACCCGAGTTCGGCAAGATAGACTCGCAGTTCATCGGCTCGGGCCGCATCATGCAGAGTCGCTACGTCAAAGTCGGTGACTACTTCCGCATCTACTGCGTGCTCGCCTCGCAGAACAATGGCGGCAACACCCGCAACTGGATGCTCTACTCCGACGACTTCGGCCAAAACTGGCACGTGCTCGGCGGCACCGACCAGTGCCCGACCTCGACCGGCGCCGGCGACGAATGTAAGGCCGAAGAGCTCCCCGACGGCACCGTAATCCTTGCCGGCCGTAACCGCTATGGCAACCGCAACTTCAACCTGTTCCGCTACACCAACGCCACCAGGGGCGAGGGCAAGTGGGTTAACCACATCGTCACCGACATGGGCTTCGGCTCCATTAACGCCTGCGACGGCGAAATCATGGTGCTCCCTGCCTATAGCAATGAGTATCAGGAAGACTGCTACCTGATTCTGCAATCGTTCCCCTACGGCGGTGGCCGCAACTTTGTCAGCATCGCCTACCGGTCGATTCAGGCCGGCGAAGATATGTTAGACACAGACATGTTCAAACGTTGGGAGGGCCGCTTCCGCGTTGCCAACGGCGCATCGGTTTATTCAACCATGGCGTGGCAGGCCAACGACAAACTCGCCTTCTTCTGGGAAGATAAGAACTGCGACGGCACATATCTTGACCTCTCAATCGAGGAAATCACCGATGGCAAGTACTCCTATAAGGCTGACGAAGGCAACAAGACCGCACTGCGCCTGACCGAGGAGCTGCTCGAAATCCGTGCCGACGAAATTGATTTCGACACCGAGGCCAAATATGTTGGCCAGCCCCTGCTGAATGCCGACATCATCAACAAGACCGTCAGCGACTACAAAACCAAACCCTCCTACAACACCTACATGAAGTTTAATGCACTGACCCTCGCGCCCACAACCATACCCGTTGTTGAAAACGGCGGTTATCGCTTCACCAGCGCCCACGACGGTCACTATGCCAACTTCACCCGCGACCGCTATCTTGCGGCAACTGCAACCAACCTCATCTCGACCGAAGACGACAATAGCGCCAATATCTTCAAAGTAGAAGCTACCGCTGACGGCTACTTCACCCTCTGCAATGACCTGAACAAGGTTTATGTCGACACGCTCATGAACGCAAACAACACGCCGCTCACCGTCAGCGCAGGCTGCGATAACGCCGGCAGTTTCCGCTTTATCAGTGACCTCACCGGCCATACCGTCATCTCCAATATCGGCGCAAAGAATGCCTCATATCCCGCAATCCACCTTGCCGCCGGCGGCAACATAGTTATTTGGACCAACGACGCTCAGGCATCGAAATGGTATATGGAGCTCGTTGACGAGCCAGACGGCTACGTAGCCCCGAAGTTTGAGGAGCCCGACTATGACGAGTATGACTTCGACTACGAGACGAACCAGCCCGTCGGCGAGACCGGTGCCATTGTTGAAGTTGCGGCTCCCGCCGAAGACGGCATCTATTACGACCTGCAGGGCCGTCGCGTTGCCAAGCCCTCGCGCGGTATCTACATTACCAACATGGGTCGCAAGATTCGCCTCTAATCCGACATACATCAACGCTAAACCTAAGTGGAGGCTGTGTCAAAATTCATGGCACGCCCTCTTTGCATAACCTGCTGAAAAACAT